>JAIXQY010000209.1 GCA_027485485.1 Sphingomonadales bacterium | reverse complement strand
GCGCGGGCATCGGTGAGCCAGATATTGTCAGCGGCATCGATGCTGAAACCGTGCGGAAACACCGTCATCCCGCCGCCAAAGGCCTTGATGAAGTTGCCCTGGGCATCGAACTCCACAATCGGATCGATGGCTGAGTTGGCGCAGCTGTTGGCGCCGCAGCGTTCCGCCACCCAGATATGGCCCTTGCTGTCCACCGCCACCGCGCTGGTGGAGCCCATGACGCGGCCCGCCGGCAGCTTCAGAAAGCCGAATTCGGTACGATAGGGGTTGGGCTGCTTGTTGGTTTCGGGCGTCAGCTGGGCCGGCTTTGGCAGCGTCTCCACCGTCCACACCGGGCGCGGCGGCGCGGCCGGTGTGGCGGCCGGTTGGGCAACCGCGGCGCTGCCGGCCAGCAGCAGACCGGCGCAGATGAAAGCTTTCATGCGATCCCCCCTTGTGGGCCGATCAACGATCGGCCGGCTTTTCCGCCGTGATGCCGATGGTGGCCAGCACTTCCGAGCGTTTGTCGAGCGGTTGTACACCGGCCGGGAAGCCGTTGGTTTTCAACAGGAAGGCCAGCACATCAGCATATTCGTCCCGCGTCATCGACATGGGATCATTCTGCGGCATGGTGGTGCGCACCCGATCATAAAGATCGCCCACTGTCATCGTGTCCCAATGGCTGACGAACTCCCCGCCGATCAGCGGCGGCGCCTCGCCGGTGCCATTGAGCGCCGCGCCGTGGCAGGCGCCGCAGCGCTGGGCATAGACCCCGGCGCCGCGATCGGCCTGTTCGGTGGTGTAGATGCCCTGCCACACCGATTTGCCGGCCGATTGGGCCAGCGCCGCCCCGGCCAGGCCAAGGGCTGCAAACAGGATGGGCAGGGCAATCTTCACGTCTGGGCGTCCTTACTTCTTGTTCGGCAGCGCATAGGCGAGGAATTCGCCCGAGGCATTGCCGCCGCTGGTCGGCACGATGATATACTGCTTGCCGCCGACCATATAGGTCATCGGCGAACCCGATTGGGTGGAGGGCATATACACCGCGCCCACCTCTGCCCCGGTCTGCTTGTCATAGGCGCGCAGCATGGCACCGCGCGGCCGGTCTTCGGTGCGGGTGAACTGGTTTTCGCCGGCGATGACCACCGATTTCGTCACCAAAGTGCCGATCTGATAGGTGGACTGGCCGGTGCGCGGGATGCCGCCCATCGCCTTGATGATGGGATGGTTGCGCACGAAATCCGGCGTCTCGCCGTGGGCGACCTGCCATTTGATGGTGCCGTTGTTCACATCGATGGCGCTGATCGTGCCATAGGGCGGCTTGACCAGCGGCAGGCCATCAACGGCCAGACGCGGCGGCCCGGCATTGCCGGCACCAGGCGCGGCGGCCGGGGCCGGGCTGTCGGCCCCGGCACCTTCGCCCGGGCCCTTGATCATCGTCACCGGCTGGCCGGCAACGCCAACCACCAGCGGAATGTCGGACAGGCCGGCGGGCGGCGGCAGCAGGCCAGTGGAGCTGATGCAGGCCCCGCAGGCATAGACATAGGCGATGCCGCTTTCCGGATCGAAGGAACCGCCCGGCCAGTTGGTGCCACCCTGCGCCCAGTTGTTGATCACGCCGAACTTCTCGGGCGTGGAAACGATTGGCGGGGTGTAGACCGGGCCCAGCACATATTTGCTGGTCAACTCCAGCGCCTTCTTCTTCAGATCAGGCGTGAAATCGATCAGATCCTTGTCCTCGACGCCATTGCGCGCATAGACCGGCGGCTTGGAGGGCATCGGCTGGGTGGGGCTGTACCATTCGCCGGGCACATTGCCCTTGGCCACCTTGGTTTCCTTGATCGGCCACACCGGTTGGCCGGTGGCCCGGTCGAACACATAGAAGAAACCCTGCTTCGACGGCAGGCCGACAACCTTGCGCGGCTTGCCGTCCACCGTCACGTCCATCAGCAACGGGGCGGAGCTGTTGTCCAGATCCCAGATTTCGTGATGGATCAACTGGAAGTGCCAGCGGCGTTCGCCGGTCTTGAGGTCAACCGCCACCAGGCTGTTGCCGAACAGATTGTTGCCCGGCCGCTTGCCGCCGAAAAAGTCGGACGTGGGGGATTCCACCGCGAGATAGGCCAGGCCCAGCTCCTCATCGACCGAAACCTGCGTCCACACGCCGGTGTTGCCGTTGATGTCGGCCGACTTGTTCAGCCATGTGTCATAGCCGAACTCGCCGGGCTTGGGCACGGTGTGGAAGGTCCACATGCGCTTGCCGGTGCGCACGTCAAAGGCGCGGACATAGCCCTTGGTGTTGTTGTGGGTCTTGGGCGTGAAGCCTTCGCGGAAGGCCGCGCCGATGATGATGCTGTTGCCCGAAACGGCGGGAGCGGAGTGGACGCCGACTTCGCCGGTGTCCAGATCGCCCATGTCCTGATCGAAATCGGTCTTCAGATCGACGACGCCATTGGTGCCGAACTCCGGATCGGGCCGGCCGGTATCGGCATCAAGGCTGACGAGGCGATAGCCGATGGTGACATAGAGGATGCGGCGGCGGGTGCCGTCCGTCCAATAGGACAGGCCGCGGCCGGACAGGGCGCGTGGGGACTCGGCCGAACGCTTGCCTTCGTGCAGGGCGAACTGCCAGAGCAGTTCACCGGTGGCGCCATTGAGCGCCACGACGGCGCGGCGGGTGCCGCCAGTGGTATAGATCACCCCGTCCACGGCCAGCGGGGTCGATTCCAGCTTATACTCCGGGCGCGACCCCAAGATGTCGGTCTTGAAGCGCCAGGCGATTTCCAGGTCCTTGAAATTGCTGGCGTTGATCTGATCCAGCGGCGAATAGCGGCTGCCCTTCAGATCGGCGTTGTATGTCGTCCAGTTGGCGACGCCGTTGGTGGTGCGCGCGGCAATCGTGCCTTCCTTGGCCGGCGTCTGCGCGCCCGCGGCAGTGGAGAGCAGCAACGCTGCGGCGATTGGCAGAATGATCTTCATATGTTTGCCCCTTTTTCCGTCGCTCAAGCCGCCGGCATTCTTGTTGCTGCCGACGGTCAAGCCGCCGGCAGGGCCATGGCCTTTTCCAGGCCGGTCTTCAGGCTGGCCTTCTGCGCATCGGAAAGCTGCGGATAAGGCGTGCGGGCATACATCATCGGGCCGCCCATGCGCAGCGAGAGGATGTATTTCATCGAGGCATAGGTGTTGGCCCCCATGTTGTGATCGCGGATGACGCGCTGGGCGGCCTGCAGATGCGCCAGCTTGGCCTTCCAGTCGCCCTTGGCTCTGTAGGTCTTGAAGATATCGGCGCACTTGTCGCTGAACTGGTTGCCATCGGCCAGGATCGCCCCCATGCCGGCCTCCACCGCCGGGATCAGGTTGTTGGACGTGCCGCAACGCATGTTGAGTTCCGGGAATTTCTTCAGAAACTCGGCATAGCCCGCCGCATCGCCCGACGAATCCTTGATGCCGGCCAGATGGGGATATTTCATCATCGCGCTCAGCAGTTCGTGCGTGATCGACACCTCAGACGTGCCGGGGATATGATAGAGGTTGATCGGGATCGACACCGCTTCGAACAACTGGGTGTAATAATGGATCAGGCCGTCGTTGGGCGGCTGGTTGAAATAAAAGGGCGGGATCACCAGCAGGCCATCGGCACCCACGCTTTGGGCATGTTTGGCCAGATCGATGGTTTCCACGATGTTGGGCGTTCCCGGGCCCACCATGATGTTCATGTTGCCCTTGTGCTGCATCGCCACTTCGGTGACGCGCTTGCGCTCCGCCACCGAGAAGCTGGGGAACTCGCCCGACGTGCCCAGCACCACCACGCCATCGGCGCCGCACTTCTGGTGCCATTCCATCACGGCCTTCATGGCGCCGGGATCAAACATGCCCTTGGCATCGCACGGCGTGACGGTCGCCACCCAATAGGCGACCTTTTCCTTCGATCCCAGCCGGCGCGCGCCCATCTGGGCGGCAGCGGGCGCGGCGGCCAGCGTTACGGCAGCAGCAGCGCCGGCAAGCGTATCCCTGCGGTTCAGTTCCATGATCATTCCTCCCCAATCCCGGCTGCCGTTTCCCGGCTTGGCCATTGCTGTGCCATCATCGCGCCAGACGGGCCATGCGGCAAGATGCTTGCGCGCCGGCCTGCCAAAACGTCAGGTTCCTCAGAAATTCACCCGTGCCCCGATGCGATATTGCCGGCCCAGCGCATCATAGATGATGCCGTTGATCGGCGTGAAATAGTAGCTTGTCTGCCCTTGCGCGGGGCCGGCTGCCACGTTGGGCGGCGCCTTGTTCAGCAGATTGTCCACCGTGGCGAAGAACTGCACATGATCGGTCATCTTCCAGCTGCCGCGCAGATCGACATAGGCGATGGCCGGCACCTTGTTGTCGTCCACATCGCGCGGGCCCCAGGCGTTGTTCAGCTTTGCCGCGCCGATGAAGCGGGTTTGCGCCGTGAAGCTGAGATCATCCTTGTTCCAGGTGGTCGATGCGGTGAAGCGGGCGCGCGGGAAGCCGGTGCCGCCCAGATTGTCCGGCCCGATCGCGCCGGCCAGATTGAAGGTGTTGCCCAGCTGCTGCTGTTCCAGCTTGAGGATATAATTGCCCAGCACGCGGAAATTCAGATCGCCGCCCAGCGCTGGCACCGTCCAGTCCAGTTGATAATCAATACCCGACGTGGTCAGCCGCGCGATGTTGTTGGGGAACACGTTGATCTGGCTGAGAAGCGGCAGGCCATTGGCCCCCGGCGCGCCGGCAAACACCAGCTGGCTGCAGAAGGCGGTTTCGCCGGCATTGCAGCGCTGCAGCGTTTCGTTCGCCCCCACCTGCACGATCGCATCCGAAAGCGCGATGCGGTAATAATCGATGGACAGGCTGAACCGATCAATGAAGCTGGGTTGCAGCACCATCCCGGCGGAGAAGGTGCGGGCCTTTTCCGGCTGCAGATTGGCATTGCCGCTGGCAAAGCTGAAGATCGACACGTTGACATTGTTGCGCGGGTCCACCGCCGACGACAGGGTGGACAGGCCGGTGGAGAACAGCTCGTTCAGATTGGGTGCGCGGATATCGCGTGACAGGGTGGCACGCACCCTGAGGCCGTCCACGATGTCAGACAGCACACCCAGCTTCCAGGTCGTCACGCTGCCGCTGGTGGAATAATCAGTGTAGCGCACCGCACCCGAAAGATTGAGCGATTTCAGGCCATTGTCCTTCAACAGCGGCACGTCAACTTCAACAAAGCCTTCCTTCACATTGTAACCGCCGGCAAAGCTGGGGAAATTGGCCACCGAATAGATGCGCGCCTGGGCGCCGGGGTCATTGGTGATGGTGCCGGCTTCGGTGCGATATTCCCCGCCAAAGGCCAGCGCCACATCGCCCGCCGCCAGACCGGGCAGCTTGCCCTGCACCGTGGCGGCAGTCACCGTCTGACGCAGCTTCTGGCGCTGGAAATTCTGCCCCGGCGCAACGTTGATGTAGCGGATGGCGGCCTGGCTGGCCGCGCCCGTGCCCATGATGTTCAGTGGGGCGCAGGCCGGATCATCGTTGGTGGTGATGGCATCGGCGTTCACCCGGCAGACGATCTGGCCGGCGGGGTTGCGCACGGCATCGATGGCCCGGTTGAAATTGGCGATGATGGCGTTGGATTCGGTCTGCTGGAACACCGTCACATCGCCGCGCTGGTAATAGGCGTTGTAACTCCAGCCGCCGCCCAGATCGCCTTCGGCCGACAGCACGCCGCGCCACAGCGAGCGATCGGTGGTCGCCACCGGCACGCCAACCGCGTTGGTGGCGAAATTGTCATAGCTCAGCGTGCTGGACGTGATGTTGTTGATGTTGGTGGTGCCCACCTGGATGGCCTGCAGGCCAGCCGCCGTCATCTGCGTGCGCACGGCATCGGGCACGAACGGATTGTCGATGCGGATGAACGGGGCCTGCGCGCCGATGCGGATGAACGGCACCGAATTGTTGCGGCTGAAGGTGGCGCCATAATTGCCCTGCACCGAAAGCTTCAGCCAATCGGCAACCTCATAGGAAACGAAACTGAACACCGAACCGGTGCGATAGCGGATGGCCAGATTGTTGAGTTCGGCCTGCAGATTTTCGGCATTGGCCGCCACCTGGCCGGAAAACAGCGTGCCGCCAAAGGCCGACAGCGTGCCATTGGCCCCAAATTGCTGATTCTGCAGCGGGGTGCCGGTGGTGGATTGGCCTGAGGGGCAGGTGTTGGTGGCCGACAACGCGGCGCGGCAGCCCGCCACGATCAGGCCGCCGGTGGTGGCCCCGGCCAGGTTGACATTGTTGGCGTGGATCAACCGCGGTTCGTTGTTGGTGGCCGTGGCCGCCGGATTGTTGACCAGCTGGCGATACTGGTTCCAGCCGCGCTGATTGGCGAACACGTTGCTGGGTGCATTGAAGAAGTTCCCGGCCACGATCACCCGGCCGCGATCATCGTCAAAACCGGTGCCCCACGCGCCCTGCACGCGATAGTTGAACCGGTCAAAGGCATAGGTGTCGCCGGCTTCGATGCTGGCCTTCAGACCATCGAACTTCTTGTTGAGCACCAGGTTGACCACACCCGACACCGCGTCAGAGCCCCAGGCCGCCGACGCGCCCGCCGTCACCACATCGATCCGCTGCACCAGCGCGGTGGGCATGGTGCCGATATCGACCTGGCCGGTGACGTTGGATTGCACCACGCGCTGGCCATCAAACAGCACCAGCGTGCGGGTGACGCCCAGGTTCCTGAGGTT
>JAIXQY010000019.1 GCA_027485485.1 Sphingomonadales bacterium | reverse complement strand
GGCCGGTTCCGGGACGGCGGTGGTGGTGCCGGCCACCGGGATGACGGTGCCGCTCATGCGCCGCCACTGGCCCACCGTGTGGTTGTCGCTTTCATAACCGCCCACTTCCGGATTTTCGGTGAACACGATCCGATCGAAGGTGGTGCCGCCGCGGGCATAGAAGTTCAAGAAGGCATAGGGCTCGTGGCAGTTGTCGGTGGCGAAGTTGGCATTGGGATTGCAGTAATAGCTGCTGGCCGATGGCAGACCGTCGATGAAGGTCTTGGCATCGCTGGCCGAAAAGCTGAACAGCTGGTTGCCGCCGCTGAAAAAGGTGACGTTGTTGCCACCATCCAGGGCCGACAGCCAGAAGCCGAAATAGGTCACGCCGCCGGGCAGGCCGGTGGACAGGTCAAGGCTGTAGCCGGTGTCATCGAAGGTGACGGCATATTGGCCGGTGCCGCCGGCGCCGCCATACTGATCAAAGCCAAGAACCTCGACGCCGGTATAGGTCCCGTTGAACGCTGACCCGCCGAAATTGGTGTTGAAACTCTGGCCACCGCCGGTGCCGACATCTTCAAAGCGTTCCACGCCCACAGCAGAGAACAGGGCGCGGGTGTTCTGGATGCCCGGCGCTTCGGATTCCAGGCTGACGGTGAACGGAATGGCGGGCGCGACCACGGCCTGGGCGGCGGACGCGGAGAGGAGGGCGGCGATGGCGGCGAGCTGAAGTTTCATGTCGAAATATCCCTGATTCGGTTGCGGGTGGATAAGCCGACCGTCCAAATATCGGCAGAATGACTTAACAACAAGTAAAATAAGTATTAACAAAATCGCGATGGGCCGACAGCGCGGCGGTGCCCCGGTCTGATGCCGCCGCGCTGCACAAAGCCGCTGGCAGCGCGCAAGCTGGCGCTTGGCTGGAGAGCAAGCTGTTGGAGATGGGTGGGGTTTGGCCGACGGGACGTGTGGTTCCCGTCGGCCCGGTTCGCGCATTTGACCCCGCGAACCGATTTGTCCGACTGCTGGGTGGCGGCTTTCAGTTCCAGACTGGCGCAGGTCGGCCGGCGCAAAAGGTTGTCGGCATCCCGGGGGGAGACGCCGACGCGATTTGTTGTGCAACAAGCATGCCAACCGACAGGCATATTGATAAATTGGAGTTATTCTTTCTGATCGCGGATCACGCCAGCCAGCCGCTTGCGATCTGCAACGGAATCATGCCGCAAAATGAAACGATTGTCGCAACGCGCAACGCTGTTCACGCCCCGTGATGGTCAAGCCGGCCAGCGGGCGATGACGCCATAATCGCTGCCATCCTTGCCCATCCGGCTTTCGAACAGGGCAAAACCGGCCACCGTCCAGCCAATGCGCGGGATCGGCGCCAGCGGCCAGGCGGAGACGCCAAACATGGTGCGGCCGCGCGCCAAAGTGATGTGGGGCACGAAGGCGCGTGGTTCGGGCGCGATGCCCACCCCGGCCAGCGCTGCATTCACGGCCTTCGCCAGCGCCGCCACCGCTTCCGCCGGGCGCACGCCCACCCAAAGCGTGTCGATGCGGCCGCGATGCTCGAAATGGCCGGCCTCGCCCAGTTCGGCGGCGAACGGCCTGATGTTCACCCTGCCCAGCGCGGCGGCAATATCCTGGGCCTGGTGCCGATCCACCTCGCCGATGAAGCGCAGGGTGAGGTGCAATTGTTCATCGCGCTGCCAGCGTGCGCCGGCGACGCCGCCCATGCTGGCCAGCAGCGCCGCCTTCACCGCCGCCGGCAGTTCCAGCCCGACGAACAAGCGCATCATCTTGTCTTGTCCAGCTCCCGCTCCACCGCCGGCAGGATGCGCGCCACCATCACGCCCACGCCCTTGGGATTGGGGTGCATGCCATCGGCCAGTTGCAGGCCCGGCTGTGCCGCGACGCCATCCAGAAAAAAGGGATAAAGCGACACCGCATTGGCCCTGGCCACCGCCGGATACAGCGCTTCGAATTCCGTCACATAGGCCCGGCCCAGATTGGGGCTGGCGCGCATGCCGGCCAGCAGCACGCGGGCGCCCTTGGCCTTGAACGTCTTCACCATGGCATCAACATTCTCACGCGCCGTCTTGGGCGGTTGCCCGCGCAGCATGTCGTTGGCGCCCAGTTCCAATATCACCACATCGGGTGCCTGCTTCATGCCCGCCAGCACCCAGCCCAGCCGGGCGCGGCCTTGGGTGCTGGTGTCGCCCGAAACCCCGGCGCCCACCACCTTCACATTGCGGCCCCTGGCCTTCAACGCCTTTTCCAGTTGCGGGGCAAAGCCTTCGCCGGGGCGCAGCTGGTATCCGGCCATCAGCGAATCGCCATAGGCCAGCACCAATTGCGGGCGCGCCGCCGGTGCTGCTGGTGCCGCAACGGCGGCCTGCGACACGAAGACTGCGATTATCGCCGCCCCCATCTGGTAAAGCACGCGGGCAAGGCCTAATTCGGGCAAGACTCAACTCCTCCACAGGCGGGACATGGACTCTTCTATCGTCATTGATGCCCGCGATGTCACGCTCCGCCTTGGCGAAGGCGATGCCGCAGTGGATGTGCTGCGCGGCCTGAACCTGGCCATAACGGCGGGAGAGCGTGTGGCGATTCTGGGCCCGTCCGGCTCCGGCAAATCATCCGCCATGGCGATATTGTCGGGCATGGAACGCGCCAACAGTGGCCGCGTGATCGTGGCCGGGGCCGATTTCACCGCGCTGGATGAAGATGGCCTGGCCCGCGCTCGCCGCGGCCGCATCGGCATCGTGCTGCAGGCCTTTCACCTGATCCCCACCATGACCGCGCTGGAAAATGTCGCGGTGCCGCTGGAGCTGGCGGGCGAAGCCAACCCGCAAGCGCGCGCCCGCGCCGAGTTGGAGGCGGTGGGCCTGGGCCATCGCTTGTCCCACTATCCCACTCAATTATCCGGCGGGGAGCAGCAGCGGGTGGCCATCGCCCGCGCGCTGGTGGGTCGGCCGGCGCTGATCTTCGCCGATGAACCCACCGGCAATCTGGATGCCGCCACGGGTGAGACCATCGTGGAACTGCTGTTCGACCGCCTCGCTGAAACCGGTGCCACGCTGGTGCTGATCACCCATGATGCCGATCTGGCGCGCCGCTGCAACCGGGTGATCACCATGCGCGATGGCCTCATCATTTCCGATCAAACTGCACATTAAGGGACAAGAATGACCAGTCTGAGTTACTTCGATGGCGATGCCGAATGTGAAGCCTATCTGGCGCTGCCCAGCGGCCCCGGCCCGCATTCCTGCGTGCTGATCGCCCCCAATTGGGTGGGGCAGACCCCGTGGGACAATGCAGTGGCCGACAAGCTCGCGGCCCTTGGTTATGTCGCGCTGGCCATCGATGTGTATGGCAAGGGCCGGCGCGGTGATCCGGCTGGCGACAACAGCGCCCTGATGGGCCCGTGGGTGCAGGATCGCGCCGCGCTGCGCCGCCGCCTGATCGCCGCCGTCGATGCCGCCGCCGCCCTGCCGCAGGTGGATGATGAGCATATGGCCATCATCGGCTATTGCTTTGGCGGCCTGTGCGCGCTTGATGTCGCCCGCGCCTGCGATCCGCGCATCAAGGCAGCCGTCAGCTTCCACGGCATCTACAACCCCGGCCTGGGCGCTGCCGGCCCGATCACCGCGAAGGTGATGGCGCTGCACGGTTGGGAAGATCCATATACCCCGCCACAGGATCACCACGCGCTCGCCGCAGAAATGACCGCCGCTGGTGCCGATTGGCAAATCCATGCCTATGGCGGCACCTATCACAGCTTCACCAACGAACATGCCAATGCGCCCGGCACCGCCATGTACAATGCGGCGGCTGACAAGCGGTCGTGGGCAGCGATGACCGGCCTGCTGGCGGAAGTGCTCTGAGGCGGTGGTGACTCTGGCCCTGCGCCTTGCCTTGCGGGAATTGCGCGGCGGGCTGGCCGGCCTGCGCATCCTGGCCGTGTGCCTGGTGCTGGGCGTTGCCGCACTGGCCGGGGTGGGCAGCCTCGCCAGCGCCATCAACGCCGGGCTGGCCGAACGCGGGCAGGATCTGCTCGGCGGCGATGTCGCTGTGCGCCTGTCTGGCCGCTTTGCCACCGCTGATGAACTGAAGACCATCCGCGCCAGCGGCACGGTGAACGAGGTGGTGAAGCTGCGCGGCATGGCGGCAAACCCGGCCGGTGGCGATGCCGTGCTCGCCGAAGTGAAGGCGGTGGATGATCGCTGGCCGCTCTATGGCCTGGTGGTCATCGATGGCGCGGCCCGTGTTACCCCCGGCACGGCGGCGGCCCAACCCGCGTTGGCCGACAAATTGAACCTGAAGCCCGGTGACACTATCACGCTGGGCCAGGTCATGCTGCGCTATGCCGGCCCGCTGGTGGAGGAGGCCGACCGCGCCGCCGATGGCTTTGGCTTTGGCCCCGGCCTGGTCATCCACCGCGCCGATCTCGAGCGCGCTGGCCTGCTCGGCATCGGCAGCCTGTTCACCGTGGATTATCGCATCAAATTGCCGGCGGGCGTGACCATCGCCGCCGCGCGTGACCGGTTGGAAGTCGCGGTGAAGGCCGGCGGCGGCCGCGTGCGCGATCGCAGCAACGGCGCACCCGGCACGCGCAATTTCGTCACCCAACTGGGCCAGTTCCTCACGCTCGTTGGCCTCACCGCGCTGGTGGTGGCCGGCGTTGGCGTGGCCGGCGGGGTTTCGGCCTATATGGGCGCGCGCACCCGCACCATCGCCACGCTGAAAGTGCTGGGGGCCGACAGCGCCACCATCCGCGCCGTCTATCTGTGGCAGTTGGCGCTGGTGTCGGTGGGGGCGGTGCTGGTGGGCCTGATGCTCGGTGCGCTCACCCCGGCAGCGGTGGGGCAACTGGCGGCCGCCAGCCTACCGGTGCCGCCGGCGCCCGGCCCACAATGGCGCGCGCTGGCGCTGGCCGCCACCTATGGCAGCTTGGTGGCGCTGGCCTTTGCGCTGTGGCCGCTGGGGCAGGGCGCGGCGATGCCGGCGGCGCGGCTGTTGCGCAGCCTCACCGAACGGGCGGTGCGGCCGGGCCTGGGCACCATCGCCACCATCGCCGGCGCGGCCATCTTCGTGCTCGGCCTCACCATCGTCCAGGCCGAACAGAAATTGTTCGTGATGGGCTTTCTGGCCGGCGCCATCGGCCTGATCCTGCTGTTGTGGGCGTTGGCGGCGCTGGTGAAGATCATTGCCACCCGCGCGCCGCGCCCCAAGGGCACGCTGGCACGGCTGGCGCTGGCCAATCTGCACCGCCCCGGCGCCCCCACCCGCAATCTGATCGTGGCGCTGGGTCTGGGCCTCACCCTGTTTGCGACACTGGCCAGCATCGAAGGCACGCTGGCCGGCCAGATCAACCGCACCATCCCCAAGAAAGCCCCCAGCTTTTTCGTGCTGGATATCCCCAATGATGCCAAAAACCGGTTCGTGGCCCGCGTGGCCGCCGCTGCGCCGGGAGCGGAAACCGTGATCGTCCCTTCGCTGCGCGGGCCGGTCACCGCCGTGAACGGCGTGCCATCCGAAAAGATCAATGCGCCCGAAGCCTGGATTTTGCGCGGTGATCGCGGCCTGTCCTATGCGGCCGATCTGCCGGCCAGCAACAGCATCGTGCAGGGCAAATGGTGGCCACGCGATTATGCCGGCCCACCGCTGGTGTCCATCGATGAAGACGCCGCCCGCGCGCTTGGCCTGAAGATCGGGGACAATCTCACCGTGTCCGTGCTCGGCGTTGAAGTCACCGCCACCATCGCCTCCACCCGAAAGAT
>JAIXQY010000202.1 GCA_027485485.1 Sphingomonadales bacterium | reverse complement strand
GTGGCCTTTGACGGCAATTACCGTCCCCGGCTGTGGCCATCGTCCGCCGCCGCTTGCGCTGCCCGTGATGCCGCCATCGCCTGCGCCAGCATCGGGCTGCCCACGTTGGAGGATGAAATACTGCTGGCCGGCCCCACCAAGGCGGCCGAGGTGGCAGCATACTGGCAGAGCCTGGGCTGTGCCGAAACTGTGGTGAAAACCGGAGCCGATGGCTGCCAGCTGCCGGACGGGACGCTGCTTCCACCTGGTGCCGTGCTGCAGCCGGTAGATACCAGCGGCGCCGGCGATGCCTTCAACGCTGGTTACCTCGCTGCCCGCCTGAACGGGCAAAGCCCGGAGGCAGCGGCCCGTGCCGGCCATGCGCTGGCCGGCTGGACGATCATGCGGCCGGGTGCCATCTCGGCCCGCGGCTGATCGCTTCTTCGCCCCTCAACGATCGATGCTGCCAGCCTGCACCAGATCGGCCGGTGCCGACGAACTGCCCGTCCACAGGATGTAGCGTCCGGCAGGCATTTCCCAGCGCTTTGTCATTTCGTTCCACACGCTCAGCGGATGGTTGCTGGCGGCCGGATCCACCGGGATGCTCACCTTGCCCGAGGCGCCTGCAGCCAGTTCGATGCGCTGAAAACCGATCAGGCGGCGCGGCGGCTGGGCGCCGCCAATGGCATTGGCGGCGGCCGGCAACGATATATAGAGCTGCACCACCTGCGCGCCGCTCCGCTGGCCACTGTTGGTCACTGGCACCGTCACCCGCCAGCCGTCGGCCGCAGCGGCCAGTTGCGGCCGGCCAAGGCGAAATTGCGTGTAGGAAAGGCCGTGGCCGAACGGGAAGGCCACGCACGGATTGCGGCCCTGTTTTGCCGCGCACTGCCCGCTGACATTGGCATCATACCAGCGGTAGCCAATCGCCAGCTGTTCGGCATAGCTCACCGTCTGGGTCTTGCCGTCGGCGCCCAGTGTGCCGGGGAACTGGCCCGCCTGCACATGATCCAGAAAGCCCTTGCCCACGAACGGGATGGTCACCGGCAGCTTGCCCGACGGGTTGACCCGGCCAAACAGCACGTCGGCCACGATGTTGCCGTCTTCCTGGGCCGGGAACCAGGCCTCAACAATCGCCGGTCCGCGCCGGCCCACCAGAGCTTCCGGCAGGGCCACGCCGGCATTGTCCTTCAACACCAGCACCGATTTGGCCGCCATAGGCCGGCCACTGGTGGAACGGGCGGTCATCAGCGCGGCGATCATTGCCGTGGTCTGGCTGTTTTGCGCCGCGTTCGGGCCTGCCGCGGTGGCAATCCGGTTGGAACGGGCGGCATACCAGTCAAGACCGCTGCCCTGCCCGGCCGGCGCTGCCAGACGCGTGCCGGCGGCATCGCTGAAGGTGGCACGATCGGCGCCTTCCTCGGCAATGGTGCCGGCCATCATCACCACCGCATCGGCCGCACCGGCGGCAACCAGCACATCGGCGAACGGCACGGTCTTGCCATCGATCGTCGCGGTCTGGTTGGCATCATCCACCAGGATGAGCTGCACGCGGGCGCTGGCAGCCAGCGTACTGCGCAGCCCCTCGACCGGCGAAACGCTATAGGCCGGCACCACATCGGAACTGCCGCCGCCAGCCCCCATGGGCTCGCCAACCAGCGCCCCGCCTGCCACCGCCTGCCTTGCATAGACCTGGCTGGCCTTGCCGATGAGCACCACGGATTTCAGATCGAGTGACAGGGGCAACGCGCCATTGTTCTGCAGCAGCACGGCGCCCCGCCCGCCGATCAGCCGCGCTTTCTGCCCGCCGGCGGCAAAATCGATGCTGGTACGGGCCAGCGGCCGGTCAAAAATGCCCAGCTTGATCGCCTGAGTATAGCGCCGTTCCAGCGCCGTATCGATCTGCGCAAGGGTCAAATCGCCCTTGTCGAGCGCGGCGCTGATCTTGCCCGGCGCCCATTGCAGCGGCATGGGCATTTCATGGTCCATGCCGTTGGCCAGCGTCGCCACCGTGCTCTTCATCGCGAAGAAATCCGACTGGACATAGCCGGTGAAGCCCCAGTCGCGGCGCAGCACATCGGTCAGCAACTCGCGGTTCTCGCAACTCGACTGACCGTTGACATAATTGTAGGCGCACATGATGGCGGCGGCCTTGCCGTCCTTCACCGCCATCTCGAACGGCAGCAGATAAAGCTCACGCAACGTCTGGCGGTCCACGTTGGTCTGGATCGTCATGCGGTTGGTTTCCTGCTCATTGGCAGCATAATGTTTCGGCATGGCAATCAGGCCACGGGCCTGGATGGCGCGGGTTTCGGCCACCGCCATGGTGCCGCTCAGATACGGGTCTTCGCCGAAATATTCGAAGTTGCGGCCCAGGATCGGCAGCCGCGCCAGGTTCACCCCCGGCGCCTCGAACACATGCAGGCCCAACTGGTGCATTTCCGTGGCAATCACCTCGCCATACAGCGCCGCCATCGCCGGATCGAACGACGCGGCCGCCGCCATCGCGGATGGCAGGGCCGTCGCCTTTGCGGAACTCGGGTGGGTATAGGCGCCGGTCTGGAACGGGCCGAAGCCCAGATCCTGCGGGGCTTCCTTCGCAACATCCAGCGACACACAGTCGTTCTGGCCCAGGCCCACCGGACCGTTGGTGATGCGGAAGGTCGGCACGCTCAGGGTGCCGATGCCGCTGACATGGCGCGCGCCGAAACAGCCCGGCAGATCGGGCAGCACCTCGGGGCGGGCACCGGTCAATTGCTGCAATTTCTGCTCCAGCGACATGGCCGACAGAAGCAACCGGGCGCGCTGCCGGGCCACGGCTTCCCGCGCCGCATCATCGGGAGCCGCCGCCATCTGGTTGATCAGCGAAGGTGCCCGCCAGGCCGGCACATCCTGGGCCAGCGCCGGTGCCGCCAGCGCCAGACCGATCAGGGCAGAAACGGGAGCAATGCGCATCATCTTGATCCTCAATGTGAAAATTTTGCCGGGCGCAGCAGCATCCACAGCACGGCCGCTCCGACGAGATCCAGCCCGGCAAGCGCCACAAACAGCGGGTTATAGCCAAACTGGTCGGCGCTCTGGCCGATCAGCAGGGTAAAGAGCATGCCGCCCACCCAGGCCGAAGTGCCGGCCATGCCACTGGCCGTTCCCACGGCGCGGGCGTCGAACACGTCGGCGCACAGGGTGATAAGCGCGCCGTTGAGCATCTGGTGGGCAAAGCCGCCCACACAGAACAGCGCGATCGCCATGCCCGGCGATGTTGCCAACCCGATGCAGGCCGGCCCCAGCATGCACAGCGCGCCCAGCGTCATGGTGATCTTGCGCGAACTCAGCAGCGAGGCCCCGCGCTTGATCAGCCAGCCCGGCAACAGGCCGGCGGCCAGACTGCCGAAATCGGCGGCCAAAAACGGCAGCCAGGCCCACAGCGCGATGGACTTCAGATCGAGATGCCAGACCGCGACGAGATAGAGCGGGATGAAGAAGTTGAACGTCTGCCACGCCGGTTCGGCCATGAAGCGTGGCACGGCGATGGCCCAGAAGCCCCGGTTGCGCAGAATGGCGCTGCGGGTGGCCGGCCGCTCACTGCCGCCGGCCTGCCCGGACGCAATCTCGGCCCGCTCCGCCACGCTCAGGCGCGGATGATCCTGCGGGCTGCGATAACCCCACCACCACAGACCGGCCCAGGCAAGGCTTAGCGCGCCGGTGACGATGAACGCCGATTGCCAGCTCCACATCAGAATGCAGAAGGCCACCAGTGGCGGCGCGATCATGTTGCCAACGCTGGTGCCCATCTGGAACAGGCTGGTGGCCAAGGGCCGTTCGCGGGCCGGAAACCATTCCGCCACCGTCTTGGTGCCGGCCGGGATGGCGGCAGCTTCGGTTGCGCCGAGCAAGGCCCGGAAGACAGCCAGGCTGACCGTGCCGGTGGCCAGCGCATGGGCCATGTTGGCCAGCGCCCATCCCACTGCGAACAGGAAAAAGCCCAGCCGCGTGCCCAGTGCGTCCAATATGCCGCCGGCCACCGTCTGCATCACCGTGTAGCTGGCCTGAAAGGCCAGCACGACCCAGCTGTAATCCTCGGTCGACATGGCGAACGCTTCTTTCAGCGTTGGCGCGGCGACCGACAGGGTGGAGCGGGCGAGGTAATTGAGGATGGTGCCCAGCGTCACCAGCGCAATGATCCACCAGCGCAGCGGCAATCGACGTGGTGACATGATGAGCGTTTCCCTTCTGTGTCAGGCGGCTGCCAACCCCTCAGGGCCGGCAGCCGCCAACCGGATCAGAAGCCGACGCTCAGCTTGATGCCAGCATAACGCCAGGAGTCGCGCGGCTGGAACTGATAGACAACATGGGTGTCGTTGCTGGCGCTGCCGCCCAGCACGCCAAAGCCATCCGCCATGCTGGCAGCATAATGCTGGTTGAACAGGTTGTTGACGAACGCCACCAGCTTCACCCGGCCGAATTCAGCGCCCAGGCTGGCATTGACGATGCCATAGGGTTTCTGAACAAGATCAGGATTGCCCAGCAGATCGAAGTTCACACTGCTCTGATGCTGATAGCTCAGGGTCGCCAGAGCGTTCACGTCATCGGTCACCGGGAAATCCGCCGTCGCGCCGATGCTCCACTTGAACTGCGGCGAGTTGGGCAGCCGCGCGCCCGACCGATCCTGGAAGGAGCAGGTGGTGCGCGGGGCCGCCGCCGTGGCCGCCGCGGCCGCCACGCATGGGCCGACCAGCGCCGAAGCCGTGCCGTTCCACAATTGCCCGGTCTGGCCCGGAAAGCCCTGTGCCTGCGGGAAGCTTTGCATGATCGCATCGGCATAGGTGGCGCCGGCATCGATGCGCAGCCAATCGGCGGCCTTGGCCGAAAGCTCCACTTCGAAACCGCGCGTGCGCAGCTTGCCAACATTGTTCAGCACGAACTGCGGCGCCGGCGGGGTGCCCAGCAGAATTGCCGACTGGGCCTGGAAATTGTCATAATCCGTCTGGAAGGCGATGACGTTCAGCTGCACCTTGTTGTCAAGGAAGCGGCTCTTGATCCCGGCTTCCCAGGCGATCGAGGTTTCCGGCTGCACCGGGCCCACGCCCAGCAGGCCGGCACCGGTGCCATTCAGGGCGCCATTGATGCGCGCCGGGTTGAAACCGGTGGTGATATCATAGGCAAAGCCCTTGTAGCCGCTCGCCGCACTGGCATAAATCAGCACTGCGGGCGCCAGTTCCTGGCCCACCGACAGCTTCCATGTCACCACCGAATCGCTGTTCTGGCCGCGGCACAGGGCATTGCCGGTGGCACACTGGTTGGCGGTGGCACCGGCTACCAGATTGTCGAACGCCACGGAGATACGCTCGTGGTTGTACCGCACGCCGCCGCTGATCGTCGTCTTGGTGGGCAAGGTGTAATCCAGCTGGGCAAACAGCGCGATGCTTTCGCTCACGTTGCGGGCACTCCAGTTGGCCGGCGCCACCACCGGACCACGCACAAAGGCGCGATCGGTGCGGGCGTTGGAATAAAATCCGCCAACGATATACTTCACCGGCGAATCCGCGCCGGATACAAGGCGCATTTCCTGGGTGAAGTTGCCCGATTTGTAAGGGCCGCTTTGCGTCACGCCGCCATTGACCGCGCCCCCCGTCAGCGCACCGAGCACGTTGAGATCGGTGCCGTCGAAATCATTCTGGAAGTTGAAGCGCCAATCCTGATAGGCGCTGATGGCGATCAGATCGGCAAAACCCAGGTCAAGCGCAAAGCGTGCCTGCACACTGGCCGTTTCGTTGCGGTTGGCACCCAGCGCATCAACCCGGGCGTTGTAATTGCCCTCGCCCGATGTGATGCCCGTCAGGCTGGGCAGCAGCGGCAGGGCGGCATTGCCGAACACCCGCGGCGTGCCGGTGCCGCGCACGGCCCGAATGGTGGTGCCGGTGCCATCCTGCACCGCCTTGCTGTAGGCGCCGGTCAACATCATCGTCAGCGTGTCGGTCACCTGCGCCTTCAGCTTGGCGCGGATACCATAATTCTGCTGGTCGTTGAGCCTGGTGCCCGTCGTCAGGTTGCGGACATTGCCCGGAAAATCGTGGAAAAACCCGGTGACGCGCAGGCCCACGCCATCGGCCAGCGGCGCTGACAACACGCCTTCAAGCCGCACATCGCCATCGGTGGCCAGCGAAACGCTGGCGTTGCCCTCCAGCTCATTGCCCGGATCCTTGGTGACAATGTTGACGACACCGGCCGAACTGTTCTTGCCGAACAATGTGCCCTGCGGCCCCATCAGCACTTCGATGCGCTGCAAGTCGGCCAGATTGTCAAAAGCCTGGGCTTGCTGCACCACCGGCATGTCATCGATCAGCACGGCCACACTGGGCTCGACCCCGATCGAGAAGGCAAAAGTGCCGATGCCGCGCAGGATGATCGAGTTGTTGGGCGCCGAAGTGGTCTGCGTGATCGTCATCGACGGCACCACGCGGGTGAGATCGGAAAAATCGGCCAGCCGGTTGTTGGCAATGGCATCAGCCGAAAGCGCCGTCACCGAAACCGGCACGGTCTGCAGCCGCTGTTCGCGCTTCTGCGCGGTGACGACAATCTCCTCCAGCCCCTCGTCCGTGGCTTCGACCACGGGCGCCGCCGCCGGTGCAGCTGCCTGCGCCATGGCGCTTGATGCGAACAACAGGCTGGTTCCAGCCAACAGCAGATGCTTTACCATGACGGTCCTCCCCATTTAACCGGCCAAGCCACTTTGCGAAGACATGGCATTTTTGGTCAGACCAATTATTCAGACATGGATAGGCCTGTCAAGGCTCACCGGTAAGCAAGGCCAAAGCCCAAGGGAAACAAGGTGCCGCCCGCCGTTTCGCCATAGCCAGGCGCATCCGGATGCTGGTTGCGCACCGCCGAATCCGTGGCTGGCAAGGCAAAGGGCAGGCGACCGCGCGGGGCACTGCGTCCGGTCAGCACATCCAGCAGGGCGGCATCACTCACGCCAAAATTGGCCAGCAAGGCACCCGCGCCGCGCATGCCGCTGGCCTCGTCCAGCACATAGGGGTTGCGGAACTGGATGCTGATCACCACGCGCTTCGGATCGCCAACTTCGCGCATCACCGCCTGGATCGTCGCCAGCGACGGTGTCAGCCGCCATGATCGCGCGCCGGCCATGGCGCTCAATGACAACAGGCTGGCTTCGGATGGGAAACTGCCGCCAAAACGCAGGCCGGCATCGATGCAGCCGGATGCGCCTTCGCCGCGCGGATCATACACGCACGGGTCCTGCTCGCCCCAGCTGCGCTGGGGCTGACCGGTGACCGGGTTGACCAGGCCCAGCCCGGGATCAACCCCCTGCCCGCCAGTGGCGGTATCATTGCTGTTCCAGGCCTCTGCACCGCGATTGTCGATCACCAGCTTGATCAGCGCCACATCCGTGCCCTGCGGCACGACAGGGCGGGTCGCCACGTTGCCATCAGTCACCCGGTACCCGCGCGCCGCAAGATCAACCGCGTTGAACCCCACCACATAAACCTGCTGCTGACGTCGCATGGGCAGCAGGCCGTTGTTCTGCAGCAGCACGATCGATCGCCGCTGCACATCCATGCCGATGGCGCGATGCCGGGGCGTGCCGATCTGGCGGGTTGCAGCATCAGCATCAACATAGGGATTTTCAAACAGGCCAAGGGCAAATTGCTCGGCCAACAGCCGGCGCACCGCGGGATCAATGTGGTTCCGCTCGTCCAACTGCCCGGCCGCAACCAGATCGGTAATGGTTGCAGCGCGGCGGAATTCCGACAGTACATCGGTGCCAACTTTCACGGCCGCGGCCGTGCGATCCGCGACGGTGAAGCCCTTGCCGGTGGCCGGGTTGATGCGATTGCCCTCCAGCCCCCAGCCGCGCGCTTCGATGATGCCGCTGTCGGAATTGACATAGCCGGCAAAGCCCAGACGGCCGCGCAGCAGATCACCGACAATCTGCCGGGAAAATGCCATGCCCACCTCTTCGATCCGCTCGCCACCCACCGTGACTCCGATGGGCACACCATAATAGGGCATGATCGACCCAACGCCGGCCCGGATGGCCGCTTCGAACGGCCGCAAATGCCAGGCAAAGCCGAAGCGGCCGCTGGGATCGGTGTAAAGCTGGTTCTTGCCAAAGCTGTAGTGCGGATCAAGGCCAAGCTGCTGCGGCCCGCCGCCCGGAAAATGCTTCAGCGTCATGGCCACGGCGGTCTTTGGCCCAAGCGCCAGCCCACCCGGCTGCACCCGCCCCTGCAGGCCGGCAACCAGCGTCGCCATGATATCCGAAACCAGTCCGGCATCCTCGCTGAAAGTCTCGTGAAATCGGCTCCAGCGCGGTTCGGTGCCAAGATCCGCCATATAGCCATACATGCCGCGCAGCCCGATGGCCTGCCATTCCGCCGCCATCACACCGGCAAATTGGCGAATGATGCCCATGTCGCCCACCAACCGTTCCGGCATGCGTCCATCGCGGCGCGGCGGTGCGGCAGCCCCCAGCGCGGCCGCTGCCAGGCCGGCCTCTTTGGGGAATTCACTGAACACGCCGGCGCCTTGGGCAATGCCGAACAAGGGGTTGGTTTCGACATGATTGCGGGCGTTGTCCTTGAACAGCGCCGGAATGCCGAGCCGGCTGGCCTCGCGCCGGGCCTGCACCGCGTTGGTGAACGTCGCCATCGCTGCCGGCGTCTGAGGATAGCCCATGCGCGCGGCCGCCGGCGCCAACGGCACCCTGCAATCAGCCGGCGTTGCCACCACCTTGCTGCGCAGAATGAAGCGCGTCATCTGCTCGACCTCGATCAGGCGCAGCCCGTCGTCGCTGATTCCGCCGTCACAGGCCGGATTGTTTGTGGCGATCAACAGCATGCCCGCCTTCTCGGCCAGGGTCATGCGCTGCAGCAGATCATCCACCCTCGCTGCAACTGGCAGCCGCCAATCCTCATAAGGCGTCAGCCGTCCATCCCCATCAAGGTCGCGGAAGCGCAGGCCCTCCACGGTGATGATCGGCTTTGAAACGCTTCTGACCATCGGATTTGCCAGCCCCGGCGCTGCCGGCGCGCTGAGACAAACGAAAATGGCTGCGGCTGTTGCAAGTCGGCTGAGCATGGACATCAAGGCCACCTTGGGATTATTGGTCAGGCCAATAACATCACTTGTCAGGCCGATAGTCAATTGGTGCGCCCGTTTCCACCGGCAACACAATCAGTGGCGGATCAAGAGACGCCAAATCCGCAGTCTGATGAAGAGCGGGGATGCAGCACGTGACATTGCGTCAGGGCATTGCCAGACCCGAGTTCGGAGCGACGGAACTCCGCAAGCCCTGACGGGCGTCCGCCGATACGCTCCTTCCCAACGGAGTCTCCGCGCCGGATTGTTCGGACCTTGCAGACCGGAAGCCATGCGCCGACGACATATGCAATGACGCGGATATGGCATTCCAAATCAGCACTCGTATGTCCGACGGCCACCGGCACTTTTGACCCCTTGGCCTCATGCAGGAGTCAGAAACCCGCTATGTTGATTGGCGCATCACGCTGCACAAACTCAACCTGCCGGTTCCAGCCGCGCGGGGCTGCAGCGCATTGCAGGGAGGTGGTGCACCAAAGAGGACAAAACTGGGCACTGGAAACATTGGGAAATTTTTATCCGACAGCAATTGTGCGTATGGTGATCGAACCGCCATGGTCGGGCTTCCCAAACATCCTGCCGTTAATCTGCGGCTGCAAGCGCGGCGCGCACTCTTGCCATGATCTCGGGCCCAGCGCGTTCAGGCGAGCCGGCATCAAAGGGCGGGGCCGGGTTATACTCCACGAACAGCTGGATGGTTCTGGCGACATCCTCGCCTGCCAGTTCGGCAGCCAGTGCGAGCCCGAAATCGATGCCCGCGGTCACGCCACCGCCCGACATCCGGTTGCGATCGCGCACGATCCGTTCGGCCACCGGCTCGGCCCCAAACAACGGCAGCAGGTCGCGAAACGCCCAATGACAGGCCGATCGATACCCCTTGAGCAGCCCCGCAGCGCCAAGCAGCAGCGATCCGCTGCAAACCGAGGTCACATAACGTGCCTGTTCGCCCTGGCGCGTCAGAAAGCCCAACACCTCGGCATCCGACATCAAGGCCCGTTGCCCCATGCCACCGGGCACGCAAACAACATCCAGATCAGGACAGCTGTCGAAATCATCGGTCGGGTTGATCGAGAAACCGGCGTCCGTCAGCACCGGATCGCACGTCTTCCAGATCATGTGGATTACGGCGCCGGGCACACGGCTCAGAATCTGGGCAGGGCCGGTGGCATCGAGCTGCGTGACGCCGGGATACAGCAGGAAACCAATATGGATTGCTTGGGTCATGGCAATTTCTCCTCGCCGTTCCCTAGCCAACCAATGAATTGGCATAAATGACAATAATCGGCTAAATCATGCCATGGCTGAAACCCGTCGCATCATCTTCCTCACCTACAATGGCGCCCAACTGCTTGACCTTGTGGGGCCTTCTGCCGTGTTCACGACCGCCAACCGCCTGGCCGGGAAACGCCATTATGACGTGATCGTCGCCGCATCAGCGTCCGACATGGTCAGCCACAGCTGCGGCATAACGATCTGCACGACCCCGCTGAGCGACCTCGACTTCGGACCAAAGGATACGGTGCTGGTCATCGGTGCGGACCAGGCACCGCTGGCCAAGGCCATGACGGACAAGGCGCTCGGCGTGCGATTGAGACACGCCGCCGCGCAGGCGGAGCGGGTCGGATCGATCTGCACGGGCGTCTTTGCGCTGGCGGCGGCGGGACTGCTTGGCGGAAAGAAGGTGGCGACACACTGGGCAGCTGCAGGCCAGTTCAGCCACATGTATCCAGAGGCCTGCTGCAATGCCGACGCCATCTATGTGACCGATGGCAATTTATGGACCTCGGCCGGCGTGACAAGCGGAATCGACATGGCCCTGGCCATCGTCGAAGCGGATCTTGGCACCGCGATGAAGGCGTCGGTCGCCAGGCAGCTCGTCGTCTACGCGCACAGGCCCGGCCATCAGTCACAGTTCAGCGACCTGCTGGCGGCGCAATCGAAAGAGGACCAGCGCTTTTCCGGCCTTGCAAGCTGGCTTCGCGACAATGTCGCCACCCCCGTGTCGGTGGAGACCATGGCCAGCCACGTCGCGATGTCGCCTCGCACGTTTCACCGCAAATTTGTCGACATCTATGGTGTGACACCGGGAAAATTCTTCGAGGCGCTGAGATTGGGCGAAGCGCGGACCTATCTCGACACAGGCGTTTCAGTGGGCGACGTTGCCCTGCGGGCGGGCTTCAGATCAGAATCCGCATTTCGCGCCGCCTTCAAGGAGAAGTATGGCGTAACGCCCTCACAATATCGAAACTCGTGGTCGGCACCGCAATGATGACCGGCATCACGCCCAGCCAGCGCCGCAGCAACGTGCAGATCGGCACAGGTGAATCCAGTGTCGCAAACATGGGTTCGTCAAGGCCCGGTGACGTGAAGAATTCGGTTCGGACCGGTCCGGGCATCGCCGCCTGGATGAGGGCAGCATTATAGTGCCAGTGCCAGCGCGATCCTCATTTCGGGTGTCCCGAGCTTGGCCAGCCCCACGCCAGACCCGTCATGGCTGGTCACATCGTCGGTCATCGGGTTAGTCCTCCGTCGCAAACCTGCCATGACGACCGGCGCCAGCGGAAAAGCGGGTCGATCCCGCCAGGGTTTCGCCGCTGGCGATGGTCTGGCGGCCCCGGGCAATTTCGTTGGCGATGGCGCCGGCATCGTCGAGTTCGAACTGTTCCAGCGCGGACAGGCGGTCGTTGCGCATCGCAGTTTGCGGAAAGCCGGCAAGTGTTCGGGCGAGGGCCTGGGCGCCGGCAAGCGCTTCGCCATCGCTGACGAGACGGTTGATCAGGCCGATGGCCAAGGCTTCGTCTGCGGCAACCGGACGCCCGGTGAGGATCAGGTCCAGCGCACGTCCCTGGCCGATCAGGCGCGGCAGGCGGATGGTGCCCAGATCGACCAGCGGCACGCCAAAGCGTCGGTTGAAAATGCCCATCACCGCGGAGCGCGCCGCCACCCGCAGGTCACACCACAAGGCCAGTTCCATGCCACCCGCCACGGCATGGCCCTCAATGGCGGCAATCACGGGCTTCGACAGACGCAGGCGGGTCGGCCCCATCGGCGCGAAATCGCCATCGGGGTCAACAGGCTTGCGCTCGCCGGCGGCCAGTGCCTGCAAATC
>JAIXQY010000112.1 GCA_027485485.1 Sphingomonadales bacterium | reverse complement strand
CAGATTGATCTGGGCGGCGGCGTGCAGCTGCGGCTGGGTGGGCGCTATGACGATATCCGCCAATCGACGCTGAACCGCGCCAACGCCGTGGCCGGCCGCCGGGATTTCAGCCGCTTCTCGCCGCAGGCCGGCCTGGTTTACGAAGCCAATCCCACCCTGTCCTTCTATGCAGCCTATGGCGAAGGCTTCCGCGCCAACATCGGTGCCGATGTGGCCGGGCGCATCTTTGATCCCGAAACCAGCCGATCGGCCGAAGTGGGGGCCAAGCTCAATCTGCTCGATGGCAAGCTGACCGGCACCGTCGCGCTGTTCAATCTGACGAAGGACAATGTGCTGGCCGCCGATCCGGCCAATCCCGGCTTTTCGGTGCCGATCGGCCGGGCGCGCAGTCGCGGCCTGGAAGTGGATCTGAATGGCAAGCTGCCCGGCGATGTGGATCTGTTGCTCAGCTATGCCCTTGTCGATGCCACTGCGCGCGCCGCCGTGCTTGATCCCAATTTCAGCCTGAACATCCGCGTGGGAGATCGCCTGATCAACATTCCGCGCCACCAGTTCAATGTGCAGCTGGCCAAGGGCATCCAGGTGACGGACGATCTGAAGCTCACGCTGGGCGGCGGGGTGCAGCACACCGGCGGCCGCCTGGGCGAAACCGCGACCAGCTTCTTCCTGCCGGCCTATACGCTGGCGCGGCTGTTCGCCCGGGCCGACGTCACCGAGCGGGTGGAGATTTTCGCCGACGTGACCAACTTGTTTGACGCGACTTATTACACCAACAGCTTTGCCCAGCTGTGGGTGCAGCCGGGCCAGCCGCGCGCCGCCAGCGTGGCTGTGCGGTACAAATTCTGATGGCCGCGACGCTGGCCATCGATGGGCTGGTGGTGGAGCGTGGCGGCCGCCGCATCGTCGATGGCCTGACGCTGCGCCTCGCGCCCGGCGATGTCTATGCGCTGCTGGGCGGCAATGGCGCCGGCAAATCCACCACGCTGTTTGCCATATTGGGCCTGTTGCCGCGCGCCGGTGGCAGCGTGCTGGTGGCGGGCGATGATCCGGCGACGGCGGCCGATGCGGTGCGGGCGGCCACCGCCTATCTGCCGGAAAATGTCGCGCTGTATCCGGCCTTCACCGCGCGCGAGAATGTGGAATATTTCCTCGATCTGGCCGGCACGCCGCGCGACCGGGCCGACGTGGCAGAGGCTTTTGCCGCGGTTAAGCTGGATGCCGGCGCCTGGGACCGGCCGGTGGGCGGCTTCTCCAAGGGCATGCGCCAGAAGACCGGCATCGCGCTGGCGCTGCTGCGGCGCACGCCCTTGCTGCTGCTGGATGAACCGACGTCGGGCCTTGATCCGGCGGCGACGCGCGATTTTCATGCGCTGGTGGCAGCAGTGGCGGCGCGCGGCGTGGCGGTGTTGATGGTCACCCACGATCTTTTTGGCGCCGCCGATGTGGCGGGGCGCATCGGGCTGTTGGCCGGCGGCCGGCTGGCCAGCGAATGGCAGGCCGCCGCGCACGCGCCGCGCTTTGATCTCAACGCCCTGCACAATGGCTTTGTGACGGCATGAACCGGGTGCGCATTGTGGCCGGGGCGCAGCTGCGGCTGTTCGTGCGGTCCCGCCTGGCGGTGGTGGCGCTGCTGTTGCTGGCCATGTTGTCGGGCATTGCCGCCATCACCGGCGCCGCGCAGGCCGGCCGGATGGCGGCGGACCGCGCCACCGCCCAGCAGGCCGCCAACAGCGAATTTGCCAACCAGCCCGATCGCCACCCCCACCGCATGGTGCATTATGGCACCTATGCGCTGCGCCCGCTGGGGCCGCTGGCGGCGTTTGATCCGGGGGTGGATGCCTTTGCCGGATCGCTGATCTATCTGGAAGGCCATCGCCAGAATGCCACCACGCTGGGCGCAGCGCGCGAATCATCCGGCCTGATCCGCTTTGGCCAGCTCACTCCGGCCTTTGTGCTGCGTGTGCTGGTGCCGCTGCTGCTGGTGTTTGTGGGCTTTGCCATGATCGTGGGCGAACGCCAGACCGGCCTGATCACCCTGCAAAGCGCGCAAGGGCTGCGGATGGGCGAGTTGATTGCCGGCAAGGCGCTGGCGCTGGCGGCGGTGGCCGGCATTGCCGCCCTGCCGGCGCTGGCCGCGCTGGGCTGGGCTGCGGCGCAGGCCCCGGCAGAGGCGGGCGTGGCGCTGGTGATGGCGGTGGCGGCGCTGCTGTGGCTGGGCCTGTGGGTGCTGGGCATCACGCTGGTTTCGGCACGGGCGCGTTCGGCGCAATCGGCGCTGCTGGCGCTGGTGCTGGCCTGGGCGGTGCTGGTGGTGCTGGTGCCGCGCGCGGCGGCCGGCGTGGCCGCATTGGCCCACCCGCTGCCCAGCAAGGCCGAAACCGATCTGATCATCCACGCCGAGCTGCGCCAGTTGGGCGACAGCCACAATCCCGCCGATCCGCATTTTGCCGCCTTCAAGGCCGCATTGCTCAAGCGCCATGGCGTAGATCGGGTGGAGGATCTGCCATTCAATTATCGCGGTGCCCTGTCGGCCGAAGGCGAACGGCTGACCAGCACGCTGTTCGCCCGCCATGCGGCCGAGGCTGCGGGCGTGCAGATGCAGCAGCATGGACTGCTGGCGGCGCTGGGCCTCGCCAGCCCGGCGATCGGCTTTGCCCAGGCCAGCATGGCGGGGGCCGGCACCGATCTGGCCAGCCATCTTGTGTTTCTCGATGCCGCCGAAGCGCATCGCTATCGCCTGATCCAGTCGCTCAACGGGCTCCAAACCTATGCCGTGCGCGCCGCTGATGATGCGGCCCGCAGCCGTGATCCCATCGCCGAACGGCAGAGCCGGGTTTCGGCCCGCTTCTGGGCCAAACAGAAGCCGTTCGCGCACCGCGGCCCCGGCCCAGAGGCGCGCGCGGCGGCCATGCTGCCGGGGCTGGCAGTGATGCTGATCTGGGCGGCGGTGCTGGGCTGGCTGCTAGCCCGCGCGGGCCGGGCCCAGCCATGATTGCGGCGCTGGCGCGCGAATGGCGGCTGCTGGCCGGCCCGGCGCGGCTGGGGCTGCTGGTGCTGGCGCTGCTGGCCAGCGTGGCGGTGGCGCTGGGCCTGGCTGATGTGCGGCAGACCCGCGCCGATATCGCCCGGGTGCAGGCGCTGGAGGCGCGTGAAACCCAGGCGGTGATCGGCTTTGCCAAGGGCGATGCCGGCGAATTTGGCTATTATCGCAATTATCCGGTGTGGCGGGCGCCGGGCGATCTGGCCTTTCTGGCCCCGATGCGCGGTGATGCGGTGCCGGCGATCATGCGCCTGCGCATGCTGGCGCTGGAAGGCCAGATCAACGACAATGAAAGCGCCAATCCCGAACTGCTGCTGGCTGGCCGCTTCGATTTCGCCTTCGTGATGCTCTATCTGGCGCCGCTGCTGCTGATCGCCCTGCTGCATGATCTGTGGTCGGGCGAGCGGGAGGCCGGGCGGCTGGCCGCGCTCGACAGTCTGCCCGGGGCCAATCGTCGGCTGTGGTCACCGCGGGTGGTGCTGCGGGCCGGCGGCGTGGCGGCGGCGCTGCTGCTGCCCTTGCTCGCCGGTGGCCTGTTCGAAGCCACGGCGCTGCCCCGGCTGGCGGCGGTGGCCGGGATGGTGCTGGCCAGCCTGGGCTTCTGGGCGCTGGCCACGCTGGCGGTGGCGCGCATGCAGGCGGCATCGGCCACCCAGGCCACCATATTGGCCGGCCTGTGGTTTGCCATCACGCTGGTGGTGCCGGCGGCTGCTCATCTGGCCATCAATGCCGCCGTGCCGCTGCCCGATGCGGCCGCAATCGCGCGCGAGAACCGCGAGGAGGTCCACGCCGGCTGGGATCGGCCCAAGCCGCAGACCATGGCGCGGTTCGTGGCGCTCTATCCGGCCTATGCCAGCCAGGCCGGCACGGGCGTCGCCTTCCACTGGAAATGGTATTTCGCCTTCCAGCAGCTGGGCGACCTGGCGGTGGCCGGCGATGCCGCAGCGCGCGATGCCGGCATTGCCCGGCGGGAGGGGCTGGCGCAGGCGCTGGGCTGGCTGCTGCCGCCGATCAAGGCGGCGCAGGCGGTGCAGCATCTGGCTGGCAGCGACGTGGCCGCCGATCTGGCCTTCAAGGCGCGCATGCGCAGCTTTCACCGCGCGGTGCGGGAATATCATTATCCCTATCTGTTCGGCGGCGAGACAATGACCGCCGCCGATGTGGCCGCCGCGCCGGATTTTTCAGCCTTTGCCGCCGGGCGCTGACGGGCCGATCAGCCGGTCAAGCTGTTGCACGATCCCATCGATGGCGGCGCGCAGCTCGATATAGCGCTCCCTCGGGTGATTGCCGATCTTGCCATCATATTCGGCGGTCTGGCTGCGCAGATAATTCACATGGGTATCAAGGCCGGGCGGGCTGTAGCGCACCGGCGGGGTGATCAGGCGGGCGGCGATGGCCTGCAGGGCGGCCTGTTTGGCCGGATCGCTCTGATCCTTCAAGGCCGTGCGCAGCCGGGCCACGGCGGCATTGGTGTCCGCCAACAGCGCCAATGTCTTCAGATTATGGCCATATTGTTCCACCAGATCGGCGTTGCTCACGCCGCTGGCCAGCACGCGCGGATCAGCCACGATGCTGAGCGGTTGCCGCGCGGTTGTGGCGCCGGCGGTCATCACCACCGTGTATTCGCCGGGCGGCACCAGCGGCCCGCGATCATTGCCGTGGCGCAAATCCCAGATCAGGCGGTGCATGCCGGGCGTGGCGGCCAGCTTCGTCTGCCACAATGGCCGCCAGCGATAGCCGCGCCCCGGCCGTGCCGCCGGGCTGTCGCTGGCAAAGCGGCGGATTTCGCGGCCTTCGGCGTTCAGGATGGCGATGGACACCGGCGTTTCGGCGCCCGTCAGCAGGGCATAATCGATCATCGCGCCGGGCGGGCGATACTCCGGGCCCTGGGTGGGGTCGCCGCCAAAATCGGCTGCAGCAGCAATGCGCACGGCCACCGCCGGCTTGTGCAGGCGCGGTGCGGTGATGGCCGTGCCGGGCAGGTCGCGCAGCACATTCACATTGTCAATTATGTAAAATCCGCGCCCTTGGGTGGACAGGATCAGATCGCCGTGCGCCAGCCTGATATCGGTGACGGGCGTGGCCGGCAGATCAATCTGGAAGCTTTGCCAATGCGCGCCGCGATCGAAGGAAATATGCATGCCGAATTCGGTGCCGGCATAGAGCAGGCCCGGCCGCACCGGGTCTTCGCGCACCACGCGCACCGGCTCGTCCGCCGCGATGCCGTTCTTGCCATCGGCAATCCGGGTCCAGGTCTTGCCGAAATCATCGGTGCGATACGCGTGCGGGCTGAAATCGCCGAGCAGATAGCGGTGATAGGCCACGTATGCCGTGCCGGCGGCGCGCACGCCCGGTTCGATATTCTGCACGCGCCCACCCGGCGGCAGACCCTTGGGCGTGACGTTGCTCCATGTCTTGCCGCCATCGCGCGTCACGTGGATCAGGCCATCGTTCGATCCGGCCCAGATCACGCCGGGCTGCACCGCGCTTTCGCGGATGGCATAGACGGTGGAATAGACCTCCTCACCCGTGGCATCGATGGTGATGGGATCGCCCGAGGCCATCCGGCCTTCCGGCGGATTGGCGGTGAGATCGGGGCTGATCACTTCCCAGTTCACGCCGCCATCGGTGGAGCGGTGGACATGCTGGGAACCATAATAGACGGTGTTGGGATCGACCGGTGACACCTCCATCGGTGCGACGCGCTGGAAGCGGAAGCGCAGATCCTTGGGGTTGGCGCCGTACAACGACTCGCTGCCGATCCAATACTGCTGCTCATTGCGGTTGGTGCGCAGATCGAGCCGGCTGAACTGGCCCTTGCAGCCGCCCCACACCAGCAGCGGATCATCAAGCTTGGGAATGATCGGCCCGGTCTCGCACCCCGGCCCTTCGACAAAGGCCTGGCCGGTGCCCAGCGGCTGCGACGGCACGATCACCGTCGTGTTGTCCTGCTGGGCGCCATAAAGGCGATAGGGAAACTGGTTGTCCACCGCGACCTGATACATCTCGGCCGTGGGCTGGTTGGCCTGGCCGCTCCAGGTGCGGCCGCCATCGCGGGAGACATTGGCGCCGCCATCATTGGCCTGCACGATCAGATTGCTGTTTTTGGGGTTGATCCACACATCATGATTGTCGCCGTGCGGGGTGGCCTCGGTGGTGAAGCGCTTGCCGCCATCGACCGATTTGAACCAATCCTCGTTGCCGACGAACACCAGATCGGCATTGTTCGGGTCCACCCCCAGCGTGGAGTAATAGAATGGCCGCGTGGTCAGCCGGCCGTCCCCATTGACCAGCGCCCAGCTCTGGCCGCGATCGTCGGACCGATAGAGGCCCGCCCCCGGCTTGGCTTCGATCAGGGCATAGAGCCGGCCCGGCGCCGCCGCACTGACGCCGATATTGGCCCGGCCGAACAGGCCCGTGGGCAGGCCGCCGGCCAATTTGGTCCACGTGTCCCCGCCGTCCACCGATTTGTACAGGCCGCCATCCATGCTGCCCGAGGTGATCGTCCACGGCCGGCGGATGCCGTGCCACATGGCGGCATAAAGCGTTCTGGGATCATCGGCGGCCATTTCCAGATCGGCCGCGCCCAGGGTTTCATTGATGAACAGGATTTTCGCCCAAGTCTTGCCGCCATCACGGCTGCGATAGACGCCGCGATCCTTGCCATAGGCAAAGGGGTTGCCGGTGGCGGCCACGAACACTTCATCCGGGTTGGCCGGGTTGATGCGGATGGTGGCAATCTGGCCAACATCGCGCAGGCCGACGAACGTCCAGGTCTTGGCGCCATCCACGGATTTCCAGATGCCGCGCCCGATGGAGACATTGCTGCGGATTTTCGATGAGCCGCTGCCGGCATAGATGATGTTGGGGTTGCTGTCGGCCACCGCCACCGCGCCCATCGATGCCACGCCGATCTGGCCATCGCTGGTGTTGGTCCATGTCGTGCCCGCATCGGTGGTTTTCCACACGCCGCCGCCGGTGCTGCCCATGTAGAACACATCGGGCTGTGACGGCACTCCGGTCACCGCCGTCACCCGCCCGCCGCGCCACGGGCCAACCTGGCGATAATGCAGCCCGGCCCATTGCAGCGGGTCGTGGGTTTGGGCGACCACCGGGGCAAGGCTGCTGCCCAACAACGCCAGCGCCACGGCACCGCCAATCACCAGCTTCATGTCATTCCCCTGTTTGCCATCGGCATGGCGCAACTCAAGCCGATCAGCCGGGACAAGGCAAGGGTTGGGAGGGCGCGGTGGTCAGCGTCAGGCCAGCAGCTCGACATCCCAATAGAGATAATCGCGCCAGGTGGTGTGGCAATAATGCGGTGGATAGGCGCGGCCGTTGGCCTGCAGTTCGTGCGTGTGCGGCTGGCGTGGGCGGGTGAGCAGCTGCATATGCGCTTCCGCCGGGGTGCGGCCGCCCTTCTTCAGATTGCACGGCGCGCAAGCGGTGGTGACATTCTCCCACGTGGTGCGCCCGCCATAGGCGCGGGGGATGACGTGATCGAAGGTCAGCTCCATGCCGGTGGCGCTGCAATATTGGCAGGTGAAGCGATCGCGCAGGAACAGGTTGAAGCGGGTGAAGGCCGGGTGGCTGGCCGGGCGCACATATTGCCGGAGCGCGATCACGGAGGGCAGCTTCATGCGGAACGACGGCGATGCCACCTCGCGGTCATATTCGGCGATGATGTCCACCCGCTCCAGAAAGGCGGCCTTGATCGCCGTCTGCCACGACCACAGCGACAGCGGATAATAGGACAAGGGCGTGTAGTCCGCGTTCAGCACCAGCGCCGGGCAGGCTTCCGGCGACACAAGATGCGGTGCGGAGACGAATTTTTCCTCGATGAGGTCTGTCGTCAACATGGGTCGATCTCCCGCAATGGGGAGCAACCTGCCAACGTTCGAGCCCAGTCGCACCAGAGGCTTTCGCCCCCAAGGCCGCACATCAGCGGCCACTCCGTCATGCCTGCATCTTTACAACACATTGTGTGTCAGGCCAATGACAGCCCCGTATCTTGGTGTGGAAACTGTGGATAACTCGATCACCACCCGCTTTGCGCCGTCGCCCACCGGGCTGCTGCACCGCGGCCATGCAGCATCGGCCATGGCGGCGTGGCGGTTGGCGCGCGCCGCCGGTGGGCGCTTCATCTTGCGGATCGAGGATATCGACAGCACACGCTGCCGCCCCGAGTTTGAATCGGCCATATTGGCCGATCTGGCCTGGCTGGGGCTGGACTGGGATGGGCCGGTGTGGCGGCAATCGGAACGCACCCCGGTTTATCGCGCCGCGCTGGATCGGCTGATCGAAATGGGGCTGGCCTATCCCTGTTTCTGCACCCGCGCTGATATCGCCGCCGCCGCCAGCGCGCCGCACGGGCCGGAAGGCCCGGTCTATCCCGGCACGTGCCGCAGCCTGGATGCCGCCACCCGCGCCTGCCGGCTGGCAGCAGAACCGGCGGCGTGGCGGCTGGATGTAGCCGCCGCACTGGCCCGCAGCGGTCCGCTGCGCTGGCATGATGCCACGCAGGGCTGGCAGCGGGTAGCGGTGGCGGAGGGCGATTTCGTCATCGCCCGGCGCGATATCGGCACCGCCTATGCGCTGGCGGTGGTGGTGGATGATGCGGCGCAGGGCGTGACCGATGTGGTGCGCGGGCAGGATTTGTTCACCGCCACCCACGGCCAGCGCCTGCTGCAGGCGCTGCTCGGCCTGCCCACCCCGCGCTATCACCACCACCCGCTGCTGCTGGGCGCCGATGGCCGGCGGCTGGCCAAGCGCGATGCCGGTGAGACTTTGGCTGCGCTGCGGGCCAAGGGAGTGACGCCGGCCGAAATTCTGGCCAGCACCTGATGGGCAGAGGGCGTTGCTGACGCACCCCCCTGTTCAGGCCGCCTCAGGCTGATAGACCTTCTATCCATGCAAGCGACTCTCATCATCTTCATGGTCCTTTCGGCCGTTGCCACACTGGGGGTGCTGGCGCGCGGCATCATCATCATGGCGCGCGGGCAGGATATTTCGGGCGAACAGTCCAACCGGATGATGAGCCTGCGGGTTGCCCTGCAGGGGCTGGCGATCTTCTTCATCATCATCCTGTTCCTGATCAACCGGCCCGGTTGAATCGGGGCCAAGCCTGCCGCCATGGTCAAGCTCAACCGCATCTACACCCGCACCGGCGATGATGGCTCCACCGGCCTGGTCGATGGCAGCCGCGTGTCAAAGGCCAGCCACCGCCCGGTGGTGATGGGCAGTGTGGATGAAGCCAATGCCGCCATCGGCCTCGCCCGGCTGCACGCCACGCCGGCCACCGATGCGCTGCTGTCGCGCATCCAGAATGATCTGTTCGATCTGGGCGCCGATGTCGCCACACCCGATGGCATCGATGGCGCGCTGCGCATCGTGCCGGCCCAGATTGACTGGCTGGAAAGCCGGATCGATGCCGCCAACGACAGTCTCGCCCCGCTGACCAGCTTCATCCTGCCGGCCGGCACCGCCAGCGCCACCCATCTGCACCTGGCCCGCACCATCGTGCGCCGCGCCGAGCGCGATGCCGTCGCCGCGGGGGACGAGGTCTCCGGCCCGGCCCGCCACTATCTCAACCGCCTGTCCGATCTGCTGTTCGTGCTGGCGCGGGTGGAGAATGCGGCCACGGGGGACGTGCTGTGGGTCCCCGGTGCAAATCGCTAGGGCGACAGGTTGACGTTAACGTAAACTTGGCCCTTGACCCTGCCGTTGGCATGGGTCAAGTGCGGTGCTGCTGAACAATCCTTGGGAAAGGCTGGCCATGAAGGTGCTTGTCCCCGTCAAACGGGTGGTGGATTACAACGTCAAGGTGCGGGTGAAGACGGACAATTCCGGCGTCGAACTCGCCAACATCAAGATGAGCATGAACCCCTTCGACGAAATCGCCGTCGAAGAGGCGATCCGCCTGAAGGAAAAGGGCATCGCCACCGAGGTTGTGGTGGTGTCCGTGGGTGTGCAGCAGTGCACCGAAACGCTGCGCACCGCGCTGGCCATGGGCGCCGATCGCGGCATCCTGGTGCTGACTGACGTGACCACCGAATCGCTGGCCGTCGCCAAGGTGCTGGCCGGCATCGTTGCCGAGGAAGCGCCTGGCCTGGTGATCCTGGGCAAGCAGGCCATTGATGATGATGCCAACCAGACCGGCCAGATGCTCGCCGGCCTGCTCGGCTGGGCGCAGGGCACCTTTGCCTCCAAGCTCGATCCGCAGGGCGAGACGGTCAACGTCACCCGCGAAATCGATGGCGGTCTGGAAACCGTGGCGCTGAAGCTGCCGGCGATCGTGACGACCGATCTGCGCCTGAACGAGCCGCGCTATGCCTCGCTGCCCAACATCATGAAGGCCAAGTCCAAGCCGATCGCCAGCAAGACGCCGGCCGATTACGGCGTGGACATGACCCCGCGCCTCACCACCCTGAAGGTGACCGAGCCGGCCAAGCGCCAGGCCGGCATCAAGGTGAAGAGCGTGGATGAACTGGTCGCGAAGCTGAAGGAAATGGGAGCCGTCGCATGAGCACGCTGGTCCTCGCAGAACATGACAACAGCGCACTGAAAGACGCCACGCTGGCCGCCGTCACCGCTGCCGGCCAATTGGGCGGCGATGTGCATGTGCTGGTGGCCGGCGCCGATTGCGGTGCCGTGGCTGCCGCCGCCGCGCAGGTGGCCGGCGTGGCCAAGGTGCTGGTGGCTGACGATGCCGCCTATGGCGCTGCCCTGCCGGAAAATCTCGCCCCGCTGATCGCTGGCCTGATGGCCGGTTACGATGCGTTCGTCGCGCCTGCCACCAGCCGCGGCAAGAACGTCGCCCCGCGCGTCGCCGCCGCGCTCGACGTGGCGCAGATCAGCGAGATCCTGTCGGTCGAAGGCCCGGACACCTTCACCCGCCCGATCTATGCCGGCAACGCCATCGCCACCGTGAAGTCCAGCGACGCCAAGAAGGTGATCACCGTGCGCGGCACCGCCTTCGCCAAGGCCGCGACCAGCGGCGGCAGCGCTGCGGTTGAAGCCGTCAGCGGCGCCGGCAGCGCCGGCACGTCCAGCTTCGTCGGCGCCGAACTCACCAAATCGGCCCGCCCCGAACTCACCGCCGCCAAGATCATCGTGTCTGGCGGCCGTGCGCTGGGCTCGTCAGACAAGTTCCACGAGTATATCGATCCGCTCGCCGACAAGCTCGGCGCCGCCGTCGGCGCCAGCCGCGCCGCAGTCGATGCCGGCTATGCGCCCAACGATTATCAGGTCGGCCAAACCGGCAAGATCGTCGCCCCGGAACTCTATGTCGCCGTCGGCATCTCCGGCGCGATCCAGCACCTGGCCGGGATGAAGGACAGCAAGATCATCGTCGCCATCAACAAGGACGAAGAAGCCCCGATCTTCCAGGTCGCGGATGTCGGCCTAGTTGGCGATCTCTTCACCCTGGTGCCGGAACTGACTGGCAAGCTGTAATCAGCGATCATTGCGAAACATGAGGGCCGTCGCTCGGTAGAGTGGCGGCCCTTTTTCGTGCATCATGGATATTATATGGGTATCACGGAAATCCAGAGTGCACACATTATGTTTGACACCGGACTCGCTATAGCCCAAGAGAGTCATGATAGCCGGGCATTCCGGAAATCCGCACTACCTAGGGAGTTTCCAAATGCCTCAGATCACGCTTCGCGACGCCTTCGCCGAACGGCTTCAAAACTTTCAGCTAACTTATGAGTGGGAGGCGGCTAGCGCGGCCCTTCAGCTGGTTCCACAAGCTGCCGAAATCGTGACGGTTGTCTATGGTGACGATGCTGGCAGAAAGATTGCTTCCGAAATCCTAAGGATTGCCGGCGTGAACAATGAGGATGATGCCTACGCTTGGCGCGAGGCGGTCAGCGCCATTGATCCGACAGAAACCAATTCGCCATTCCTCGAAGATTTGCACGAACTGACCGCATTTGCTCGGTTTGGGATCTTCACGGTCTGGGAAAGTTTGGGCTGCAAGGGGGAGAGTTTCTGGGCGAAAAAGAGTATTCGACCTGCTGCCGATGTACCAGAAGCCGTCATGCGTGTGTGTGACCGAATCAGGATTTTGCTTGATCTCGTTCCTGATGGGGAGAAGAAAGCCTCAGAACTTGCAGTGCTCCGCGACATGGCACTGGCGCGTCTGGCTTACGATGCTGGTGACTTGCTTACCGTCCACCAGTTGGCGGCGTTGTCTGATGTCACGGTCAAGCGAGTGCAGAACGCCGTCTATGCCGACAAGAAGGCCCCGATGGTCGACGCGGAGAATCGGGTTACCCGAGAAGGCTGCGACCGCTGGCTCGCTGATCGCGATTATCAGCCGTCCATTTGGCAGCAAGTACAAGGCTTGGGAGAACTCAAGCAGGATTGGGGACTCGATGTCATCCTGGAAACCATTGGCGAGAACCCACTGTATGATGATTTCGTCTTCGTCCCCGTGGCCGACGACGGTAGCGTGTTCCGTCCGGCACTCAAGCGCGAACGCGTCCAGCATTTCTCCATAGGTGCCAAAGGCGCTGAGGAAACAGTTGAAGACTTTGACGAAGCCCTGAAGAAGCTTTCGCGCATGGCAGTGCCCCACTGGCGCCGCCCCAATGCCAGTGGAAACTGGGGTATTGTCAGCGGTCAGTCTTGGAAGCGCATCCGCCGGGTCGAGCTCGAAGCGCTCCCGCGTTGATCACAGATACTCTTGTGGCTCTTCGACATCTGACCACAAGGGCGCAGCCGGCGGTCGCGCATAACACCGGCAGTCCGAGGAGTGTTGAACCTTCGCTCTGATCGGACAAACGCCGGCCGAGACAACTCGGCCGGCGTTTCCATGACCTTCTCACCTGCATGGACAAAGCCAGCCGTCATGACATTGTCCATTGTTCAACTATTTCGGGACGGCGGTGCGCAAGATCGCGCTGAGGCACGCAGGGTTGGTCAGAACTAGAAAAACTGGGCCTGTACTGGCTCAGATGTATGCTCTTTCGCACGGTGATGCTGTGCGTTCCAAAAGGGCCACCCCAAAACAAACGGGTGCAGGGTCCGCGACCCTGCCCGCCGGAGGCCCCCTTCTGCCTAACCCGTCACGCCGCGATCGCGCGTTCGATCCAGGCGCGGGTGTCGGGGATGGCGGCTTCGACCTGGGGGAGATCGTTGACGCAGAGGAACTTGAACTGCGGTTGGCACGCGCGGGCGAGGTAGGCGCGCACTTG
>JAIXQY010000034.1 GCA_027485485.1 Sphingomonadales bacterium | reverse complement strand
CTCACAGCCGGTGTTCGGCGGTCCGGGTTTTCGCCCCTGTTGCCCGGATCGCACGCGTAACCACCATCGGCTGCATGCGTGACGAGCGCAGACAAGACCCCCGGCACCCGCCCCCGGTGCCGGGGGTTACTTGTTTCGCGGGGCATGACATTTGCGAGGGGTGATTTTTCCCCCGCCAGCCTCTACAGAGACCGCCATGAGCACAGACACACTCTTCCGTCCCTTCGCCCTCAAGGGCCTCACCCTGCCGAATCGCATTGTGATGGCCCCGATGACGCGCAGCTTCTCGCCCGCCGGGCAGCCGGGGGCCAATGTCGCTGAATATTATCGCAAACGTGCCGCTGGCGGCGTGGGCCTGATCATCACCGAAGGCACGGCGGTGGAACGCACCGGTGCCGCCAATGATCCCAATGTGCCGCACTTCTTTGGCAGCGCGCTGGATGGCTGGGGCGACGTGGTGAGCGCGGTGCACGGCGAATCAGGGCTGATCGCGCCGCAATTGTGGCACGTGGGCGCGCTGCCCAACCGCCGCAATCCCAAGGACGAGGAAGCCGAAAGCCCGGCCGGCCTTTATATGCCCGGCAAGAGCAATGGCCGCGCCATGAGCGATGGCGATGTTGCCGATGCCATAGCCGCCTTTGCCCGTGCCGCCGCCGATGCCAAGCGACTGGGCTTTGATGCGGTCGAGCTGCACGGTGCCCATGGCTATCTGATCGATCAATTCTTCTGGGGCGCCACCAACACCCGCAGCGACCGCTGGGGTGGGGACACGCTGCCGCTGCGCGCGCGTTTTGCCGTGGAGCTTCTGAAGGCCGTTCGTGCCGCCGTTGGCCCGGACTATCCGGTGATCATCCGCCTGTCGCAATGGAAGCAGCAGGATTTTGCTTTCCGTCTGGCCCCCACGCCCGATGAGCTGGCCGCCTGGCTGGGGCCGCTGGCCGCTGCCGGCGCCGATATGTTCCATTGTTCGCAGCGCCGCTTCTGGGAACCGGAATTCCCGGAAATCGATGGCGCCGAAGGCCTCAACTTTGCCGGCTGGGCCAAGAAGCTCACCGGCGTCCCCACCATCACGGTGGGCAGCGTGGGCCTTTCGGGCGAATTCATTGCCGGCATGGGCGGCGAATCCTCCCAACCGGCCAGCCTGGATGGCCTGCTGGCCCGGCTGGAGCGGGACGAGTTTGACCTGGTCGCCGTGGGCCGCGCCCTGATCGTCGATCCGGATTGGGCGTTGAAGGTGCAGGGTGGCCGCTTCGGTGAGCTGACCGATTATTCCACCCAATCATTGATGTCGTTGGTGTGAGCCGGCGCATGTGGCAAGAGACGCCACATGGCGGTTGATGAAGACAATGTGCCGATTCTGAAGGGCCGTTCGCTACGGCCAAAGGATGCTGCCACCGTGCTGGTGATCCGGCGCGATGGGCCGGGCTTGAATCCGCCACCGCGGGTGCTGATGGGCCGGCGGGCAAAGGGCCATGTGTTCATGGCCAGCAAATGGGTGTTCCCCGGCGGCCGGCTGCATGCCAGCGATTATCGCATTGCCTCTGCCAGCGAACTGCACAGAGATACCGCCAGCCGGCTGCACCTGACGGCGCCGCCGCCGCGCGCCCGGGCATTGGCAGCCGCTGCGGTGCGCGAGCTGTTCGAGGAAACCGGCCTGGTGCTGGGGCAGGCCGGCCGCGGCCAGACCCGGTCGCCGGAATGGCGGGATTTTCTGGCCACTGGCCATCTGCCGCATCTGGAACCCCTGCGCTTCGTGGGCCGGGCCATCACGCCTCCGGTGCGCCCGCGCCGGTTCGATGCGCGCTTCTTCACTGTGGATGCCGCCCATCTGGTCAGCCTTGATCCCGGCAGCGGCTGCGGTGAGCTGGACGAGATTGCCTGGTTCGATTGGGAGGCTGCGGCACAGCTTGATCTGCCCAGCATCACCCGCGCCATCCTGGCCGACGTGGCAGCGCGGCTGGACGATCCGGCTCGGCCCATCCCCTATCATCGCTTCGATCATGGCCGGCACCGCCTGTTGACGCTGTGACTGCGATCCAGCGCCTCACGCTCACCGATTTTCGCAACCACGCCGCCACCCGCATCGATGCCGGGCCCGGCCTTGTGGTGATCAGCGGCGACAATGGCGCCGGCAAGACCAACATATTGGAAGCGCTGTCGCTGCTGGTGCCCGGGCGCGGCCTGCGCGGCGTGCCGCTGGGCGAGATTGCCCGCAACGGCGGCCCCGGCGGCTGGAGCGTGGCGGCCACCCTGGCCACCGGCGCCGGTGATGTGCAGCTGGGCACCGGCACCGCCGCAAGCGCGCCCGAACGCCGGCTGGTGCGGGTGAACGGCGCGGCCGCCAGCGCCAACAGTCTGGCCGAATGGCTGGCGCTGGTGTGGCTGACCCCGGCGATGGACCGGTTGTTCAGCGACAGCGCCAGCGCCCGCCGCCGCTTTCTGGACAGGCTGGTGCTGGCGCTGCACCCCAATCATGGCCGCCGCGTGAGCCGGTATGAGGCGGCGATGCGCGAGCGCAGCCGGCTGCTGGCCGCCGACATGCCAGCCGATCCCCTGTGGCTGACCGCGCTGGAGGCGGACATGGCCGACCATGGCGCGGCCGTGGCGGCGGCGCGCGTTGATGTGGTGGCGGCGCTGGCTGCTGTGCTGGATGATGTGCCCGCTGGTCCGTTTGCCCGGCCCCGGCTGGCGCTGACCGGCGATGCTACGGCCGATCTGGCCAATCGGCTGGCGCGCGGCCGGGCACGCGATGCCGCCGCCGGGCGGGCGCTGGAAGGGCCGCACCGCGCCGATCTGCAGGTGGAGCATGCCGAGAAGGCCATGCCGGCTGCCCATTGTTCCACCGGCGAGCAGAAGGCATTGCTGGTGGCGATCGTGCTCGCCCATGCCGGGCTGGTCGCCCAGCGCCAGGGCCGCCCGCCGATCCTGCTGCTGGATGAAATCGCTGCGCATCTGGATGCAGGCCGCCGCGCCGCCTTGTTTGATCGGCTGGCCAGCATGGGCGTGCAGGCCTGGCTGACCGGTACTGATCCCATATTGTTTCAGGATATTGGCGGCAGCTGGCTGCGCGTTGAAGGCGGGCAGGTGGTGCCAGCGCGCGCACCAGGCTGATCGGCAGATTGCAAACTGTGATGGACATTGGCCGTCTTGGTTAAATATTCATATGTTGGCTGCTAGACGGGATCGTAAAGCAAAGTAACAATCGGCCGTTGCCTTTCGACATGATGCTGGGGGAGTGCGCCCGATGTCGGATGTAAGTTGGTTGCTGGACGAGCAGCTGGCACCGCGCAGCCCCCTGGCTGGGCGGCCGTTGGACGCGCGTGCGCTGGCGGCGGCAGAACCCATCCTGGAAGTGGCCGGCATCGGTGCCTGGCAATATACGCCCGGCGGCAACCTGTGGTGGAGCAACCAGACGCGGCGGATCCATGGCGTGTCGGCCGGCTTTATGCCCACGCTGGATCTGGCCGTGAACTTCTATGTTCCCGAACATCGGCAGATTGTCGCCGAATCGGTGGAACGCGCCACTCAGGACGGCAACCCCTGGGATCTGGAGCTGGCCATCCACCGCGCCGATGGCGAACGCCGCCAGGTGCGGGCGCGCGGCCGGGCGGTGCGCCGCCGCCGCAGTGACGCCATCTATCTGCTCGGCACGTTCGAAGACATCACCGACAGGCACCGGGCTGCCACCCTCGCCGCCCGCGAGCTGGAGTTGCGCACCCGCACCGAAACCCTGCTGCGCGATGTGATCGGCGGTATCCCGGCGGCGCTGTCGGTCTATGATGCCGAAGAACGCCTGATGCTGGTGAACGAGGTGTATCGCGACATCCTGCCCGGCAACCGCCAGTTCATGGTCAGCGGCGAAACCCTGGCCGACATCATCACCCGCAAGGTGATGGCCAATCATTATATGCCGGAAGTGAGTGCCGATGATCCACCGCATGTGCGTGCCGCATGGGTGGCGGATTATCTGCGCCAGCACCGCGCTGCCGGCTACAATCGGGTGTTCCACCTGCGCGATGACAAGTTCATGCAGGCCACGACGGCCATTTCGGAAAGCGGCAACATCGTCTCGATCCGAACTGACGTGACCGAGTTGAAGCGCGCCGAACGCGAACTGCGCCGCCGGGCCGAGGAAGACACGCTGACGGGCCTGGCCAACCGCGAGGTGCTGCTCAGCCGGCTTGAAGAAGCCGCCCGCGCGGAGCAGCCTGGGTTCCTGATCCTGCTGGATGTCGACTTCTTCAAGGCGGTGAATGACAGCCTGGGCCATGCCGCCGGCGATCTTCTGCTCCGCATCGTGGGCCGCCGGCTTCGCATGCTGGTGGGCAAGATCGGCGGCGCCGGCAGCATTGCCGCCCGACTGGCGGGCGATGAGTTCGCCCTGATCATCAACCGAGACGTGCCGCCCGATCAACTGGCCGTGCTGGCCACCGACCTGATGAATTGGATGCGCCGCCCGATGCTGTTGGGCGCAAGCCGTTATGCCCCGTCTGTTTCCGTGGGGATCGCGCCATTCCCGGCCGAGGCCTGTGATCCCAAGGAGTTGATGGCCAATGCCGATGCGGCCTTGCTGGAAGCAAAGCGGCAGGGCCGTGGCCGCAACGTGGTGTTCAGCGCCGGGCTGGCGGAACGGGTGATCCGCCGCACCCGCCTGGCCGATGCGCTGCGGCAGACGCTTGCCGCTGGCAAGCTTCAGGCCGCGCTGCAACCGCAACAGCGGCTGCACGATGGCGCAATTCTCGGCTTTGAAGCCCTGGCGCGTTGGCACCATGCCGGCCAGTGGATCCCGCCGTCGGAGTTCATCAGCCTGGCCGAAGACGTGGGCCTGGCCCAAAGCCTGGGCCGGGCCGTCATGGAAGCGGCGATGACGGGCTTTGCCGCCATGCTCGCTACCGGGCTGGAGCCTGGCCATCTGGCCATCAACGTCTCCACGGCCCAGTTGCTGGCCGATGATTTCGTCGACATCGTGCGCACCGCGCTGGATCGCCATGGTCTGCCGGCCAGCCGGCTGGAGATCGAGGTGACGGAAACCGTGCTGCTGGATCGGTCCATCGCCCGCATCGGCCACACGCTGGAGGCGCTGCGGGCGATGGGCTGCACGCTCGCCATGGATGATTTCGGCACCGGCTATGCCTCGCTGTCGCACCTCACGAGCTTTCCGGTGGATCGCATCAAGATCGATCGCAGCTTCACCACCGCCATCGACAGCGAGGGCGATCATGGCCTGATTGCCCGCACGCTGATCGGCCTGGGCCGCGGGCTGGGGCTGGAGGTGATTGCCGAGGGCGTGGAGACCGACAACCAGCGCGCCTTCCTGCTCGTCCACGGCTGCACGGGGATGCAGGGCTATCTGCTGGCCCGGCCGATGCTGGCGGACGAGGCGCTGCCCTGGCTGGCCCGGTATCAGAACGGCGCCAACCGGCCGCCGCGGGGGTAGCAGCACAGCAAAATGGGGGCCAACCCTGCGGTCAGCCCCCACTGTGTCGCGCCATTCCGCCCGGTCGGCGCCTGCGCTCACGGCTTCGTCAGCAGGAGCTGCGGCGGCTGGCCTTGCGCGGGGTCACGGCACTTGTTCGCATCCGGTGGTGGGATGGCGGTTCCCCGCCATCTCGCCACCGTTGCCGGACCGTTCGGCACCGTCCGCCCGCCCGATCACCGGCTGGTGAGCCTGTCCTTGCGGACGGTCTCGCCGGGGTGGCCACGCCGTTGCCGGCTGCGTCACCCGTGCCTTTGGTCTCCGCCCCGGCTAGCGCCATCGCGGCTGGTGGTGCGTTCGGGCCTTGCGACCCATCCGGCGGCTGCTCTCACCTTCGCGCTGCGCTGTCGCGGGCTTGCGCCCTAGTCAGCCTTGCGCCTGGCTGGCGTTGCTGCCGGTTCCGGCATCATCCGGGTTGTCCCGCCGCCTGCGGGTTGCCCCGCTGGTGGCCTTCTGGCCCCGGCCCTTGCCGATGGTCTGGCGCTCCGTCCTGGCGGTCATCGCCCGCTTTCGCAGTGATGCTCCGTTGCTCCAGGCTGGCCTTCCAGCCCGACCAATCCCAAGGCGTCAAATCCCGCATCTAAGCGAAACTCGCTGCCGAAACTGGCCATAACCGCTTCATTTTCTTTGGCATTTCTGCCACCGTCAATTCCCGGCTACAGATGAATGGTCTCACCGATTGCCGAGTCGTCAAAATGAAATATTCGCCATCGGGCCTGTGGATAACGGGGATAACGGGGATAAAATCTCAGGCAGCGGTCCAGCCGCCATCCATGCTGATATTCGCCCCGGTGATTTGGGCAGCGGCATCGCTGCACAGGAAGATGGCGGTGGCGGCCACCTGCTCCACCGTCACGAACTGGCGGGTGGGCTGCGCCTTCAGCAGCACATCCTGGATCACCTGCTCCCGCGTCAGGCCGCGGGCCGCCATCGTATCGGGGATCTGCTGTTCCACCAACGGCGTCCACACATAGCCGGGGCTGATGCAGTTCACCGTCACGCCGTCGGTCGCCACCTCAAGCGCCACCGCCTTGGTGAAGCCGGCAATGCCATGTTTGGCCGCGACATAGGCGGATTTGAACGGCGAGGCGACCAGGCTGTGCGCCGACGCGGTGTTGATGATGCGGCCCCAACCCGCGGCCTTCATGCCCGGCACGGCGGCGCGGGTGGTGTGAAAGGCGCTGGACAGATTGATCGCCAGGATCGCGTCCCACTTCTCCGGCGGGAACTCCTCCACCGGCGAGACAAACTGGATTCCGGCGTTGTTGACGAGAATATCCACCCCGCCCAGCTGATCCTGCGCTACCGCCATCATCGCTGCGATCTCGGCGGGCTTGCTCATGTCCGCCCCATGATAGAGCGCGTGCCCGGCCTCCGCCTGCGCTGCCGCGATCTGTGCCGCATCGCCAAAGCCATTGATCATCACCCGCGCACCGGCTTCGGCCAAGGCCTTGGCAATGGCGAGACCAATGCCGCTGGTGGCACCGGTGACGAGCGCGCGCTTGTCGTTGAGGCTCATCAGATCAACTCCACGGCCATGGCGGTGGCCTCACCGCCGCCGATGCACAGAGCGGCCACCCCGCGTTTTCCGCCGGTCAATTCCAGCGCGGCAATGAGGGTGGAAAGGATGCGTGCCCCCGATGCGCCAATCGGATGGCCCAGTGCGCAGGCGCCGCCGTGGATGTTCAACTTCTCGTGCGGAATGGCCAGATCATGCATGGCGATCATCGCCACCGCCGCAAACGCCTCGTTCACCTCGAACAGATCGACGTCGGCCACGCTCCACCCCGCCTTGGCCAGCACCTTCCTGATGGCCGGCACCGGCGCGGTGGTGAAGCGCGATGGCTCATGGGCGTGGGCCGCATGCGCCACCACCCGGGCCTTCACGTTCAGGCCTTGGCGGTCGGCCACGCTGGCCCGCGTCATCACCAATGCGGCGGCGCCATCGCTGATCGAGGAGGCATTGGCCGCGGTGATGGTGCCATCCCTGGCAAAGGCCGGCTTCAACGTCGGGATCTTGTCCAGCCGGGCCTTGCCGGGCTGTTCGTCGGTGTCGATCACCACGTCGCCGCCGCGCCCCGATATGGTGACGGGCACGATCTCTTGGCTGAAGGCACCGGCGGCAATCGCCGCCTGTGCCCGCAGCAGGCTGGCAATGGCGAAATCATCCTGGGCCTTGCGGCTGAACTGATAATCCCGGGCTGATTCCTCGGCAAAACTGCCCATCAGCCGGCCGGGTTCATAGGCATCCTCCAGCCCATCCAGATACATGCTGTCCTTGATGGCATCATGGCCGATCCGCGCGCCGCCGCGATGCTTGGTGAGGAGATAGGGCGCGCCCGTCATGCTCTCCATGCCGCCCGCCACGATCACATCCGCCGTGCCTGCGCTGAGTGCATCATGCGCCATGATCGCGGCCTGCATGCCGCTGCCGCACATCTTGTTGACCGTGGTCGCCTCCACCTGCAGCGGCAGGCCCGCCCCCAGCGCTGCCTGCCGCGCCGGCGCTTGGCCCAGCCCGCCGGGCAGCACACAGCCCATGAAGATCTTCTCGACCCGGTCACCGGCCACCCCGGCCCGTTCAACGGCGGCTCGCACCGCCGCCGCGCCCAGATCGGTGGCCTTCACCCCCGAAAACGCGCCCTGAAAGCCCCCCATCGGCGTGCGGGCATGGGCAGCAATCAACACCGGATCAGACATGGCAGCAATCTCCATCAAATTGGCCCGTTCCATAGAAGCCCACAGCCGAACGCGGAAGCCCCAACCACCCCCGTCCAGTTTTGCCAGTTGTGACGATTCTGGCGGGAGTCAGCCTTGTTTTGTCTCAGCAAAATCGGCGCGGCTGTTTTTTCGCGCCCTTGAGTCAACAAGCATCCCAAGGGCCGCGATCATGACAGATACGGCCCGTGTAGGACAGGGCGGCAGCGCGCTGCGGTGGCCAACCAGCCTCACCCCAACCGGCTGAACGCCTTCAGCCGCCGCGCCGTTGCCTGCGCGGTGGCGGGGTTGCGGGCAATGGCGGCGGCAAGTTCCAGGCCCTGTTGCTTCATCAGGGCCTCAAACCCGTCTTCGGCCGGCAGATTTTCCATGCCTTTCAGGATCGCGGCGGCGCGTTGGGCATTGTCTTCATCCAGATCCAGCAGGGTGATGGCGAAGAAGGTGCGGGTGGAAGGCACGCCTGGCGCCAGGCGCAGCGCCTGCGCATAACAGCGCTCCATTTCGGACTTTTTCGCGCCCAGCGCCGTGCCGGCGAGGAAGCTGCCCACGGTGGCCACCGCGCCGCCGTGCCAGCCGCCCAGCGCGCCCCACACCAGCGCATTGCCGGGGTGGGCGGTGCGGATGGCCTCGAACCGGCGGCGCACATCCTTGGCCAGGCCGATGCCCTTGGTCAGCTGCGCGCGATAGGCGATGGCGACGGCCTTCTGCAATTGGGCGTCCACATTGCCCGGGCTCCGGGCCAGCGCCTTGTCAAAATCGGCCTCCGCGCCTGCGATGATCGCCATGGCCCGCGCCTTGTCGCTGGTTTGATAGCCGGCGATGGACAGGTTCGCCCGGCCGGCCAGGATCAGGCTGTCCACCGTGTTCTCGGCCCGGCCATCGCGCACCACGGCGGCCCAGTTGCCGGTGCGGAATTCGTCCACGGCGGCGGCGCTGGCCGATGTTGGGGCGGCGCTGGCGAGCAGCAGAAGCAGAGTGGTGAGAATCCTGGTCATGCTGTTTCCCGCTTGGAGAGGTGGCGCTTGTCGGCAATACTCACGCCTTCATGCCAGAACGGCAGATGAATCCCAGCCCGTGGAGTTGACGCAGATGAGCGAGTTTTCCGGAAAATCGGTCATGGTCCTTGGTGGCAGCCGCGGCATCGGCGCCGCGCTGGTGGCGCATTTCGCCTCGGCAGGCGCCAAGGTGCTCTTCACCTATTCCGGTTCGCCCGATGCCGCCGCCGCCGTCGCCGCCCAAACCGGGGCCAGCGTGGTGCAGGCCAACAGCGCCAACCGCGATGAACTGATCGCCGCCGTGGCCGCCGCCGGCGCGCTCGACATCATGGTGATCAACGCCGGCATCGCCATCATGGGCGATCCGCTCAGCCTGGATGCCGATGCGGTGGACCGGCTGATCGATATCAACGTGCGCGCCGTCTATTTCGCCGGCGTCGAAGCCGGGCGCCAGATGAACGACAATGGCCGCATCATCATCATCGGCTCGGTGAACGGCGATCGCGTGCCGTCGGCCGGCTTCACCGCCTATGCCCTGTCAAAATCTGCCGTGCAGGGCATCGGCCGCGGCCTGGCCCGCGATTTCGGGCCACGCGGCATCACGGTGAACGTGGTGCAACCCGGCCCGGTCGATACCGACATGAACCCCGCCGCCGGCCCGATGGCCAAGCGCATGCACGCCTCCATGGCCATCCCCCGCCACGCCCACGCCGACGAAGTCGCCGCCCTGGCGCTGTTCCTCGCCAGCCCGGCCGCCGCGATGATCACCGGGACGACGCAGACGCTGGATGGGGGCTTGGGGATTTGAGAGAGGTTTGAAGGAACGGCAGCCTCACGCGGCAAAGGGCGCAGCCCTTTGACCCGTCCTGATGTGGGTGCCAGAGGGTCGCCGGCTTTCAGCCGATTGGAAGATCGGGTTTGCCTGACAGCACGCGGGCCAATGCAATATCGCGTGCATGTTCGACATGGGCAGCCGCCGCACGTTCGGCAGCGACCGGATCGGATGCCTCCAGCGCCGCAACCAGGGCTTCGTGGCCATCATCCGCTGCGGCGCGGTCCTGATCGCCCGAGCCCGGCCCAAACAGGCCGAGGTGCACCAGTCGCTCCCCCTCGTCGGCCAATGTTTCGAGGATGGCAAACAGCCGGGCATTGCCGGTTGCAGCGGCGATGGCGCGGTGGAACGCGCGATTGGCCGCAACAAAGCGGAGCCGTTCGTTGGCGGTGCGCGCATCCTGCGGCGCCTGGTTGAGCCGGCGGAGCGCGACCGTATCGACCCGTCCCGCCGCCAGTGCGGCCGCCTTCGGCTCCGCAATCAGCCTGACCTCGAACAGCTCACGGATCGACTGAACGGTGACGGGGGCGACCGTATAGCCATGCCGGGCAACCGGCAGCACCAGCCGCACCTCGGCAAGCCGGGTCAGCGCCGCCCGGGTCGCCGCCCTGGCCAGCCCGAAGCGCAGCGACACGGCCGCTTCGGAGAAGCTGCTGCCCGGCGCCAATCGGCAGGCGATGATCTCGGCCTTCAGCGTGGCAAAGGCCGCATCGCTCAGGCGGGGCGAATCCGGCGGGCTGCCGGGCGTTGCCGAAACCGCTGCTGTCATGATGCCTGCCTCCATTTTCGGTTCATATATAACATACTATTGACATGTCACAACGAAAACAACATGCTTTGTCGACTCGTGGAGAGCAACATGGCGTTTGGACGAAGGATTGCATTGGTGGTGATCGCGCCGGCAGTGCTGGCTGGGCTGTTGTTGAGAACGGGGCGGGCACAATGATCGCGGCCATCTGCTGGGCCATTCTCGGCCTGATTCACCTTGTGCCCGCGCTCGCGCTGTTCCGGCCGGCGATGATCAGCGCGCTTTACGGCGTCCAATCCGGCAGCGCGACCTTCCTGCTGCTGCATCACCGGGCTGCGCTGTTCCTTTGCGTGCTGCTCATCTGCATCTGGGCGGCCTTGCGTCCCGAGGTTCGGCCATTGGCCAGTGTGGTGGTTGCGGTCAGCATGATCTCCTTTCTGTGGCTCTATGCTGCCGCCGGGCAACCGGTGGCGCTGCGCCAGATTGCCATTGCCGATCTGGCCGGCCTGCCGGTGCTGATGATCGCGGCCTGGCTGGCCTTTCTGCCCGGCCGAGGGGCTTGAGATGGCGATCGGGCTCGCAACGGTTGCGCCGGCGCTTGCCGGGCTGTTCTATCTGGCGCTGGGCCTGACAGCGCTTGCGCGACCGGCGACATTGCTTGCCGGATTCGGGTTGGCTGCCGAAGGGATTGATGCCCGGAACGAGGTGCGGGCCGTCTATGGCGGGTTTCCGCTGGCCGTAGCCGGCCTCGTCGTCTGGAGCCTGTCGGGCACGCCGCATGCCGTGGGCATCCTGCTCGCGCTGGCCGTGGCATCGCTGGGCATGGCGCTGGGCCGGCTGGTGTCGGCGCTTGTCGATCGACGCATCGGGCGGCTGCCGGCCTGGTTCATTGGCGTTGAAGTCGCGCTGGCGCTGTTGCTCGCGGCCGGTGCATTTGTTGGCTGATTGCGGGAGGTT
>JAIXQY010000105.1 GCA_027485485.1 Sphingomonadales bacterium | reverse complement strand
ACGTCGCCGCCATGCGGCAGCAGCCCAGCCAGGTTCACGTCGCGGTTGCTGTCGGGCGCCACGCCCAGTGGCGGTGCAATGCGGGCGATGATGCGCTTGATCGCCGGGGCCATCACCATCCCGGCGGTGCGGTAACCGGCGGTGGCCTTGCTGCCGCGCGGATCATCGATCATTGCCACAACCACATAACGCGGTGCATCCATCGGGAAGGCCGCAGCGAAATTCACCACATTCTGGCCGCGCATGTACCGGCCATTGTCGTCAATCTTCTCGGCAGTGCCGGTTTTTCCTCCCACCCGATATCCCGGCACATCGGCTCTGCGGCCGGTGCCGTTGGTCACCACCAGGCGCAACAGCCGGCGTAACTCGGCGCTGGTCTTTTCCGAAAACACCCGCACGCCGGGCGGCACGCTGGCGGTATCGCGCTTCAGGATGGTGGGCGGGCGATAGATGCCGCCATTCACCAGCGTGGCATAGCCATTGGCCAGATGCAGCGGCGACACGGTGAGGCCGTGGCCATAGCTGATGGTCATGGTGGCCAGTTGGCCCCAGTTCGACAGGGGCGGATAGCGCGGGCGGGTCTTTTCCTTCAATTCGATCTCGGCGGGCTTGAGGAAGCCCAGCTTGTCCAGATACGCGCGCTGGCGTTCCCGGCCCACTTCAACGGCCATGCGGGCGGTGCCGATGTTGCTGGAATAGATGAAGATTTCCGGCACGGTGAGCCAGCGGTTCTTGGCATGATCATCGCGGATGGGAAAGCCTGCCACCTGCAGTGGCCGGGTGGCATCATATTGCTTCTGCAAATTGGTCAGCACGCCGGTTTCCAGCGCGGTGGCGATGGTGAAGGCCTTGAAGGTGGACCCCAGTTCATAACCGCCCAGCGTCACCCGGTTGAACCGGCTGCCGTCATCGTTTTCCTTGGTGTACCGCGTGCCATCGGCGCGCTGGCCCGGCACGTTCGGGTTGAAATCCGGCAGGCTCACCATGGCCAGCACTTCGCCGCTGTTGGCATCCATCACCACGCCGGCAGCGCCCTTGGCGTTCTGATCCGCCACCAGCGCGGCCAGTTCCGATTGCATGGCTTGCTGCACCCGCACATCCAGCGCCAGCACCAGCGGCGCGCCTTGCGCCTTGGGGTCGCCCAACTGCTCATCAAAGGCGCGTTCCGCCCCGATCAGGCCATGGCCCTTGTCGTCGGTGTACCCCAGCACCTGGGCCGCCAGCGAATAATTGGGGTAAAGCCGCTCGGCCTCCCGCGCCAGTTCGATGGCCGGTTCCCCCAGATCATTGATGCGCTTGGCCTGGCTGGGCAGCACCCGCCGCGCCAGATAGTGGAAGCCCTTGTCTGACGTGAGGTCAGCGAGAATCTCGTCGCGGCTGCGTTCGGGCAGAATCTCGGCCAGCCGGGTTGCCAGCACGTCGGGATCAGACGTCAACCGGTGCGGCAGCACGGTGATGGCATAGGCTTCGAAGGTGCGGGCCAGTTCCACGCCGTTGCGGTCCAATATGTCGCCGCGCGGCGGCGCTGCACTGATTGCCGGCGCGCCGGTTTGCGGCCGGCCCTGCACGATGGCCAGATCGATCAACCGTGCCAGGATGACGAGCGCCAGCACCGGAAACAGCATGATGATGAACGCCAGCCGCTGCCGGGCCTGGCTGCGCGCCGTCACCCGTTCGCCGGCCGCTGCGGGCAGGGCGCGCACCAACGGATCATTGTCGGAGATACTGGCCATCAGCGCGGTTCTCCACCGGGTTCAACTGGGCTGGCTGCATCGGCCTGGGCCGGCAGGGCAGCGGCTGTGCCAAAGCTGGTCTGCACCACACGGGCGCCGCCGGGGGCCGCGGCGGGCGGCGGCGTGGTCGGCACCACGGCGGCATCGCCGGCCACATCGCGCGCCACGGCCATCTGCACCCGCGGCGCAGTTTCGGGCTGGGCGGCAAAGGCCGCCAGCTGCACGGGGGAGCGCAGGATCTGGCTGGTTTGCGGCGCGGCCATCTGGAAGTTGACGTTGTTCCAGCGCTCCACCTCCTGCATGCCGGTGCGGGTGCGCATTTCGGCTTCCAGCTCGCGGATCCGCACCTTGTTGTCCACCAGTTCGATGTTCAGCTTGGTGACGGCGCGGCGTTCGGCGGCCGATCTTGTGGTGACAACCTGGGCGCTGGCCACCACGATGGTGGTGCCGGCAATCCACAACACCGAGGAAAGATATTGCCTCATGCCCGATCCTCCGGATGCTGGCCCCAGGCCGGTGCGGCGGTGCGGGTGGCACTGCGCAGGGTGGCGCTGCGCGCGCGCGGATTGCGGGCCATTTCGGCCGCCGATGGCCGCACCGCCTTGGCCGGCCGCTCAAAACTGGGATCGGGGCCGCGTGCCGCCATTGGCTGGTGGCGCGATCCGGCCGGCGCGCTGCCCGACCGGTCACGCAGGAAAGCCTTCACCCGCCGGTCTTCGGCGGAATGAAAGCTCACCACCGCCAGCCGGCCGCCGGGCTTCAACAGCCGTTCTGCAGCCGCCAGCCCGGCATCCAACTGGCCCAGTTCGTCGTTCACATGGATGCGCAGGGCCTGGAAACTGCGGGTGGCCGGGTCCTTGCCGGGTTCGGTCTTGCCGATCACCCGGCGGATCAGGCCGGCCAGTTCGCCGGTGCGGGCAAAGGGCCGATCCGCCACGATGGCCCGGGCAATCCGGCGCGAGGCGCGCTCATCACCCAGGTTGTACAGCACGTCGGCGATCTCGGCCTCGCTGGCGCTGTTGATGAAATCGGCGGCACTCATGCCATCCTGCGCCATGCGCATGTCGAGCGGGCCATCGGCCTGGAAGGAAAAGCCCCGCTCCGCCCGGTCGATCTGCATGGATGAGACGCCGATATCAAAGGCGATGGCATCCACCGCCATCACGCCCTGATCGGCCAGACCGGCTTCCAGCTCGGCAAAGGCCCGGTGGATCAGGGTGACGTCGTCCAGCCCGGCCAGATCGGCGTTCAGTACATGGGCATCGGGATCGCGATCAAAGCCATAGGCGTGGGCGATGCCGCGCCCGCGCGCCGCCCGCAGATAGCCGCCGGCACCCAGCGTGGCATCAACGTACAGCGCGCCTGGCTGCAGTGCCAGCGCGGCCATCACTTCATCCAGCAGCACGGGGATATGGGGAGCGCCGCTCATGCCGGCCGCTCCAGCGGCAGGCCCTTGGCCTCCAGTTCGCCCTCCACCAGCCAGCGCTGGCCGTCTTGCAGCGCTGGATCGGCTAGATAGGTCCACGGGTCCCAGAGTTCGAAAAAATCATACATGCCAAGGAACAACACCGGGCCCACAAGGGCACCCGCCCGCTTGAGGCCGGGCGGCAGCACGATGCGGCCGGCATCATCGATGGCAAAGGTCTGAGTGGATGCGAACAATGTGCCGAGCTCGGCCAGCGCCTGGGTCGAAATGGAGGCGCCGTGGCGGGCATCATATTCGCTCTTCAGCCGATCGGCGTGATCGCTGCTGTACCCCATCAGGCAGCGGCGGTTGGCCAGGCCAATGCCCAACTTCAGGGTGCGGCCACCGCCACGCGCCGCGATGACGTCGCGAAAGCCGGCCGGAATCAGCAGCCGCCCCTTCGCGTCGATCGCGCCCATCGCCGGTCCCTGAAAGGCCGCTTCGCTCACCCAAAACCCCTGTGCGGGGAATGGTGTGTTGCTGCCTGGCTGCCGTCCTGCGGATCAGATCGACAAATTCAGGCCGCACTCACCCATTCCGCTGTGGATAAGCGGTCTAACATGGGATGATCTGGGTCTCAATGGAGTCTGTTGGGCTGAAATGGTCTCAGCTGGGGATATGCTTGGGCAATAGGGGCCAATCTGGTGGATGTTCTGTCCTTGTTCTCAAACAAAAAACGCCTGTGGATAAGTATGTGGGTGGATTCCGGGGGTGACGCCGGTTCTTGGGGGCGATTGCAGCGCGCGCCAGGCCCCGAGTCGCGGCCGGTCGGCGGGCGCCGGCGGCGATCATGGCTCGGGTGGGCGGCTCGCCGGTCCGGGGGCGACACCCAGCACGGCCAGCGACTCCCCGGTGCCCGGCCGTTCATCATTGCCGGTGGGGCGCAGGCCGGCGGCCGTTGCCATCACCACCAGCAGGATCGCCGCGAGGCCGGTGAGGCCCCAGCGCAAACGCTCCCCGCGCGGCGGCGCGGGGCGGCGTTCAGCCGGTTCGGATTGCATGGGCAACATGGCCGCCATCATAGGGGCGGGAGTCAGGCCGGGGCAAGCCCTTTGGCGGCCAGCCAATCCGCATTGTAAATGGTTGAAAGATAACGCAAACCACTGTCGCACAAGATGGTTGCGATGATATGGCCCGGCCCCATCAGCCGCGCCAGCCGCACCGCACCGGCCACATTGATGCCCGAAGACAGTCCCAGGCACAGGCCCTCTTCGGCATTCAGCCGGCGCACCCAATCAAGGCCTTCCGCATCCGGCACGCGAAATTGCGCATCCACCTGCAGCCCATCCAGATTGCCGGTGATGCGCGACTGGCCGATGCCTTCCGACACGCTGGACCCTTCGGCCCGCAGCTCCCCACAGGCGAAATAATTATACAGCGCCGCGCCTTCGGGATCGGTGAGGGCGATGGTGATCTCGGGCTTTTCAGCGCGCAGGCCCAGCGCGACGCCAGCCAACGTGCCGCCGGTGCCCACCGCGCAGGTGAAGCCATCGATGCGCCCACCGGTTTGCCGCCAGATTTCCGGCGCCGTGGTGCGGATATGCGCCAGCCGGTTGGCGACATTGTCAAACTGGTTGGCCCACACCGCGCCGGGCGTTTCCCCGGCGATGCGCCGCGATGTGTGCACATAATGGCCGGGGTTCGCATAAGGCGCCGCCGGCACCAGCACCAGTTCGGCCCCCAGCGCGCGCAGCGTGTCCTGCTTTTCGCGGCTCTGGGTTTCGGGCATCACGATGATGGTGCGGTATCCGCGCGCCGCGCCCACCACAGCGAGGCCAATGCCGGTGTTGCCGGCGGTGCCTTCCACGATGATGCCGCCGGGCTGCAACAGCCCGCGCTGTTCGGCATCCTCGATAATCCCCAGGGCGGCGCGGTCCTTCACGCTGCCACCCGGATTGAGGAATTCGGCCTTGCCCAGGATGGTGCAGCCGGTTTCGGCGCTGGGGCCTTTCAGCATGATCAGCGGCGTGTTGCCGATCAGGCCGATGATGTCGCGGGCGATCTCCATGGCTTGTTCTACGCCCGAAGCCGCATGCTCCACAAGCAAGCTTGGTTGAACCGCCCCCAAGCATCGCTAAGGTACAATGTGATGGACCGCTTCATTGCCGCCTCGATCGCGCTGCTGCTGGCCGGCTGTTCGGCATCGCCGCCGGGCGGTTCGCTGGCGGTGGTGGTGGCCGGTGAGGCGGCACCCGCCGCCGCCATGGCCGATCAGCTGGCCGCCGAAGCCAGCGAGGCCACGTTGATCACCCGCGGCGCCAATGGCGAGTTGGGGCCCGGCCTGGCCACCAGCTGGCGCTTTCTCGATTCGGGCAATGATCTGATCCTGCGGCTGGCGCCGGTGCGCTGGCCGGCCGCCACTGGCCAGGGCCGCGAACTGGCGGCGCGCGATGTGGTGGCCAGCCTGCAACGCACCCCGCGTCGCCAGCGTGCGGCGCTGCAGGCCGCTGGCCTGGCCGGGCGCGGCACGGCGCGGGCACCGATTGCGCGCGTGGTGGAATTGGCGCCGCGCCCGGCCACACCCTATTTGCTGGATTGGCTGGCCGAACCGGCTCTGGCGGTGCGCGGCCGGCGCGGCACGGCCTTCCCCGGCCCTTATGCGGCCCGCCGCGATGCCGGCAGCTGGCAACTGTCGCGGCGCAGCGAGGTGCCGCAACCGGGCGCGCGGGCGGCCGCCATTTCGATCGCGGCGCAACCGGTGGACAAGGCCATTGCCGAATTTGCCGCCGGGCGGGTGCCGGTGGTGCTGGGGGCCGGCCTTGCCGGTTTGGGCGCAGCGCGGGCCAGCGGCCAGGGCCGCGCGGTGCGGATCGAGGCGGTGACCGGCGTGATCGGGCTGGCGATCCAACCCGATGGCGCGCTGGCCGATCCGCGCCTGCGCCGGGCGTTGTTTCTGGCGGCCGATGGTGCGCCGCTGGCCAACCGCGTCGCGCTGGCGGCGCTGGTGCCGCAAAACCGGCTGTGGCCGGATCTGCCGCCACCGGCCGATGCCCGCGCCCAGCCAGTGGCCGCCCGCCGCGCCGAAGCTGCCCGCCTGCTGGCAGACGCCGGCTTTGGCCCACAGCGACCGCTGCAGTTGCGATTGTTGGTCCCGGCCGCCGCCGATTGGCAGCAACTGGCCGAAGCCCTCGCCACCAGCCTGGCCCCGGTGGGAATCGATATCGCCATCCTGCGCGCCGGTCGCACGCCGCAGCGCCATGATCTGGCCCTGGCCGAGGTGACGGCGCGGGTGCCCGATGTGCTGGCGCATCTTGCCGCCTGGCGCTGCGGTCGGGTGCGCCCGTGCAGCGCGGCGGCCGATCGCCAGCTGGCCGCTGCCGTGCAAGCCGGCAGCGATGCGCCGCGCCGATTGGCGCTGGCAGCGGCGGCCGAGGCCGAACTGATGGCCGATCCGGCCTTCGTGCCCTTGCTGCGCCCTGTGCGCTGGGCGCTGGT
>JAIXQY010000065.1 GCA_027485485.1 Sphingomonadales bacterium | reverse complement strand
GCGCCGGACCGGGCGAGCTTCTCGGCATCGGCGTTCAGTGGCCGGGCCAGCGCCGGGGCCAGCCGCGCGGCGCTGCCGGCCAGCCGCTCCACACTGCGGTCCAATCGGGCCTGCAGCAATGCCGGGCGCAGGCGGGTGGCGGCGGTGGTGACGCGCAAGGCCACCTGGGCCAGCCTGCCGGTGAGCGCGGTGGGCAGGCGGGTGGCCAGATCGTCGACGCGCTGGGCCGCCAGCCCGATCAGGTTGCGCGGCTGCGGCAGCCGGCGGGCCAGGCCAATGCTGCGTTCGCGGCGCAATTTCCAGCCGCGCACCACCGCGCCATCCAGCCGGCCGTGCAGCATCGACAGGCTGGCCGCCAGCTCGGCGCGCACCGGCACGGCGCGCTCGGCCGCCGCCGTGGGGGTGGGGGCGCGCCAGTCTGATGCATAATCGATCAGGGTCGTGTCCGTCTCATGCCCCACTGCGCTGATCAGCGGGATGCGGCTGGCGGCGACGGCGCGCACAACGATTTCTTCGTTGAAGGCGGCGAGATCCTCGATGGAGCCGCCGCCGCGTGCCACGATGATCAGATCGGGGCGCGGGACCGGCCCGCCGGCGGGAAGCGCGTTGAACCCGGCGATGGCGGCCGCCACCTGGCCGGCCGAAGCCTCGCCCTGCACCGCCACTGGCCACACCAGCACCCGGCGCGGAAAGCGATCGCCCAGCCGGTGGAGAATGTCGCGGATCACGGCGCCGGTGGGGCTGGTGACCACGCCGATCACATCCGGCAGCCAGGGCAGCGGTTGCTTGCGCGCCGGATCGAACAGGCCTTCGGCTTGCAGCTTCAGCCGCCGCGCCTCGATCTGGGCGAGCAGCGCGCCCACCCCGGCCGGTTCCAGCCGATCGATGATGAGCTGATAGCGCGAGCCGCCGGGATAGGTGGTGAGCTTGCCGGTGGCGATCACCTCCATCCCGTCTTCGGGGCGGAAGCTCAGGCCTGCGGCGACGCCCTTCCACATCGCCAGTTCCAGCACGGCGCGCTCGTCCTTCAGCCGGCCATACCAGTGGCCGCTGGCCTGGCGGCGGAATTGCGACAGCTCGCCCCGCACCCGCACCTGGCCAAAGGCGGTTTCCACCGTGCGCTTGATGGCGCCGGCGATTTCGGAAACGCTATATTCTGGGGTGTTCTCGCTCACCCCTGTTCCATAAACCCGCCGCGCCTGCCGGCAAAGCCGCTTGCCGCGACATTTTGGCATGTTATGGCAAGAGCATGAGCATGTGCCCCGATTCCCTCAATATTTTGGTGCTGGGTGGCGGCGGGCGCGAACATGCGATCTGCTGGCGGCTGCGCCAGTCCCCACGCTGTGCCGCGCTGATCTGCGCGCCGGGCAATGCCGGCATCGCCCAGGTGGCCGAATGCGTGGGCATCAGCATCACCGATGGCGCCGCCGTGCTGGCGCTGGTGCGCGAACGCAGCATCGGCCTGGTGGTGGTTGGCCCGGAAGCGCCGCTGGTGGCCGGTGTGGCCGATGCGTTGCGGGCGGCCGGCGTGCCGGTGCTGGGGCCATCGGCGGCGGCGGCGCAGCTGGAAGCCTCCAAGGGGTTCACCAAGGATTTGTGCGCGGCCCATGGCATCCCCACGGCGCGGTTCCGCCGCTTTGCCGATGCCGCCGAAGCCCATCATTATGTGGCGGTGCACCCGCTGCCGGTTGTGGTGAAGGCCGATGGCCTGGCCGGCGGCAAGGGCGTGACGGTGGCCGAAACCAACGAAGAGGGCCTGGCCGCGCTGGCCGAGATCCATGGCCCGGTGGTGGTGGAACAATGCCTGGAAGGGCCGGAAGCCAGCCTGTTCATCCTCACCGATGGCGAAACCGTGCGGCTGCTGCCCACCGCGCAGGATCACAAGCGGCTGCGCGATGATGATCAGGGGCCCAACACCGGCGGCATGGGCGCGATCTCGCCCAGCCCGCGCCTGACGCCCGAACTGATTGAACGGGCGATGGCCGAGATCGTGCAGCCCACGCTGGCGGCGATGAAGGCGCGCGGCACGCCGTTTCAGGGTTTTCTCTATGCCGGGCTGATGCTCACGGCCGATGGCCCGATGCTGATCGAATATAATGTGCGGCTGGGCGATCCCGAAGCGCAGGTGCTGATGCTGCGCCTGGCCAGCGATGCGGTGGAATTGCTGTGGGCGGCGGCCACTGGCCATCTGGCCGATGTGGAGCCGCAATTCAGCAAGGATGCCGCGGTGACGGTGGTGATGGCGGCCAATGGCTATCCCTGGGCGCCGGTGGCGGGCACGGTGATCGACGGCGTCGCGGCGGCCGAAGCCCTGGGCGTCACGGTGTTTCATGCCGGCACCCGCCTGAGCGAGGAAGGCCGGCTGGTGGCGGCAGGTGGCCGCGTGCTCAACATCACGGCGCTGGGCCATGATATTTCCGAGGCGCGCGCGCTGGCCTATGCGGCTATTCGCAAGATCAGGTGGCACGGCGGCCATTTCCGGCGGGATATCGGCAAATCCGCCTGAAGAACACCGCCGCCATGGTTGGGGAGACGGGCATGAGCGAGCGGCAGGAGCAATTTTCGGGCACCAGTGCGGTGCGGGCGGGCCAGGAGATTGATGCCGGCCGGCTGCACGAGTGGATGGCGGCCAATGTGGACGGCTATGCCGGGCCGCTGACCATCGAACAGTTCAAGGGCGGCCAATCCAACCCGACCTATAAATTGATCACGCCGGGGCAGAATTATGTGCTGCGCCGCAAGCCGCCGGGCGTGCTGCTGCCATCGGCCCATGCCGTCGACCGTGAATACAAGGTGATCACCGCGCTGCACGCCCAAGGCTTTCCGGCCGCCCGCACCTTTGGCCTGTGCCAGGACAATGAGGTGATCGGCACCTGGTTCTATATCATGGACTGTGTGGAGGGCCGGGTGATCTGGGACACGACCTTCCCATCGGTGCCCAAGGACGAGCGCCGTGCCTATTTCGATGCCATGAACGCCACCATGGCCGAATTGCACATGATCGATCATGTCGCCGCCGGCCTCGCCGATTTCGGCAAGCCGGGCAATTATTTCGCCCGCCAGATCGGCCGCTGGAGCAAGCAATATCTGGAGGACGTTGACGCCGGCCGCTATGCGGCGATGGATCGGCTGGTGGAATGGCTGCCGGCCAATATCCCGGCTGGCGATGAGGTTTCGGTGGTGCACGGTGATTATCGCTGTGACAACATGATCTTCCACCCCACCGAACCCAAGGTGCTGGCGGTGCTGGATTGGGAATTGTCCACCCTGGGCCACCCGCTGGCGGATTTTTCCTATCATCTGATGATGTATCGCATGCCGCCCAGCACCACGACCGGGCTGGTGGGCAATGATCTGGCGGCGCTGGGCCTGCCGACGGAAGCCGAGTATGTTGATGCCTATTGCCGGCGCACGGGGCGCGACGGCATTGCCGACATTGATTTTTACGTGGCCTACAACATGTTCCGGCTGGCCGGGATCATCCATGGCATCAAGGGCCGGGTGATCCGCGGTACCGCCACCAGCGCGCATGCCAAGAAATCGGCGGAAGGCTTTGAAACCCTGGCCGATCTGGCCTTTGCCCAGGCGCAGAAGCTGGGGGTATGAACCGCTGGCCATTGTTCGCGCTCGCCCTGCTGGCCGGGCTGGCCTGGGCGATCCTGCGGGTGCAGGTGCCCGCGCCCTTGCCCCACACGGCGCCGGCCGATCAGTTCAGCGCCGGCCGCGCCATGGCCGATGTGCGATTGCTGGCATCGGTGCCGCACCCCACCGGATCGCCGGCGGCAGCTCAGGTGGTGGCCAATCTGGAACGGCGGCTGGCCAGCCTGGGCTTTGCCGTGCGCCGGGTGCAAACGCCGTTGCCGGCCGATGCCGCCAAGCGCCTGAGCAGCCGGGGCGGTGATGCCAGCAAGCCGGCGATCAGCCTGGTGGCGGTGCGCAAGGGCGCCAATCCGGCCCTGCCGGCGGTGGTCCTGCTGGCGCATCATGATTCGGTGATCGCTTCGCCGGGGGCGGCCGATGATATCGCCGGCGTGGCCGCCGCGCTGGAAATCGCCCGGGCCATTCCGCAAGCGGCGCAGCGGCGCGACCTGGTGCTGATCTTCACCGATGCCGAGGAACAGGGGCTGGTGGGCGCGCGCGCCATCTATGCGCCGGGCGCGGCCGCCGATCCGATCGCATTGCACACCGGCGTGCTGATCAATCTGGAAGCGCGCGGCGGCGGCGGACGGGCGATGATGTTCCAGACCGGGCCGGGCAATGGCGAACTGGTGCGCCTGCTGGCGCAGACGACGCCCGGCGTTGCCGCCAGCAGCGTGGCGGTCACCGTGTATGAAAGCCTGCCCAACAACACCGATTTCACGCCCGTGCTGCTGCGCGGCATTGCCGGGCTGAACTTTGCCTTCATCGGCGAAGCCTGGGCCTATCACAGCCCGCTGGCGACGCCGGATGCGCTGGAACAGGGCGCGTTGCAGCATCTGGGCGACAGCGCGCTGGGCATCACGCGGGCGCTGCTGATGGCCGATGTGCTGCCGGCCAAGGCACCCAATGCGGTGTTTGCCACCGCGCCGATCTTTGGCCTGATCGTTTATCCGGCGGCCTTTGGCTGGGGGCTGGTGGGCGTGTCGGCGCTGTTGCTGGGACTGGCGGCCTGGTGGCGGCGCGATGAATGGAGCATCAGCGGCAGTCTGCTGGCGCTGGGCCAATTGCTCATCACGCTGATCATCGCCGGGCTGCTGATGTTCGGGCTCAACCTGCTGTCGGGCAGTGTGGGTGCGGAATATTATGACCGCTTGGCGGCGCTGCCCCGGCTGGAGATCATTGCCGGGCTGGCGGCCTTGGCCGGCCTGCTGTTCACCGCCAGCGCCACTGCGGGCACGGCGTGGGATCGCTGGCTCAGCTTTGTGCTGCTGTGCGTGATCGATGCGCTGGCCGTGCAGATCTTGCTGCCGGGCGCCGGGCCGATCTTTGCCTGGCCGGCACTGCTGGCCACCCTGGGCCTTGTCATCGCGGCATGGAGCGCGGACGGCGGCGATCGGCTGAATTGGCCGCCGCTGGTGCCGGCGCTGTTGCTGGCCATCCCCGGCCTCACCCTCACTGCCGAGCTGGCGCATTTCGCCTTTCTGGGCGTGGGCGGGCCGATGCCGTTCGCGCTGGTGCCGCTGCTGATCCCGGTGCTGGCCCTGCTGGCCCCGGTGATCCCCGCGGGCCCGCGCCGACCGGCCTTGCTGGCGGCCGCCGTGGCGCTGGTGATTGCAGCCGGGGTGGCGCTGTGGGTGCGGTTCGATCCGGTGGCGCCATCGGTGCCGCCCTATGCCGGCACGGAAAAATCGCAGGGCTAGAGCGTTTTCCGACCAATCTGGATCGGCGGCACGCCAGAGTCTTTTGGGGTGATTTTTGGTTCAGGGCAAGGAGCGAGGAGGGCGCGATGCTTAAGCATCGTAACCGACGAGCGACGCAGCCCTGGGCCAAAAGCGCCCCGCCCCGCAGGGGTCGCCGGAACGGCAATGACGCTGATTCAGATTGGTCGGGAAATGCTCTAGGCGCCAGGGTCAGATCAGCGCGTCTTGCACCCGGCTGGCCAGCAATTTGTCGATCTTGCGGCCATCCATGTCGACGATCTCGAACTGCCAGCCGCTCAAGGTGAATGTCTCGCCGGTGACCGGCAGATGCTGCAACTGCTCCAGCGCCAGGCCGGCCACCGTGTCATAATCACCGGTGTCGGGCAGGGTGAGGCCCAGCCGGTCGGCCATTTCATCGGCGGGCAGCGAACCCGATATCAGCCAGCTGCCATCATCACGCTCCACCGCAGGCGGATCATTGGCATCATCGACGTCGCTGCGGAACACGCCGGCAATCGCCGCCAGCAGATCGGCCGGCGTCACAATGCCTTCGAAATGGCCATATTCATCATGCACCAGCGCCATCGGGATATCGGCATCGCGCAGCGTGCCCAGCGCGTCCACCGCATCCAGCACATCGGGCAGCACTGGGGCCGGGCGGGCCAGCGCTGCCAGATCCAGCGGCCGGCCTTCGATCAGGGCCTGCACCACGTCGCGGGCCTGCAACACGCCGATGATGTCATCAATGCTGCCGCGCGCCACCAGCAGGCGGCTATGCGGCGTGGCGGCCAGCTGGGCGCGCACTTCGGCATCGTCGGCGTCTGAATCGATCCAGTCAATTTCGCCACGCGGAGTCATCACGCCGCGCACCCGCCTGTCGGCCAGCCGCATGATGCCGGATATCATCTGGCTCTCCTCGGCCTCGATCACCCCGGCGCTGGTGGCATCGGCCACCACCGATCGCAATTCCTCCTCCGTCACCGATTGATCGGCATCGCGGCTCTGGCCGAGCAGGCGGAACACCGCCCGGCTGCTGTGATCCAGCATCCACACGAACGGCGTGGTGAAACGCGCAAACAGCGCCATGATCGGCGCCACCCGCACGGCAATGGCTTCGGGGCTGCGCAGCGCGAACTGCTTGGGCACCAGTTCGCCAACGATCAGCGAAAGATAGGTGGCAATGGCGATGACCACGGCAAAGCCCAGCTCTTCGGCGGTGTGCGCCGGCAAGCCGAACAGTGCCGCCAGCCGATCGCCCACCGGCTGGGCCAGCGTGGCGCCGGAATAGGCACCGTTGATGATGCCCACCAGCGTGATGCCGATCTGCACGCCCGACAGGAAACGGCCCGGATCTTCGGCCAGCGTCAGCGCCGCCCTGGCGCCGCTCGATCCGCGTTCGGCCAGCCCGCGCATGCGCGGCCGCCGCGCCGACACGATGGCGAGTTCGGACATGGCGAAAAAGCCATTGAGCAGGATCAGACCGGCAATGATGCCGAGATCAAGCCAGGGAAAGGGGGCCATTGGCTCCGGGCAGGGCTACGCGGGGCCAGGGTGCCCGCTCCCCTTTCCCATAGGGCAAAGAACCGCCCGAGGGAAAGGGGGCAGGCAAAAGTGCTGGCTCAGCCGCGCAGGCTGGCCCCCAGCTTGGCCGCCGCCGCCACCACCTTGGCCGAGACCGCTTCGATATCGGCATCGGTGAGGGTGGCCATCGTGGGCTGCAGCGTCACGGCCACGGCAAGGCTGATCTTGCCGGCCTCCACGCCGGGGCCGGCATAGCGGTCAAACAGGCTGACATTGGTGATCAGCGTCTTGTCTGCCCCCGCCACGGCGCGGATCAGGCTGTCGGCGGCCAGGCCTTCATCCACCACGAAGGCAAAATCGCGGGACAAGGGCAGCAGCGGGCTGGGCGCCCAGGGGTCGCGCTTGCGGCTGCGCGGCGGCAGCGCGTCGAGATAAAGCTCCACCGCCGCCACCGGGCCCTTCACGTCGAACCCGGCCGATGTGCGCGGATGGATGATGCCGAAATCGGCCAGGGCCACCTTGCCCAGCACCAGCCGGCCAGCGCGGCCGGGGTGCCACCATCCGTCGGTCGGGGCGGCGACAGCCAGGCGCTGCACCGGGGCGCCCAGTGCGGCGAGCAGCGCCAGTGCTTCGGCCTTGGCGTCATAGGCATCGGGCTTCGCGCCTGCGCCGCTGCGCCAATCGCGCCCGCGGGCCTCGCCGGCCAGCAGGATGGCGGCGGTCGGCCGCTCGCCATCGGCGAGGTAGCGCTGGCCCAGTTCAAACAGCCGCACACCGGCCGCACCGCGATCCATGTTGCGCGCGGCGGCCGACAGTAGCCCCGGCAGCAGGCTGGGGCGCATCGCGGCCATGTCGGCCGAAATCGGGTTGGCGAGATTGAAGGCGGCGCCGCCGAAGGCAGCGGCGTCGGCGGGCGGCAGGAAGCTCCAGGTGATGGCTTCATCCAGGCCGCGGCTGGCGGCGACACGGCGTAGGCGGCGCTGGGTGCGCTGCAGCGGGGTGGCGGTGGGCGCGGCCAGGCCTTCGGCGCGCGGCAGCGGCGTGGCCGGCACCTTGTCCAGCCCGTGGACGCGCACGACCTCTTCCACCAGATCGGCTTCGCCATCGACATCGCGGCGCCATGGCGGGACGGATACCTGCCAAGGGTTGCCCCCAGAGCCCTTGGGCTCCACGCCAAAGCCGAGGCGGGTGAGGATGGCGGCCTGTTCATCCTCGGCCACGTCCAGCCCGGCCAGGCCGAGCACGCGCTGCGGGCGATAGGCGATGCTGCGGCTGGTGTCGGGGATGGTGCCGGCGATCACCATGTCTGATGCTTCACCGCCGCACAGATCGAGCACCATGGCCGTGGCCAGTTCCAGGCCCGGCACCACGAACGCCGGATCAACCCCGCGCTCGAAGCGGGCGCGGGCGTCGCTGTTGATGCCGAGCTTACGACCGGTCGCGCCGATGCGTTCAGGCGTGAACCAGGCCGCTTCGATCAGCACTTCGCTGGTGGTGTCGGAACAGCCGCTGTGTTCGCCGCCCATGATGCCGCCGATGTCGTGCACCTCGGCGTCATCGGCGATGACGGTCATCGTCTCGTCAAGCGCATAGGTCTTGCCGTTCAGCGCCAGCACGCTCTCGCCAGCCCGCGCACGCCGGGCGGTGAGACCGCCGTTCAATTTCGCCACATCATAAACATGCAGCGGCCGGCCCGAATCGATGCTCAGGAAGTTGGTGATGTCCACCAGCGCCGAAATCGGGCGCAGGCCCACGGCGCGCAGCCGGCGTTGCAGCCAATCTGGCGAGGCCCCGTTGGTCACGCCGCGCACCACGCGGCCGGCAAAGGCCGGGCAGCCTTCGGCGTCTTCGATTCTGATCGGGCGCGGCATCGGGAAGCTGCCGGCCACAGGCGTAATGGCGCGGGCCTTCAACGTGCCGATGCCGGCGGCGGCCAGATCGCGGGCGATGCCGAGCACGCCCAGGCACTCCTGGCGGTTGGGCGTGATGGCGATATCGAACACCGGATCATTCATCCCGGCCCAATCGACATAGCGGGCGCCCACCGGGGCATCATCGGGCAGGGCGATGATGCCGTCATGCTCATCCGAAAGCTCCAGTTCGCGCATCGAACACATCATGCCCTTGGATTCGACGCCGCGGATGGCCGCCACCTTCAGCGTGATGCCGCTGCCGGGCACATAGGTGCCGGGCGCGCCAAACACGCCCTTCATGCCGGCGCGCGCATTGGGCGCGCCGCACACCACCTGCATGGGTTCGCCGCTGCCGGTATCGACGCTCAGCACCTGCAATTTGTCGGCCTGGGGGTGACGCTCGGCGGTGAGCACATGGGCGATGGTGAAGGCACCCAGCGCCTCGGCCGGGTTTTCGATGCCTTCAACCTCAAGCCCGCAACTGGTCAGCGCGGCGGCGAGCTCGTCAACGCTGGCCGCAGTGTCGAGATGGTCTTTGAGCCAGGACAGGGTGAACTTCACGGATGTGCTCCGGCAGAAATGGAGGGCAGATCAAAGGCCGAGAAACCATGATGTTTCAGCCACTTGGTGTCGCCATCGAAAAAGGCGCGCAGATCGGTGAGGCCATATTTCAGCATGGCGAGGCGATCGACCCCGGTGCCGAAGGCAAAGCCCTGCCACTCATCGGGGTCCAGCCCGCACGCGGCGATCACGCGCGGATGCACCATGCCGCTGCCCAGCACCTCCAGCCATTTGTCCACCTGGCCGGCGCCGGCGGGCTTGCCGGTCTTGCTGTTGTAACCAACATCAACCTCCACCGAAGGCTCGGTGAAGGGGAAATAGCTGGGGCGGAAGCGCAAGCTGACATCATCCACCTCGAAAAAGGCCTTGATGAAGGTTTCCAGTGTCCAGCGCAGATGGGCGAGCGTGATGCCCTTGTCGATCACCAGGCCTTCGATCTGGTGGAACATCGGCGTGTGGGTGGCGTCGCTGTCGCTGCGATAGACGCGGCCGGGCGCGATGATGCGAATCGGCGGCTTCTGGCTCACCATGGTGCGGATCTGCACCGGGCTGGTGTGGGTGCGCAGCACCAGATGCGGCTGGCCATCAATGTAGAATGTGTCGTGCATGGCGCGCGCCGGATGATGTTCCGGAATGTTGAGCGCGGTGAAATTGTGCCAGTCGTCCTCGATCTCCGGCCCGGTGGCGACGGCAAAGCCCAGATCGGCGAAAATCTCGGCCAGCTCGTCCATCACCTGGCTCACCGGGTGGATGGAGCCGGTGGCGGGCAGGCTGACCGGCAGGGTCATGTCCTGCTTCTCGGCGGCCAGCTTGGCGTTCAATGCCGCCGCATCCAGCGCGGCCTTTCTGGCGGCCAGCGCGGCGGTGACGGCTTCGCGCAGGCCGTTGAAGGCGGGCCCGGCGACCGCGCGGTCGTCCGGGCTCATGCCGCCCAGCGTCTTCAACAACTGGGTGACCTGGCCCTGCTTGCCCATGGCCGCCACCCGCACGGCCTCCAGCGCCTCAGGGCTGGCGGCGGCGGCGATCTGGCCAAGGATTTCGGCCTGCAACTGGCTGGTGTCGGTCATCATCAGGGCCTGTTCGGGAGAATTTGATACGAAAAAGGGGCGCGCGCCCGTGAAGGCGCGCGCCCCTTTTCAGCGTGTTGGCTGCGTGGTTTACGCGGCCTTCGCTTCCAGGGCGGCCTTCACCTGGCCAATGATGGCGGTAAAGCTTTCCGGCTGGTTCATGGCCAGATCGGCCATCACCTTGCGGTCAATCTCCAGGCCCACCAGCTTCACGCCGTTCATGAACTGGCTGTAGGTCAGCCCTTCTTCACGCACGGCGGCGTTGATGCGCTGGATCCACAGGGCGCGGAAATTGCGCTTGTTGACCTTGCGGTCGCGATAGGCATATTGCCCGGCCTTTTCAACCGCTTGCTTGGCAATGCGGATGGTGTTCTTGCGGCGGCCGTAAAAGCCTTTCGCCTGATCAAGAATACGCTTGTGCCGGGCTTTGGTGGTCACACCACGTTTGATACGCATGTGTGGTCCTCCTTACTTCAGGCCATACGGCGCCCAGGCATGCACCCGGGCGGTATCGGCAACGGCCAGCACGGACGTGCCGCGGTTCTGGCGGATATATTTGGCGTTGTGGCTGATCAGGCGGTGGCGCTTGCCGGCCACACCATGCTTGATCTTGCCCGAAGCGGTGATCTTGAAGCGCTTCTTGACCCCGCTCTTGGTCTTCATCTTGGGCATTTCGGTCTCCTTCTCAAAGACGCATCAAAAACCGCCATGGCAGCCCTTTTCGCCAGGCGGTCCGGTTTCATGCGAAGCGGCGGCCATAGCGGCTTGGCCCCCCACTTGCAAGCCGGGTGAAACAGGCGGGGGCGATTCCCGGTAGCGACTCGGGATTGTTCCTGATATGTTCGAATTTCCAGTCAGGGAGGATCAGATGATCGGCTATGTCACCGTGGGCACCAGCGATATTGCGCGGGCGGCCCGATTCTATGACGCCATCGCCGCCGAAATGGGCACGGGGCGGATGATGGAGTTTGACAATTTCATCGCCTGGGGCACGCCGGGCGGTGCCGCGGGCATTGCCGCCACCAAACCGTTCGATGGCCAGCCGGCCAGCGTGGGCAATGGCGTGATGGTGGCACTGGAAGCGAAGGACAGCGCCCAGGTGGACCGTATTCACGCGCTGGCCCTGGCCAACGGCGGCACCTGCGAAGGCCCCCCCGGCCCGCGCGGTGACACGGGCTTTTACGCCGGTTATTTCCGCGATCCGGATGGCAACAAGCTGAATGCCTTCGTGATGGGGTGAGGGGGGTTGTTTCACAAGGCGCTCGTCATGCTGAACTTGTTTCAGCATCCATGGCGCAAATGCCACGATGCGCACGCTTTACGGGGCGGGCCTCCCATGGATGCTGAAACAAGTTCAGCATGACGGGGTCTCTTGGGCCGGGCATGTCCCCCCGCGCCACCGGCTTGCTTGCCGCGTTCACGCCCGGCCTGTTTGTTGGCCGCGTTCAGGCGCGGCCGGGCGTTGCCACCAGATTGGCCACGGCAACGCCGGTCAGGGCAAAGGCACGTTCCCAGCGGCGCTCCACGGGCACATCCCACACGCAGGCGGAGTCGGCCGGGGCGAGGTGCCAGCCATGCTGGCGCATCTCGCCATCCAGCTGGCCGGCGCCCCAACCGGCATAGCCCAGCAGCATGTGCCAGCGCCGGGGCCCGTCGCCGCGCGTTATGGCATGCAATATGTCCAGCGTGGAGGTGAAGGCCCAGGCACCGCCAACCTGGATGGTGCCGGCGGCGGTATAGTCGGCGCTGTGCAGCACGAAGCCGCGCCCCGGCTCCACCGGCCCACCGGCCAGCACCGGCACATCGGGTGCCACGCCGGGCGCGATGTCCAATTGCGCCAGCAGGCCATGCAGGCCGAGATCGGGCATCGGTTTGTTGATCATCAGCCCCAGCGCGCCGGCATCATCATGCACGCACAAGGCAATCACGCTGCGATCAAAGCGATCATCGCCAATGCCTGGCATCGACAGCAGCAATTGGCCCGAAAGATAAGGCGGCGTTTCCACGCCCAGGAGCATAGGCGCGCGCTGGACGCCAGCCAAGGCCAAGGCTAGGGAAGGCGGGCAATTTTGCAGACAGGAGCGGCATCATGAGCATCAACGTTGGCGACACAGTTCCGGCAATGACCCTGATCAAGGCCACGGCCGATGGCCCGGCCCCGCTGGCCACCGCTGAACTGTTCGGCGGCCGCACCGTGGCGCTGTTTTCGGTGCCCGGCGCCTTCACCCCCACCTGCTCGGCCCGGCATCTGCCCGGCTATGTTGAGAATGCCGCCGCGATGAAGGCCAAGGGCGTGGACGAGATCGTGTGCGTTTCGGTCAACGATGCTTTCGTGATGAACGCCTGGGGCAAGTCGGCCGGCGCGGGCGACAATGTGACGATGATTGCCGATGGCAATGGCGATTTTTCCAAGGCGCTGGGCCTCACCTTTGATGGCAGCGCCTTTGGCATGGGCGTGCGCGGCCAGCGCTTTTCGATGATCATCAAGGATGGCGTGGTCGCCGAACTCAACATCGAACCGCCCGGCGCCTTCGGTGTCTCGTCGGCCGAACATCTGATGGGCCAGCTCGCCTGAGCCCAACGCCGCCCGCCGTGTCTCCCGCGTCCCGCCCGGCTAGCCGGCTGCGCGCCGGCCTGACGCGCCGCAATCTGTTGATTGCGGCGGTGGCCGGCGCCGGCCTCGCCATTGGCTGGGGCGTGTGGCCGCGGGCCCGCGCCTTCAACTGGGCGGCGGGAGAGGGCGAGACCCTCATCAACGCCTATCTGAAGATCGGCGCCGATGGCCGGGTGGTGGTGGCCGTTGCCCAGGCCGAAATGGGCCAGGGCATCTGGTCCGCACTGGCGCAGATCATCGCTGATGAACTGGGCGCCGATTGGCGCGCCGTCGCCGTGGAGCCCGCCCCACTGGGCCCGGATTATGCCAACCCCGGCCTTGCCGCCGCCACGGCCGCCACCATGTCGGAACCGATGCGCAGCCTGGTGCTGGGCGCGGGCCGCCGTGTGGCGCAGCTGCTGGATTTCCAGATCACCGGCGGTTCCAACAGCATACGGGCGTGGGAAATGCCGCTGCGGCTGGCCGGTGCGGCGGCGCGCGAAATGCTGATCAAGGCGGCCGCCCGCCGCTGGGCGGTGGATTGGACCGAGTGTGACACGGCGGGTGGCTTTGTCACCTACAAGGCCAACCGGTTGGCGTTTCATGCCATCATCGCCGATGTCGATCCGGCCGATGCGCCCGATGAGCCCACGCCGCGCCCGCAACGCCGTCTGGCTGGCCAGCCGGTGATGCGCTTGGATGTGCCGGCCAAGGTGGATGGGTCGGCGCGCTTTGGCATTGATGTGCGCCTGCCCGGCATGGCCTATGCCGCCATTCGGCAGGCCCCGATCGGTACCACGCTGGCCGGCGCGCCGCGCGGCGCGCTGCCGGCCGGCCTCAAGCTGGTGCAAGGCCCGGATTTCATCGCCTGTGTGGGCGAAAGCTGGTTTGCGGCATCCAAAGCCCTGGCCACGCTGCAGCCGCGCTGGACCAAGGTGGACAATGAACCCGGCCCCTGGCTGGACGCCGCCGTGAAGGGCGCGCTGCTGGTGGACGGCAAGGCCTTTGGCCCCACGGGCGAGATCGGCACCAGCGTGCGCGACGAGGGCGATGTGAACGCCGCCATGGCCGGCGGCGGCGTGGTGACGGCGGATTATGTGATGCCCTTCCTGGCCCATGCCTGCCTGGAACCGATGACGGCGACGGCGCGGTTGACCGGCGACGCCGCCGAAATCTGGGCCCCCACCCAAAGCGCCAGCCTGGCCGCCCGCGCCGTGGCCGCCGCGCTCGACATTGATTATGAAGATGTGACCGTGCACCCCACCTTCATCGGCGGCGGTTTTGGCCGCAAGGTGGAAGGCGATGCCTGTGCCCAGGCCGCGCTGATCGCGCGGGCCGCTGGCCGGCCGGTGCAACTGATCTGGAGCCGGGAAGAGGATTTCGGCCACGACGTCTATCGCCCGGCGGTGGCGGCCCGCCTGCATGGCAAGGCCGGGCCTGGCGGCATCACCGCCTGGAACGCCGCGATTGCCGTGCCGGATACCGGCGCCGCCTTCGCCGGCCGCAATGTCGGCAGCCTGATGGGCCGGCCATCGGAAGGCGCCGGCGCCATCGAGGGCGCGGTGGAGCTGCCCTATGCCATCCCGGCCCTGCGGGTGAGCCATGTGCTGGCCGATTGCAACGTGCCGCTGGGCTTCTGGCGCAGCGTTGGGCACAGCTTCACCGGCTTCATCGTCGAACGGTTTGTGGACGAGCTGGCGCTGGCCGCGAAGCAGGACCCGGGCGCGTTCCGTCTGGCCATGCTGAAAGACAAGCCGCGCCATGCCGCCGTGCTGCGCACCGTGCTGGAAATGGGCGGGCCGCTGGGCCGCGATGAAGGCCAGCCCGGCCAGCCGGTGGTGGCACGCGGCCTGGCGCTGGTGGAAAGCTTCGGCAGCATCGTTGCCCAGATTGCCGAGGTCGAGGTGCCGGCGCAGGGCGCCCCGCGCGTCACCCGCGTGTGGGCGGCGGTGGATTGCGGCCGGGTGATCAATCCCGATACGGTGACAGCGCAAATCGAAGGCGGAATCATCTTTGGCCTGTCGGCCGCGCTTTTTGGCCGCATCAGTTTTGCACAAGGAGCGGTGGAGCAAGACAATTTCCACGCCTATCGACTGATCACCATGGCCGACTGCCCAGACATTGAAACGCGGATCATCGCATCCGCTGCCGATCCCGGCGGGATTGGCGAACCCGGCACGCCGCCGATCGCGCCGGCCGTGGCCAATGCGCTGGCGGCGGCCACCGGCAAAGCCTGGCAAACCCTGCCATTGTTCCCGGCATGATCGGGCCGCTGCGATTGCCGCCGCAGGCGCTGCCTGCCGATCACGTGCCGGTGAAATCCGGGCGGGTGGGGGTGCTGCTGGTCAATCTGGGATCGCCCGATGCGCCGGACGTGCCGGCGGTGAAGCGCTTTCTGGGCGAGTTCCTGTCTGATTCGCGGGTGATCGAGATCCCGCAGATCATCTGGCAGCCGATCCTGAACCTGTTGATCCTCAACATCAGGCCGCGCACCACGGCGGCCAACTATGCCAAGGTGTGGATGGATGGCGGCTCGCCAATCACGGTCTATACCCGCCGCCAGGCCGAAGCGCTGCAACTGCGGCTGGGAGACGGCGTGCTGGTGGATTGGGCCATGCGCTATGGCACACGGTCGATCGGCGATCAGTTGCAGGCGCTGATGGCCCAGGGCTGCGACCGCATCCTGCTGGCGCCGATGTATCCGCAATATTCCGCCGCCACCAACGCCACGGTGGTGGACGAAGCGGCCCGCGTGCTGATGAAGATGCGCTGGCAGCCGGCGCTGCGCACCATGGCGCCTTATTACGACAATCCCGATCACATCGCGGCGCTGGCACAATCGGTGCGTGATGGCGTGGCCGCGCTGGATTTCGAACCCGATCTGATCGTCACCAGCTTCCACGGCATGCCGCGCTCCACGCTGGAAGCGGGCGATCCCTATCATTGCCAGTGCCTGAAAACCGGCCGCCTGTTGCAGGCGGAACTGGGCCGCCCGGTGAAGGTGACGTTCCAGTCGCGCTTTGGCCGGGCCGAATGGCTGAAACCCTATACCGATGACACGCTGGTCAATCTGCCGAAAGACGGCGTGAAGAAGATTGCCGTGGTGTGCCCCGGATTCGCCGCCGATTGCCTGGAAACCCTGGAAGAGGTGGCGATGGAAGGCCGCGAGGAGTTTCTGGAGGCTGGCGGCAGCGATTTTGCCTATATTCCCTGCCTCAACGCCAGCGACACCGGCATGGCCATGCTGGAAACCATCGTGCGCCGCGAACTGGCGGGCTGGGCCTGAGCCTTGGGCCGTTCGGCCCATTGAAACCAAAGGCAATGTGGCTCAAAGTGTATAAGCCGGGGGCTGAGCCCCGGCGCTGAGCAGATGGGTGGTTCATGGCACGAGTGGCAGTGGTGACGGGCGGCACACGCGGCATTGGCGAGGCGATCAGCCTGGCCCTGCGCGATATGGGCATCACGGTGGCGGCCAATTTCGGCGGCAGCGACGAACGCGCCCGCGCCTTCACCGAAGCCACCGGCATCAAGAGCTACAAATGGAATGTCGCTGATCACCAGGCCTGCCTGGATGGCTGTGCGGCGGTGGCGGCCGAACTGGGGCCGATCGATATCGTGGTCAACAACGCCGGCATTACCCGCGACGGCACGCTGATGAAGATGAGCTGGGAAGCCTGGGACGAGGTGATCCGCGTCAATCTGGGCGGCTGTTTCAACATGGCCAAGGCGACGTTCGCGGGCATGAAGGAACGCGGCTTTGGCCGTTTTGTGCAGATCGGCTCGATCAACGGCCAGGCCGGCCAATATGGTCAGGTGAATTATGCTGCTGCCAAATCGGGCATCCATGGTTTCACCAAGGCGCTGGCGCAGGAAGGCGCGCGCTTCGGCATCACCGCCAATGCGATCGCGCCCGGCTATATCGATACCGACATGGTCGCCGCGGTGCCGGCCGACGTGCTGGCCAAGATCGTGGCGAAGATCCCGGTTGGCCGGCTGGGCCAGGCCCATGAAATCGCCCGCACCGTTGCCTTTCTGGTGAGCGAGGATGGTGGCTTCATCACCGGCTCCACCATGTCGGTGAACGGTGGGCAGCATATGTATTGAAGCGCAGCGCCGGGAGCGCGCGTGCCGCGCGCTTTGCCCGTGGCGCATGTCCTGAGGACGCATGAACCCCAAGAAATACAGCCTCACCATCCAGGGCCATGCCACCAGCCTGACCCTGGAACCCATCTTTTGGGCTGCGCTGAACGAAGCCGCCGCCGCCGCCGGCAAGTCGCTCGCCGCGCTGGTGGCCGAGATTGACGAGGCGCGCACCACCAACCTGTCGAGCGCGGTCCGGGTTTGGCTGTTTGAACGGGCGCATGGCAGTGGTGCAAGCCAAGGGGGAATGGACGAATGATCGGCGATGAACGCGCTCCCGCGGCATGGAGCCGGCGCCACCTGTTGCAGGCCGGGTTGGCGGCTGCCGCTGGCATCGCTGCGCCGGCGTTGGCGGCCGATGCAGGCGCGGGCGATCTGGCTGGCCTGTCCCGCCAGGTGCGCGGGCGGTTCCTCACCAGCGCCGATGCCGGATATGACGATGCCCGCCGCGTTTGGAACAAGGCCTATGATCGCCGCCCATTGGCAATGGCGCGCTGCGCCGATGTCGATGATGTGCGGCGCTGTGTGGAATTTGCCCGCCGCCATGCCTTGCCGGTCGCCATTCGCGGCGGCGGCCACAGCTATGCCGGCTGGGGCGTGGCCGATGGCGCGCTGCAGGTTGATCTGGGCGCGTTGGACAGGGTGACGATCGACCCGCAACGCCGCGTGGCTTCGGTTGGCGGGGGCACGCGGATCAAGCAATTGCTGGCTGCGTCCTATGCGCAAGGCCTGATCACGCCGATGGGGGCCTGCGGCGAGGTGGGCGTGGCCGGACTGGCGCTGGCGGGCGGCGATACGGCAGCGCGCGGCCTGTATGGCACCGCCTGCGACAATATCATCGGCGCCCAGTTGGTGACCGCTGATGGCGAGGTGCTGGAGCTTGGCCCCGGACGCAACGACGATCTGTTCTGGGCAATCCGCGGCGGTGGCGGCAATTTCGGAGTCGTCACCCGGCTTGATCTGCAGCTGCATCCGATTTTGCCGTCGCACAATCTGGGCTTCCGCTTTGGCTGGAACGATATCGGGGCGGCCATGCGTGTGTTCGGCGAACTGATGCGAACGGCCCCTGACTATGTCCGCATGGGCTTTGAGGTTGATCCTGCGGCCGGTGCCGCGTTCGGCTGCCGTGTCTATGGCAGCGAAGTGCTTGCCGGGGACTATTTCGCCATCTTGCACAAGGCCTTCCCACGGGTCGAATCCCGATTGTCGCCAACCCGTCTCGATCCGGTTGGCGAGGTGTGGGACACCACAAACCTGGCTGTTGATGCGGCCTTTCTGGAAGGAGTGGACGATGCGCTGGCCGCCGTGCTTGAACGGGCGGCGCTGGCAGGGCGCGGCTTTGGTGCCATCCTGATGGGGCTTTCCAACGGCAAGGCGGCGCGCATCGGCATGACCGAAACTGCCTATCCGCTGCGCGGCACTGGGTTGAGCAGCATGATCTCGGCAGAATGGCAGCGCCCCGAAGACCGGGAACGGGCGGTGAGCTGGGTGGCCGAACATGGCGGGGCGCTGCGGCCGTGGGCGACTCGCGCCTATGTCAACTATCTTCCGCCCAGTTCGCCCGACCGCATCCGCGAAGCCTATGGCGTCAACCACCCCAGGCTGGCTGCGATCAAAGCCCACGTTGATCCTGACAATCTGTTCCGATCGAACCAGAATATCCTGCCGGCGCCGGCTGCCTGATCAGATCAGTCGCGTTTGGGCGGCAGCGGGAAGAAGCCGGACGTGCGGCGGATATAATCCTCATACCCCGGCCGATGCTTCTTCAGGCTGTGCTCCAGCATCGGCGCGCCCGACCAGCGGGTGAGGGTG
>JAIXQY010000117.1 GCA_027485485.1 Sphingomonadales bacterium | reverse complement strand
TCAGCCCTGCAGCGCCGCCTGCCAGGCCAACGCCACCACCGCGCCTGCCGTCAACACCATGCGCAGCCGGCCATACCAGCCGGGCAGGGCGCGTGACGCCAGATCCCACAACAGGTGCAGCAACAGGCCGGCGGCCAGCGCGCTGAACTGGATCACCCGCATGTTGGCCGGCAACAGCACCAGGATGGCCCAGGCATAGATGCTGGGCAGCATCGTCAGCCCGATCAACCGGGGCGAGGGGGCCGCCGCCTGCACCGCGGCGCCCCAGCGCGCGCCGCCCAGGAACGACAGGATGATCGCGCTCCACCACAACAGGGCTTCGTTGAATTGCCAGCGGAAATCCGGCGCCAGCAACGTGCCGACCGGCGCTGCCAGAAACGGAATCAGGCCAGCCAGCCCATAAAACAGCACGACGCGCGGGATCTTCATGCGCGCCCCCTGCCATGCTGCTGCCCCAGCGGCAAATGCGGCATGTTGATCAGGACCGGCAGGCGCGCACGCTGGCCGGATCGGGGCGCACACCGGGACGGAACACCGCCACATAGGCATCTGCAATGTCGGTCACGCCCACCAGTTCATAGCCCACCGCCCGCACTTCGCACAGCAACAGCGATTTGGGCATGCCGCGCGCCTCGCTTGGCCGATCGGCATCCACGATCACGATGCGCCCGCCGCTCTTCAGGCTGGCGCGCAACTTGTCGAGCAGGCGATAGGGCTGCTCGATCTCGTGATACATGTGCACCATCAAGGCCACATCAACGCTGGCCGCCGGCAGCCGCGCGCTGGTCTGCCGCCCCAGCACATAACGGATATGCGCATGGCCCGCCGCCGTCGCGCGCCGCCGCACTCCCGCCAGCGCCGCGATCGAAAGATCCTGCGCATATACCCGGCCCAGCTTGCCCACCACGGGGGCCACGCGCATCACATAATAACCGCCGCCAGTGCCGATATCGGCCACGGCCATGCCGGCGCGGATGCCGGCAATGCGAATCACGTCGGCGGCTTCGTTCAGGCGGTCGCGCGCGGCTTCATCGCCAAAGCTCGGGCCAATCACCGGCGCCACCGGCCGTGCCGGGCGCGGCAACGGCGCGGCCCCGCCCAGCAGGGCAAGCATGGTGAAGGCGGACAGCAACCGGCGCACTCCGCGCTTGTGGCAAGCCAGCATGGCCAAAAAATGTCAGCGCGCGGCCGCGGTGGCGGATTTGGGCGCGCTGCCCATCGCCGGCAGCGCCCGCCAGCGGTTCATCTGGCGCTGGAAGTCGTTCAGCGCCCGGCCCGACAATTCCGATCCGCCGATGAAGCGCAGCGACACCGGGTTCACCGCCTTGCCGCGCAACCACACTTCATAATGAAGATGCGGCCCCGTCGACATGCCGGTGGACCCCACATTGCCGAGCATCTGGCCCTGGCGCACGCGCTGCCCGGCCTTCACCGCGATGCGCGACATATGGGCATAGGCCGTCACCAGCTCCTTGTTGTGGCGCACCATCACATATTGGCCATGGCCGCCGTGCCAGCCGGCAAAGCTGACCGTGCCGCCACCGGCCGCCATGATCGGTTCGCCCGCGCCCGCGCCGAAATCCACGCCCTGGTGCATGCGCGAAAAGCCCAGCAACGGGTGCAGGCGCATGCCGAACCCGCTGGTCATGCGCGCGCCGTCCACCGGGGTCTTCATCAGGCCGCGCTTCACGCCTTCGCCGCTGCCCAGATAATATTCGCCTTTGAACAGGCCGATTTCCACCGGCGTCTGGCCCTTGCGCGCCACCGCGCCAAACAGCAATTGGCCGTGGCGCACCTCGCCGGTGGCGGCGCGATCCTGTTCGATCACGATCTCGAAGCGATCGGCCTTGCCCAGCCCACGCTGAAAATCGACAACATGGCGCATCTGCTTGATGAATTCCGCCGCCTGGGTGGCCGGAATGCCGGCGCTGCGCAGCGCGCGGTTCAGGCTGCTGCCCACCACGCCCGACAGCCGCAGCGGGGTGGAATCCACCTTGATCGGAATCCGCTTCATGGCCAGCGCGCCGCCCGTGCGGGTGATCTCCACCCGCAAATCAAAGGCCGCCCGCAGGTTCAGGCTTTCCAGCGGACGCGGCACCGCCTTGCTGTCGCGCCGGCCCAGCACCAGATCGGCGCGCGCGCCGCCGGCCGGTCGCAAATCCCCCAACAGCTCCGCAACCGCCGCCACCTCGTCCGCGCCCACGCCGGCATTGCGCAGGGCAGCGGCCAGGCCGCGCGATCCGATGGACACGCTGCGTTCCACGCGCGGGCGTTCGGGCGGTTCGGCCAGCGGGCGCAGAAGCCGGGCATTGACCATCGGCGTGGCGCCGCTGCGCGCGCCCAGCGCCAGCGGCGCCACGGCATAGGCGCGGGCTTCATCGGCCTGTGCCGGCGTGAACGGGGCCGGCAGCGCCGGGATGATCGGCTGCACGCGGGTGCCGGCCCACAGGCCGCCGCCCATCAGCGCCATGCACAGCCCGGCCTTCAACCACCAGCGCCGGCTGAACAGCGACAGGCCGAGATCAAGATCGATATCGCCGGCCACGGCCGCGCGGCGCAGGGCGACGGCATCATCGGCCAGCGCCCGCGCCAACTGGCCGCCGGCCCGCGCCGCCGGAATGGCGATGCCGGCCCATGCGGCCCGGCCCATGGCGACGGTGCCGCTGGCCACCCGGCCGCCCGCAACTGCCTGAAATCCGGGTTGGTACAAGCTACCCCCTGCCACTGCCTGACGCTGCGTTGCCCACGCTTGCCGCCGCCGAGCCGCCGTGTCAATTGCGCAACAAGCTGTGGACAAGTCAGGCCCGGCCGGCCGCCGGTGATTGCCGGCCCTTGCGCTGCGAATCGGGTCGTGTCAGCTTGTTGGCCATGGTCATGCGCGTCGGGCATTCGTGACACAGCAGCGGTTCTCCCCGCTTGTCGCCCTGTCGGGCCTTCCCGTCTCCGTCGCTGCCGTTTCCGCCATCCGCCAGGCTGCACTTGCTCCGCGTTGCCACAGGGCCTTGCCGCCGCGCCGGCCGCGGGCCACCTTGGGCCGGTGAGCAATTTTGTGCCTTCACGCCCGGCCGGGGGCCATGACGCCAAGGTGACGGCGGTGCTGGGGCCAACCAACACCGGCAAGACGCATCTGGCGGTGGAACGGCTGTGCGGCCATGCCAGCGGCATCATGGGCTTTCCGCTGCGGCTGCTGGCCCGCGAAGTCTATGATCGGGTGGTGGCGGCCAAGGGCGCCCACCAGGTGGCGTTGATCACCGGCGAGGAAAAGATCGTGCCGCCGCAGGCGCGCTGGTATCTGTGCACGGTGGAATCCATGCCGCTCGATCGCGAAGCGGCGTTTGTCGGCATTGATGAAGGCCAGTTGGGCGCCGATCCCGAACGTGGCCATGTCTTCACCGATCGCCTGCTGCGCGCCCGCGGCTATGCCGAAACCATGATCCTGGGCTCGGAAACGCTGAAGCCGTTGATCCGCAAGCTGTTGCCCGAAGCCGAAATCATCACGCGGCCGCGCTTTTCCACTCTGGCCTATGCCGGGCCGAAGAAGCTCTCGCGCTTGCCGCGCCGCACGGCCATCGTGGCGTTCACCGCCACCGAAGTCTATGCCATCGCCGAAATGCTGCGCCGGCAAAAGGGCGGCGCGGCGGTGGTGATGGGATCATTGTCCCCACGCACCCGCAACGCCCAGGTGGCGATGTATCAATCGGGCGAAGTGGATTATCTGGTGGCCACCGATGCCATCGGCATGGGGCTGAACATGGATATCGCCCATGTCGCCTTTGCCGGCCTGGGCAAATTTGATGGCAAGCGCCAGCGCCGGCTCACCCTGGCGGAAATGGCGCAGATCGCCGGGCGTGCCGGCCGCCACCAGCGCGATGGCACCTTCGGCACGGTGCAACTGGGCGCGACTGAACAATGCGCCTTTTCCGCCGAAGAGATCGAAGGGCTGGAAGCGCATAGGTTCGAGCCGCTGACCCAACTGGTGTGGCGCAACAGTGCGCTGGATTTTTCCAGCCTGCCCCGGTTGGTCGCCACCATGGATGCGCGGCCGCCACGTGCCGAACTGGTGCGTGGCGATGATGCGCTCGATCTGGCGGTGCTCAAGCAGCTGGCGGGTGAGCCGTGGGTGATGGAACGCGCCAACAGCCGGCTGCTGGGCGAGAAGGGCCTGTTCCGCCTGTGGCAGGCGTGCGGCCTGCCGGATTATCGCAAGACCGGCGTGGAGGTGCACACGCGGCTGGTGGCGCGGGTGTTCCGCCACCTGACCGAAGGCAATGGCCGCCTGCCCGAAGCCTGGATCGCCGCTGAGATCGCCCATCTTGATCGGGTGAGCGGTGATGTGGAAATGTTGGCAGACCGGATCGCGGCGGTGCGCACCTGGACCTATGTGACGCATCGGCCCGACTGGGTGGACAATGCCGCCACCTGGGCCGAACGCACCCGCGCGCTGGAAGACCGGCTGTCAGACGCGCTGCACACCGCGCTCACCCAGCGTTTTGTCGATCGCCGCACGGCGGTGCTGCTCAAGGATCTGAAGGCCAGGGGAACCGACGCGCTGGTGGCAATCGAGGCTGATGGCGCCGTGGCGGTGGATGGCGAGGTGATCGGCCGGCTGGACGGCTTCCGCTTCACCGCCGATGCCGCTGCCCGGGCCGGCGAACAGCGGCTGTTGCTGGCGGCGGCCGAACGCCATCTGGTGCGCGAACTGGCCCACCGGGCCAAACAACTGGCTGGCAGCCCGGCAGCCGATTTTGCGCTGGTGAGCGGGGCGCAGGGCGGGCAGCAGCTGCACTGGCGCGGCGCGCGGGTGGCGGCGTTGCGCAAGGGCCGCGACGCCCTGACTCCGCGGGTGGAACTGGACCGCGCCGTGGCCGGGCTTGCCCCCGATGACCGCCGCCGCGTGCAGCAGCGGCTTGAGGCCTTTGTGACCGAAGCCAGCGCGCGCGTGCTGGCGCCGCTCACCCGACTGGCCGATCTGGCCGACAGCGTGTCCCCGCCGGCGCGCGGGTTGATCGTGCAGCTGGTGGCGGCGCTGGGCGTGCTCGATCGGGCGCCGCTGGCCGAGCTGTTGGCCGGGCTGAACCGGCTGGACCGGCAGGCGCTGGCCCGCAACGGTGTGCGGCTGGGGCCGCAGCATGTGTTTGTGCCCAGCCTGCTGCGCCCGGAGCCCACCCGCTGGCGGTTGGCGCTGTGGGCGGTGGCACAGGATCAGGCGCAATTGCCGCCGCTGCCGCCGCCCGGCCGGGTGAGCATTGCCAGCGACGGGCTGGCAGCGGATTTCCTCACCGTCGCCGGCTTCTGGCTGGTGGGGCCGCAGGCGGTGCGCATCGATATGGTCGATCGCCTGGCCCGCCATATCCACGAACGCCGCGATGGCCGCACGCCGTTCATACCCGATCCGGTGTGGGCCGCCAGCCTCGGCCTGTCGGGCGATGGCCTGGCGCGGCTGCTCAGGGCCCTGGGCTATCGCCCGCGCCTGGTGGATGGCGCGCCGCATTTTGCCTGGGCTGGCCGTTCCCATGCTGGCCGGCGGGCATCCTCATCCGAAGCCGTTCCCGATGCCGGGGGGAATGCCGCTTCGCCCTTTGCCGTCCTGGCAGGCATGAAAGGCAGGTAGCAGTTGGTTTACGGTGCAGGCCTCCGGCTCGATAAATATCTGTGGTATGCGCGGCTTGCGCCATCACGATCATCAGCCCAGGACCTGTGCGAAAGCCGACGATTGCGCGTGGATGGCCGGGTGGTGGACCGCGCCTCGGCCCTGGTGCGGGCCGGATCGGTGCTCAGCTGGCCACGCGGGGACGAGATCATCGTGGTCAGGGTGGAAGGCCTGCCCGATCGGCGCGGACCCTATGTGGAGGCGCGACATTTCTACACCGATCTCACCGCCAGCGGCGATCTGGAGCCGGCTGCGCAACATCACCCCTTGCCAGAGGCCTTGGCCGTCGCCTAAGGCGCGCTGACAAACAGGGGTTGCCCATCAATCTGAAGGGCGTGACGCGCCTTCGCGAGGGGAGTTTTATGGCCTACGTTGTGACTGAAGCCTGCATCAAGTGCAAATATATGGACTGTGTTGAAGTCTGCCCGGTCGATTGCTTTTACGAAGGCGAGACCATGGTGGTGATCAACCCCAGCGAATGCATCGATTGCGGCGTGTGCGAACCGGAATGCCCGGCCGAAGCCATCCTGCCGGATACCGAAGGCGGCCTGGACAAGTGGATGGAGCTGAACGCCACCTATGCGGCGCAGTGGCCCAACATCACCGTCAAGGGGGCAACGCCGGACGATGCCGATTCGCACAAGGGCGAAGAAGGCAAGTTCGACAAATATTTCTCGGCCAATCCGGGCCAGGGCTCGTAAAACCGCCACCGGCGGCAGGTTTCTGCCACCGGAGCCGGCTTTTTGGCCACCAACTTGGCCGCCGCGGCGCCGTATTGGCACCCGGCGGCTGAGTTATATGGAAATTGTGACAAAGCCGTGCTATGGAGCGGACGTGAAGGATGGTTTGGCCATTCTTCGGTTCGCGGGTTCCGTTGCCGCATCGTCCACCTGCCGGGCGGGCAACGGGCCAGATCAATTTCAAGGAGCAGGCAGGCCATTTGATCAGTCACGGTTGAACGTCGGCGGCGCAACAAGCTCTGCTGAGATGACCAGACTGCCCCTATGGCCTTGGCAAAGCGAGGATTTTCCGTTCATGACAATGTCCAGGCCGCTCGGTTTCGAAGTGGGCGATTATGTGGTGTATCCCAAGCATGGCGTGGGCCGTGTGGTGGAAATCCAGCACCAGGAAATCGCCGGAATCGCCCTCGATCTGTTCGTGCTGCGCTTTGAAAAAGAACGAATGACCCTGCGCGTCCCCATGAACAAGGTCGAAAGCGTCGGCATGCGCAAATTGTCGAGCCAGGCCACCATGAACGAGGCGCTGACCACCCTGAAGGGCAAGCCGCGCATCAAGCGCACCATGTGGTCGCGCCGCGCCCAGGAATATGAAGCCAAGATCAATTCGGGCGACCTGGTGAGCATTGCCGAAGTGGTCCGCGATCTGCACCGCGCCGAAGACCAGCCGGAACAAAGCTATTCGGAACGGCAGATCTATGAAGCCGCCATCGGGCGTCTGGCGCGCGAACTGGCCGCGATGGAAAACATCGATGAGCCTGCCGCCCAGCAGAAGATCGAACAGGTGCTGAAAGCCGCCTGATCGCTCAGGCCGGGATCGGCCAAAGCGTTTGCGCTTGCGTCTCAAGACTCCTCGTGTATTATAAGAATAACACACGAGGAGTCTGCCATGATCCGTTCCTGCCTGCTGATTGCCGCCACCATGACGGCGGTCCCGACTCTTGCAGCCGAGCGCCGTTTTGACTTGTCCGGCTTTGATCGCGTCGCCGTGGGCGGCAGCGACAATGTCGTGATTCGCCACGGCACCGGCTTTTCGGTTGTTGCCACCGGCGCGCAATCTGATCTGGATCGGCTGGAGATCAAGGTGGAGCGCGGCACGCTTGGCATCGGCCGCAAATCCGGCAACTGGAACTGGTCTGCAAAGGACGTGACCGTCGCGGTCACCTTGCCAACGCTGCGCGGTGTGTCGCTGGGCGGATCAGCCGATGTTCAGGCCGACAAGGGCGAAGGCGACGCGTTTGACATCAAGGTGGGCGGCTCGGGCAATCTGCTGATCGGCAGGGTGCAGGCCAAGACGGTCAATGTGGCCGTGTCCGGTTCCGGCAATGTGAAGGCCGGCGGCCAGTGTGGCGCACTCAACCTGCGGCTGGCGGGCAGCGGCGATATCGACACATCGGGCCTGGCCTGCGCCAACGCCGATATCCGCGTCGCCGGCTCCGGCGATGTGCTGGCCCGCGCCAGTGGCCAGGCCACGATCAGCGTGGCGGGTTCCGGCGATGTGACCGTGACCGGTGGCGCCAAATGCACCAAGCGCGTGGCCGGCAGCGGTGACGTGACCTGCAGTTGATCAACCCGGCCAGACGCTGATCACCGCGGACAGATCGGGCCGCGGCCGTTCTTCCAGCGGCTTGGTTTGCGTGCCGATGAAGAAGAAACCGGCGATGCGCTCGGGTGCAGCGCCGCCCAGCATTGCCAGCACCTTGTCGTCAAACGCCGCCCAGCCGGTCAACCAGTTGGCAACAAAGCCATGGGCGTGGGCGGCGAGCACGAGATTCTGGCAGGCCGCCCCCACCGAAAGTTCCTGCTCCCACAAGGGGATGTGGCTGGGTTTCGGGCTCGCAATCACCACCACCAGGCAGGGGGCATTGGTGGCGAACTGCTGCACCGCGTCCAGCTCCAATCGCCCGGCATCAGGCTTGCCAGCGCGATAGATCGCCAACAGCTGGTCGGCAAAGGCCGGGCGGTTTGCCACCACCACAAAGCGCCAGGGGAAGAGCTTGCCATGATCGGGCACCCGCGCGGCGGCGGCCAGGATGGCCTGCAACTGGCCGGCATCGGGCCCGGGTTCGATCATCTCGCGCGCCTTGCCGGATCGACGGCTGGCGAGCAGGGC
>JAIXQY010000037.1 GCA_027485485.1 Sphingomonadales bacterium | reverse complement strand
GCGCCCAGCCGGCATCAGGGTGCGGCGTGGCGCGCAGAAAGCCGGCAATCAGGGCCAGCTTGGCGGTGCGGCTGCGCGTGTAGAGCAGCGCATCGAGGAGACGGGCAAATTCGTCCATGCCCGGTGGGTTAGCATGACGTCACAAATTGCGCTAAGGCCCCGATATGCGCATGCGTGATCTGGAGAAAGCCAGCGGGGTCGGCCGGGAAACCATCCGATATTATATCCGCGAAGGCCTGTTGCCCGAGCCTGACAAGGCCAGTCGCAACAGCGCGCGCTATTCCGATGAGCATGTGGCAAGGCTGAAGGCGATCAAGCGTCTTCAGGAAGAGCGCTTCCTGCCGCTGGCGGTGATCCGCGAGTTGCTGGAGGCCGATGATGGCGGCCGCTGGCTGCTGCCCGATGCCTTCCCGATGCTGGATGCATTGCTGGCCCAGCGGCTGGAAGACGGCGGCCCGGCGCGGGTGGCGGTGGCCGATCTGGACCTGCCCGGCCATGCGCGGGAGCATCTGGACGATGTGATGATCACGGTGGCGGAGGATGGCACGATTTCGGCGCGTGATGCCGCGATCATGCGCACCATCAATCAACTGGATGCCATCGGCTTCACGCCGGAACTGGGCTTTGATGGTGGCCAGATGCGGCTCTATCATGTGCTGATCGACTGGCTGACCAATCAGGAGCTGCGGCATTTTCTGGAACACACCGCTGGCCAGGTGGGCGAGGCCAAGGCGCTGGACATGGCCGAACAGGGCATTGCCCTGATCAACGAACTTCTGGGCCAGCTGCGCACCCGCGCCCTGCTGCGCAAACTGGCGGAACGCCGAAGGATTGCCAACGACAATGGCTAAGCGCACGCGCCTGTTCCTTGCCCTGCTGGTTTGGCCGGCGCTGGTGCAGGCCCAGCCCCTCCCACATGTGCGCGTGCTGGCCACCGGCGGCACAATTGCCGGGGTGGGCAGCGCCAACAGCAGCGCCTATCGCGCTGGCCAGGTGAAGGTGGATGATCTGGTGGCCAGCGTGCCCGGTGTGGGCCAGATCGCCACGCTGTCCACCGAACAGATCGCCAATATCGGCAGCACCGACATGGATGAAGGCGTGTGGCGCAAGCTGCACGAACGCACCCTGGCGGCGCTGGGCGAACCGGGCGTGGCCGGCGTGGTAATCACCCACGGCACCGACACGATCGAGGAAACCGCCTTTCTGTTCAGCCTGATCCTGCCGCCGCAAAAGCCGGTGGTGCTGGTGGGTTCGATGCGGCCGAGCACGGCGGTTTCGGCCGATGGGCCGGCCAATCTGATGGATGCCATCCGCGTGGCCGGGGCCGGCACGGCGGCCGGCCGCGGTGTGATGCTGGTGATGAATGACCAGATCTTCGATCCGCGTTCGGTCACCAAGGTGGACGTGCGCCAGGTCAATGGCTTTGCCGCCCCGGCGCGCGGGCCGATCGGCCATGTGCAGCAGCCGCAGCCGCGCTTTTTCCATCCCGCCGCCGGCCGGGCGCCGCAACTGGCGCTGCTGCCCAGGAAGCTGCCGCGAGTCACCATCCTTTATGCCTATGCCGGGATGACCGGCGATGACGTGAACGCCGTGGCCAGCGGTGCCGACGGCCTGATCATTGCCGGCGCCGGGGCTGGCGGTGTGTCCAGCAGCGCGCGCAAGGCGATCACGGCGCTGGCCAGGCGCGGCCTTCCGGTGGTGCGCACGCCGCGCCAGGGCATTGGCGATATCTGGCCTGCCGAAGCGCCGGCCCCAGCCTCTGCCAACGCCCGCAATGACGATGATGACGATCGCGCAACCATCATCGCCGGCCGCGAGCTGAACCCAGCCAAGGCCCGCATATTGCTGATGCTGGCTCTGCAGCAGCCGCGCACCTCGGCCGAATTGCAAGCGCTGTTCAACGATCTGGGCACATCAGAAACCCGCTGACAGCGTGACCACCGGCCCGCTGCCCGGCGCGGCATTGCCGGCAACGCGCTGGCGCCAATCGGCCTGCAAGCGCACAGCACGCCATTGCGCCGAAACGGATGGGCCAACATCCACCCGCCACACATCGGGCACCCCGGTTTGCAGGCTGGCCCAGCTGCCGGCCGCGAGCGTGGCCGGGCCAAGACGGAACAGCCGCGCGCTGGCCTGCCCGCCGCCATACAGGCCGCCGCTGCCCAGCACGCCAGCCTCGCCATAACCGCTGAAACGCCCGGTTTCCCCGCCCGCCGCCAGCCGCAGCGTCCACTCGCCGCGTGTGGCGCTGCCCAGCGCGATCAGCCGCTCGGCCGACAGGGTGATGCCGGGCCGCAGGGTCTGGCGCAGGCCGATGGCAGCCTGGGCGGTTTCGGCCTGCACGCCGGCGCTGCCCGCCGCCACATTGGCGCGCGCCACCAGCGCCAGCGGCCGGCGCGCCAGCGGATCGGGCAGGAAGGCGATGCTGGCGCCCATTTGCCCACCACCCAGCACGGGCGATGCCGCTGGACCGCCACCAGCGCCATCGCGCAGCAGCGAGAAGCCGCCCAATTGCCACCGCTGGCGCAAGGCAGCGCGATCCCGCTGCCATTGCCGGTTCTCCGGTTCAACGGCCAGCGCCGCATCGAACAGCGCCGCCGCCTGCCGCCGCTGCCCGGCGGCAAGGCGGGCATAGGCGGCTTCGGCGAGGCGGAAGGCCGGTGCGGGTTCCGGCGGCGGAGCGCTGGCTGCCAGCATGATGCCCGGCGGCGGTTCAGGCTGTGCCGCGGGCGGGGCCGGTTCTGGCACAATGGCCCAAGCCGCCAATCGCTCATGCCGCGCCTGCCTCGGCACAAACAGCGCGTGGCTTGTGCCTCGACAAGCCCGGCATGAGCGGGTTCGTGTTTCTGTTACTGGTTGATTGGCCGGAGTCGCCGCCAGCAACACCTCCGCAGCCGGGGCCAGATCGCCCGGCGCGGCCAGCGCCGCCGCAAGCGCCTGGTGCCGCGCTGCCAGCCCCGGCACGCGCGCCGCCGTCCACACCCCGGCCAGGCCGAGCATCAGGCCCCAGAAGGCCAAAGGCTGGCCGCGCTGCATCAGGGCGTGCCGGGAAAACGATGGACCGTCTTGTCCCACGCCACCGCGCGGCCGGTTCGCAGGCCGCCGATATAGCGTGACAAGGCGCGGATCGCCGCCAGCGCGTTGATCAGATTGCCCGCCATGGCACGCGGCATGGCCAGCACGCCCTCAACCGGGCCATGTTCGCGGCAGGTGAACAGCGCACGCACCAGCAACCGCCAGCACAGCAGCGAGAAATTCCACCACAACAGCGCATGCAGCCCGGCCCCGGCCAGCGGCGGCAACGCGACAGCCGGAGGCCAGACCCGGCGCAGCAGCGCATCAACGGCAATCAACAGCGCCAATGCATAGGCAGCCAGGCTGACCAGCGCCATCACCGGCCCCTTGCGATCGCGCCACAGCATCCAGCGATTGGCCCAGCCGCCGCGCCAGCCGATGCGATCCCAGCCGGCCAGCGAAATGCCCACCAGCCAGCGCGCCTTCTGCCGCACGGCGGCATCCAGCGTGGCCGGAAAATGTTCGGCGGTGGCGACCAATTGCCCACCCACATGATGGCGCACGAAAATGCCGCGCCCGCCCAGCGCATGGATGCGCACGCCCAGTTCATAATCCTCGGTCAGGCTGCCATCATCGAACGGGCGTCCGCCTTGCGCGGTGGCGATGCGGCCCAGCATGGCGCGGTCAAACGCCACCCCCACCCCGGCCGACGGCATGGCCGCCCCCAGCCATTGCCGCACCAACAGATCCTTGCCGTGGGATTGGGCAAATTCATCGATATAATGGCCGGCGATCAGCGGGCTGGTTTCGTCGATCAGCGGCAGCACCGGCAGCTGCACCATGGCATGGCCGCTGCCATCGGCGCGGGGCAGATGCCGGGCGAACAGCGCCAGTTCCTGGCCGTGCACCACATCTTCGGCATCATGCAGCACGATGGCGGCAAAGCGCCGGCCCAGCCGCAGTTCCTCGGCCTGCATCGCTGTCCACAGGCTGTTCAGGCAATCGGCCTTGGTGGTGGGGCCGGCGCGGCCATTGACCACCAGCCGCACGCGCGGATCGCCAACCGCCGAAACCACCGCCAGCCCGCGTGGATCATTGGGATAAATGCCAACGAACACGGTATAATCCGGCCAGTCCAGCGCACCCAGCAGCCGGCGCAGCATGTGGCCAATCACGGCGGCTTCATCCCAGGCCGGAATGAAGATGGCAAAGGCCGGCGGCGGGCCAGCGGGTGGCGTCGGCAATACCTGCGGGCGGCGGCGGCGCAGCCCCAGCCACACGAGATCAACCGCCAGATCATCCAGGCCATTGATGGCGATCACCAGCGCCACCAGCAGCAAGGCTTCGGACAGGAGGATGTGCCAGCCGGCCAGCAGATCAGCGGCGATCATGACAGCGGGACCGGGCCTTCAGTTTGGGGTGGGTGCCCCGGTTCTGCCGGAAAACTGCAGACGGGGAGGGCCGTTTGCAGAAAGGAGTGGCAGGCCGGGGCACCTTCGACACGAAAGAGCGGGGCGCAGGGTCAAAACGCCATGGTGCTCTTTCGGCCGATCTCTGGCGCCAGCCAGTCGTGTGGCAGCACGGCCGGCGGCAT
>JAIXQY010000071.1 GCA_027485485.1 Sphingomonadales bacterium | reverse complement strand
CATTACGAATGCGGTGCTCTACCGGCTGAGCTAAAGCGGCGCCTCGGTGAGTGCGGGGCGATTAACAGGGGGCGGGGCGGCTGGCAAGGGGATTGCTGAGCGGCGCGCCAGGGATGGTTTGCCGGCACGGTTCAACCCTCTTTCGGCTCAGCCGTTACTCCTGTCATGAGCCAGCCAATCATCCGCCCGCCAGCAGTATTGCCGCCAACCGGAACACATTGTTCGGCCGGGCAGAACGTGCACTTCGGCCAGTTGCCGCGCAGCGTTGTGGTGGAACGGCGGTTGACCAATCGGGCCCTGATCGCCTGGCAGTCCGCCAGCGATGGCAACACCGCGGCTGCGCTTGCCCCATTCTTCGACCACAGCCTGGTGGTGCGCGATCCGGCGGGGCGGGCGATCATCGAAAGCGTGGGCGGCCCGCTGGCGGCGCGATTTGGCCTCATGGCCGGCTTGCCGCTGTTGCGTGATCCCGGGCTGGGAGACGAATTGGTGGCAGCCTGCGAGCTGGTGGCGCTACAGCCCATGCCGATCAATTTCGAAGCCAATGTGCACGATCCCATGGGCGCCCAGATAATGGTGCGCGCCCTGGCCTTGCCGCTGCCGGAAGGCGATGATCCTGCCGCGCTGGTGCAGGTTATCATCAGCTGGCGCGAACTGCTGTCGAACAGCGCCGCCCGCCGTCTGCGGGCGGAACTGGCAACGGCCTTTGCCGATATGCGGCCAAAGCCAGGCGCCGCGGATCCGTTTCCGGTCCGCAAACCCGTCGGCAATGTTATCGATATAACAAAAAAATCCCGCTGATTGCCACATCACGCTTTTCAATTGCGGCGCCGGGGCGCATAGGCTGGCAACGTTTTGACGCGGGAGCGATTGACGTGTCTGCCACCATTGCCAACGAAACCAGCCACAACGCCGTTGAACTGGCCTTGCAAACCGCCTTGTTTGCCCACGCCCTGCCGGGGGAAGTGGATGATCTGGATGCCACGCAGCGCGGTGCGATCGCCGGCTTTGTGGCGCAAGCGGCCGCGAGGCGCCTGCCCGGCGAGCCCCTGGTGCAGATCGAAACGCTGTCTGATGATGGGCCAGTGGGGCAGCGCCGGTTGCGGCTGGCGATCATTGGGGACGACCGGCCGTTTCTGGTCGATTCGGCAGCGGCGGCCGTAACGGCGGCTGGCATCGATATCCATCGCCTGATTCATCCGATCATCGATGTCGAACGTGGCAACGATGGTCATCTGATTGCCGTGGCGGGTGATGGGCAAGGGCGTCCGGCGCCGCTGGGCGCCATCCGCGAATCGATGATCTACATGGAAATCGAACGGGTTGGCGCCAAGGGCCGGGCCGCGTTGATTGAAGATCTGCACCAGGTTCTGGCCGATGTGCGGGCTGCCGTGGGCGATTGGCAGGCGATGCTGGCACTGTTGCGCGACAGTATCCGCGCCCTGAGCGACAATCCCCCGCCGCAGGCCCCCCACCGCACCGCCGAGGCCATGGCCTTTCTGGAATGGCTGGCGGCCGACAATTTCACCCTTTTGGGCGCCCGGCGGTATCAGTTGGCAAGTGATGGGGAAGCCGTGGGCGAAGCCGGCCTGGGCCTGCTGCGTGATCCCGATTATCCGGTGTGGACCGGCACGCGCGGCGCCAGCGACACGCCGCGCGCCCTGAAGGCGTTGATGGCCAGTCCGGAACCGCTGCTGATCACCCGCGCCGGTGCGGTGGTGACGGTGCACCGGCGGGTGAATGGCGATCTGATCAGCGTGAAGGGCTTTGATCGCGAAGGCAGGGTGGTGTCTGAAACCCGCTTTCTGGGACTTTACACTTCGGCGGCGCTCAACACCTCGCCCCGCCAGGTGCCGCTACTTAGGCGCAAAGTGGGCGAGATCATCGATACGCTCGGCTTTGGCGAGGCTGGCCACACCGGCAAGGCGCTGGTGCATGTGTTGGAAAGCTTTCCGCGCATGGAGCTGTTCGAAGCCAGCCCCGGCGAGCTGAAGCAGATGGCGCTGGGCCTGTTGTCGCTGCTCGATCGGCCGCGGCCCAAGCTGTTTGCCCGGCCGGATCCCTTTGGCCGCTTCATTTCGGTGCTCGTGTTCGTGCCGCGCGATACCTACACCAGCCGCCAGCGTGAGGCAGTGGGCCAGATGCTGGCGCAGGAGCTGAAGGGCCGCATTGCCCGCTTCGAGGTGGAATTGCGTGCCGAGGGCCTGGCCCGGGTGCATTATGTGGTGGATGTGGCCGATGCCGCTGGTTTTGGCCCCGATCAGGCCGGGGCGCTGGATCGCCGCCTGCGCCAACTGGTGCGCGGTTGGGACGAGGAGCTCGAAACCGTGTTGGCCGATCTGGCTGGCGCCACCAGAGCTGCCCGGCTGACCATCAGCCATGGTCGCAGCTTTTCCGCCAGTTATCGCGCCCAGCACAATGCCGCTGAAGCCGCAGCCGACATCGTGGCCCTGTCTCAGCTCAGCACCGAGGCTGATCGCGGCGTGCGGCTGTTGCCGGCTGCCGGCGGCGCAGCAGGCCAGGTGCGGCTGAAAATCTATCGGCTGGGCCGGATCATTCCCTTGTCGGAAGCCGTGCCGGTGCTTGAGAATTTCGGCCTGAAGGTGGTGGAGGAATATCCCTTCGATCTGGCCGGCGGCACCCTGGGCTGGATCCATGATTTCATGGCCGAGGTGCCGGATGCCACGGTGCTGGCCGATTGGCCGGCGTTGGTGGCGCGGGTGGAACCGGCGTTGATGGAAGTGCTCACCGGCATGGCCGAGAATGATGGCTTCAACGCGCTGATCCTCGATTGCGGGCTGGATGCGCGGGAAGCAGGCTGGCTGCGCGCCTGGTTCCGCTATCTGCGGCAAACCGGCGTGACCTATGGCGTGATGACGGTGGTTGACGCGCTGAAGCGTTATCCGGCGATCACGCGCGATCTGGTGGCGTTGTTTGCCGTGCGGTTCGGGCCGGGCGTGGCTGATCGCGCGGTTGCTCAGGCCGAGGTGCTGGCCCGCATCGATGCGGCCCTGGCCGATGTGGCCAGCATCGATGATGATCGCATCTTGCGCCTGTATCGCGCCGCCATGCTGGCCACCTTGCGCACCAATGCCTTCGTGGCGGGCGGCCCGGAAGCGCTGGCCTGCAAGATCGACAGTGCGGCCATGCCTGGCCTGCCGGCACCAATCCCCTATCGCGAAATCTGGGTATATTCCCCGCGGGTTGAGGGCATTCATCTGCGCGGCGGCCCGATTGCCCGCGGCGGCTTGCGCTGGTCTGACCGGCGCGACGATTTCCGCACCGAAGTGCTTAGCCTGGTGAAGGCACAGAAGGTGAAGAACACGGTGATCGTGCCCACCGGTGCCAAGGGTGGATTTTATCCCAAGCAGTTGCCGCCGGCATCCAACCGCGATGCCTGGTTCGCCGAAGGCACCGAAGCCTATCGCGTGTTCATCCGCGCGCTGCTGTCGGTCACCGACAATCTGGCCATTGATGGCGCGGTGATCCCGCCCGAAGGCGTGGTGTGCCATGATGCGCCCGATCCCTATCTGGTGGTCGCGGCCGACAAGGGCACCGCCACATTCTCGGACACCGCCAACGCCATTGCACAGGCGCATGGCTTCTGGCTGGGCGATGCCTTCGCCAGCGGCGGCGGCAATGGCTATGACCACAAGGCCATGGGCATCACCGCCAAGGGCGCGTGGATTTCGGTGCAGCGCCATTTCCGCGAAATGGGCATCGATGTCCAAACCCAGACGGCACGCGTGGCCGGCGTGGGTGACATGTCGGGCGATGTGTTCGGCAATGGCTTGTTGCTGTCCACGGCGGTGGCGCTGGTGGCGGCCTTTGATCACCGCCACATCTTCCTTGATCCCACGCCCGACGTGCCAGCGGCCTTTGCCGAACGGCAACGCCTGTTCGCGCTGCCGCGGTCCAGCTGGGATGATTACAGCAAGACCCTGGTTTCAAAGGGCGGCGGCGTGTTTTCCCGCAGCCTGAAATCCATCCCGCTCAGCCCCGAGATCAAGACCATGCTGGGCACTGCGGCTGACAGCCTGTCCCCCAGCGAACTGATCACCGCCATCCTGAAGATGAAGGTGGATTTGATGTGGTTTGGCGGCATCGGCACCTATGTGAAGGCCAGCGCCGAAAGCCATGCCGATGCCGGCGATCGCGCCAGCGATGCGGTGCGGGTGAATGCGGCGGAACTGGGCGCGCGGGTGGTGGGTGAAGGCGCCAATCTGGGCCTCACCCAGGCGGCGCGCATCGAATTTGCCCGTCACGGCGGCCGCATCAACACCGATTTCATCGACAATTCGGCCGGCGTCGATTGTTCGGATCATGAGGTGAACATCAAGATCGCGCTGAACGGCGAGGTGGCCGCCGGCCGTCTGGGCCAGGCCGAACGTGATGCGCTGTTGAAGCTGATGACCGACGACGTCGCCATATTGGTGTTGAAGGACAATCACTTGCAAACCCAGGCCATCAGCCTGGCGCAAGCCGGTGGTGCCGCCGCCGTGCCGGTGTTCCAGCGCTTGATCCACGTGCTGGAAGGCCGCGCCGGGCTTGATCGCCGGGTGGAAGGCCTACCGGGCGATGATGCGCTGGGCCAGCGGGCACAGGCTGGTGAAGGCCTGACCCGGCCGGAGCTGGCGGTGATCATGGCCTATGCCAAGATGGCCACTTACGACGTGCTGGTGGGCAGCCCGGTGGTGGATGATCCGCTGCTGGAAGCTGATTTGATCGCGGCCTTCCCGACCGCCATGCAGGCCGCCCATGGTGATGCCATTCGCCAGCACCGGCTGCGCCGCGAACTGGTGGCGACCAAGCTGACCAACGAGATGATCAACCGCGCCGGCCTGGCGGCCCCGTTCGAGCTGGCCGAGGAACTGGGTGCGGGCCTGGCCGATGTGGCGGGCGCCTTCCTGGCGGCCCGGGAACTCTTTGGTTTTGCAGAGCTTTGGCAGGCGATTGATGCGGCGGATGTGTCGGCTGATGGCGCCCGCCACCTGCACATGGCCGCCCAGCACGCCTTGCGCGGCCAGATGGCCGATCTGTTGCGGTTGGGCGGCGGCCGTGGCCCCAGCGATCTGGTGGCGGCCATCCGGCCGGGCCTGAAGGCGCTGGGCCAAAACATTGATCGGGTTGTGAAATCCGAAGTGCGCAGCCAGCTTGACCGGCTCACGTCCAGCCTCACAGCGGCCGGCGCACCGGCCGAACTGGTGGCCGGCATCGTTGCCATCGAAGCGCTGGATGGCGCCATCGGCGTGTCGCTGCTGGCGGCCGAGCGCCAGCTCGATGTGGCTGCCACGGCCCAGGCCTATACCCAGTTGGGTGAGGTGGCCGGGCTGGATTGGGCGCGCGGGGCGGCCGGCGCGCTGGTGTCGGCAGACCCGTGGGAACGCTTGCTGACGGCAGCGCTGGTGCGTGATTTCGAGCAGATTCGGCTGGACCTTTTGCGCCGGGTGGTGCCGGAAAGTGGCGATCCGGTGGCGGCATTGGCGGTTTGGGTGGCGGCAAACGGCGCGCGGGTGGCCCGCATCGCCAGCAGCGCCGCCCGGGCCCGCGACAGCGGCAGCATCAGCGCCGCCATGCTGGCCCATATCGCCGGCCAAGCCCGCGCCGCGCTGTCGTAACGGCGCGTTCGCCCCCTTGTTGCCAGCGGGCTGGCCTGCTAGCGGCAACCCATGTCTGTTGATAGCGAAACCGTGCGAAAGATCGCGCGCCTGGCGCGCATTGCCGTGACCGATGACGAGGTGCCCGGCCTGACCGAGCAGCTGAACGGCATCCTTGGCTGGATCGAGCAGCTGGGCGAGGTGGACACCGCCGGCGTCGAGCCGATGGCCAGCGTGATGCCAGGTAGCCTGCGCTGGCGCAGCGATGTGGTGACCGACGGCGGCATTGCCGACAAGGTGCTGGCCAATGCGCCCGATGCCACCAGCGGTTTCTTCGCGGTGCCCAAGGTGATCGAATGAAGACCGCCCTCACAGATCTGTCCCTCACCGAGATGAAGGCCGGCCTGGCCGCGCGGATGTTCAGCGCGGTCGAGCTGACCCAGGCGCATCTCGATGCCATGGCGGCCAACCGCCAGCTGAATGCCTTCATCGTCGAAACGCCGGAACTGGCGCTGGCCCAGGCCAAGGCGGTGGACGATGGCACGCGCGGCGGGCCGCTGGCCGGCATTCCGCTGGGCATCAAGGATCTGTTTGCCACCGAAGGCGTGCAGACCACGGCGGGTTCCAACATCCTCAAGGGCTTTGTCCCGCGCTATGAATCCGGCGTGACGGCCAATCTGCTGCGCGATGGCGCGGTGTTTCTGGGCAAGCTCAACATGGACGAGTTCGCCATGGGCTCGTCCAACGAAACCAGCGCCTTCGGCAAGGTGATCAGCCCGTGGAAGGCCCGCGGCTCTGCTGCCGATCTGGTGCCCGGCGGATCGTCGGGCGGTTCGGCCGCTGCCGTTGCGGCCCGGCTGTGCGCCGGCGCCACCGGCACCGATACCGGCGGTTCCATCCGCCAGCCCGCCGCCTTCGTGGGCATTTCCGGCATCAAGCCAACCTATGGCCGCGCCAGCCGCTGGGGCACCATCGCCTTTGCCTCCAGCCTGGATCAGGCCGGGCCGATGGCGCGCACCGTCAGCGATTGTGCCCATCTGCTCACGTCGATGTGCGGCTTTGATGCGCGCGATTCGACCAGCCTTGATCTGCCGGTGCCGGATTATGGCGCCGGCCTGACTGGCGCGATGAAGGGCAAGCGCGTCGGCATCCCGGCCGAATATCGGCTGGACGGGATGGACCCGGAAATCGCCGCGCTGTGGGATCAGGGCATCGCCTGGCTGCGATCGGAAGGGGCGGAGATTGTCTCCGTCTCGCTGCCGCACACCAGATATGCGCTGCCGACCTATTATATCGTCGCCCCGGCCGAAGCCTCGTCCAACCTCGCGCGTTATGATGGCGTGCGCTATGGCAACCGCATCACCCCGCCGGGCGGCAATGTCCACGACATGTATGCCGCCACCCGCGCCGCCGGGTTCGGCAAGGAAGTGAAGCGCCGCATCATGATCGGCACCTATGTACTGTCCGCCGGCTTTTACGACGCCTATTATACCCAGGCCCAGAAGGTGCGCGCCCTGATCGCCCGCGATTTCGAGCTGGCGTTCGAGCAGTGCGATGTGCTGCTCACCCCCACCGCGCCCAGCCCGGCCTTTGCCTTCGGCGCCAAGGCCGATCCCATCGCCATGTATCTGAATGACGTGTTCACCGTGCCGGCCAGCCTGGCCGGCCTGCCGGCGATGAGCGTGCCGGCCGGCCTGTCCGCCTCGGGCCTGCCGCTGGGCCTGCAGATCATCGGGCGGCCGCTGGATGAGATGGGCGT
>JAIXQY010000184.1 GCA_027485485.1 Sphingomonadales bacterium | reverse complement strand
TGCGTTGTTTCAACCAGATCAAGGGCTTTGGCTCTTACGGCTTTCCGGAAAGCCATGCGATTGCCTTTGCCCGGCTGGTGTGGGTTTCGGCCTATTTGAAATGCCGATACCCGGCGGTGTTCGCCGCTGCGCTGCTGAACGCCCAGCCGATGGGATTTTATGCGCCGGCACAGATTGTGCGCGATGCGGCGGAACACGGGGTTGCGGTGTTGCCGGTGGATGTGAATTTCAGTGGGTGGGATTGTTCGTTGGAAACCCAACCCGTCACCCCGGCGAACGCCGGGGCCCATAGCCCCAATGCTGTTACCAGCGGGCGCATTCAGGCGATGGGCCCCGGCGTTCGCCGGGGTGACGGCAAGGGCAGCTCCTGGCCCCGCCACGACTCCCCCCTCGCCCTTCGCCTCGGCCTGCGCCAGATCACCGGTTTCCGCGAAGAGTGGGCCCACGCCATCGCCGCCGCCCGCCCGTTCCACAATCTGGAGGATCTCGCCCGTGCCGGCCTGCCCGCCCGCGCGTTGAAGCTGCTCGCCGATGCCGATGCCTGTGCCAGTCTGGGCATGGGCCGGCGCGACGCCGGCTGGCAGGCGCTGCGCACACCCACTGAAAGTCTACCGCTGTTCGCCGCCGCCGAAGCCAGCGATCTGGGCACGGAGGAAGGCCATGATCTGCCGCTGATGGCACCCGGCGAAGAGGTCGCCGCCGATTATCAGGTGCTGCGCCTCAGCCTGCGCGCCCACCCGCTGGCGCTGCTGCGGCCATGGTTTCCCGGCGTGCTCACGGCGGCGCAGTTCAACGCGGCCCGCAATGGCCGGCGCGTCAGCGCGGCCGGCGTGGTGCTGGTGCGGCAGCGGCCGGGTGGCGGCAATGCCATCTTCATCACGCTGGAGGATGAGACGGGCGTCGTGAATGTGGTGGTGTGGGCGCGGCTGTTCGAAACCTATCGCCGGGCCATCATGGCCAGCCGGCTGATGCAGGTGGAGGGTGAGGTGCAGCGCAGCCCGGAAGGCGTGATGCACCTGATGGCGACACGCATCACCGACATGAGCGGGGTTCTGGACCGATTGTCAGACGCGCACGACGCCACCCCGGCCCTGGCCCGCGCCAGCGAGGATCTGGTGCACGGGCCACAGGGCCGCAAGCCACCGCCGCCCAAAGTCGCGCCGCGCGGCCGCCACCCCCGCGATGTGCGCGTGATTCCGCGCAGCCGGGATTTTCACTGATCGGGCGGGGCAATCGCCATCATGTCCACCAGCGCCGGGCCGAGATGGCCGCGCATCAGGCTGCTGCCGCCAATCACGGGCGCAAGCAGATGCGCCGGCACCATCAGCGCGAACAGCAGCCAGGTACCAGGATGCACGCGGCCGGCTCGGCGCCGATCATCCAGCGCCAGCCAAACCAGCACCAGATCACCGATCACCGCGCTGCCCAGATCGGTCCACGGCTGCGCAGGCGGGAACACCATCAACAGCCGGCTGGCAGCGGCGACAAACAGCGCCACGGCGGCGCCCAGCATGAAGCGACGGTGCCATTCTGGCTGGCGGCTTGCGGTAAGCAGGGCAAAGCTGCTCATGACTGTGAAAAGGCCGATATCGACCAGATTATAGCCGGAAAACAGATAGGGATCGGCAGCGCCAGCCGCGATTCGGCGCATGGCGGCGGCCGGGATCATCGGGACACCGGTGAACACCACCGCGCCGCTCAACCACGCCCCGGCGATGCCCCATTCGCGATGGCGCACCAGCTTGCGCTGAGCCGCCAACTGCACCTGCCAAGCATAAATCAGCAGCCAGGCAAAGCAGAGCAGGCCGTGGATATGGAGCAGGCCATAGAAACGCTTCGAGCCATCCGCCATCGGCCCGAAATAGGTGAAGGGAAAGCTGACCAGCGCCAGCGCCACCATCGCCCAGCCGGAGATCAGGAAAAAACGGCTGCGGTTTGCGGCTTGGGCGGTCATGCTTCCGAGATGGCAGCAAAGCCTTGCCATTGCCAGCCCGGCGCCAACCGGCCAAGCTGCCGCCCATGACGATGGACCAGCTTTTCACCACCGCCGCCCGCGTGGGCGCACAATTGAAGGCCCGCCACGAAACCGTGGCCGTGGCCGAATCCGCCGCCGGCGGCCTGATCTCGGCGGCGCTGCTGGCGGTGCCGGGGGCTTCGGCCTTTTATCTGGGCGGCGCGGTGGTCTACACCCCGCGCGCCCGCCACCGCCTGCTCGGCCTGAAGCGCGAGGATGTGCGCGGCTTCATGTCCGCCACCGAACCCTTCGCGCTGCTGATGGCGCAAACCATCCGCGCGCAGCACAGCGCCACCTGGGGCATCGGCGAAACCGGCGCGGCCGGGCCAAACGGCAACCCCTATGGCCACGCTGCCGGGCATGATGTGGTGGCAGTGAGCGGGCCGGTGCAGATGGCCCGCACGATTGCGACGGGATCAAGCGACCGGCAGGCGAACATGGTGGCGTTTGCGGTGGCGGCGCTGGAATTGCTGGGGGAGCAGTTGCAGTAGAGCTCCAAATTTCCCGTCGCCCCGGACTTGATCCGGGTGTGGATTCACAACCGAAGTGCAACGGGTTGAAGGTTTCGGCTGGGGTTTTGAAGCCGAGGCATTTTCTGGGGGTGTTGTTGTATGCGTTGAGGATGGCGTCGATGT
>JAIXQY010000074.1 GCA_027485485.1 Sphingomonadales bacterium | reverse complement strand
TGGAGGCCCGAGCCGGAATCGAACCGGCGTGCACGGATTTGCAGTCCGCTACGTCACCACTCCGCCATCGGGCCTCGAGACGTCGGACGGTGCCACTAGCAGGGGTGGCCAGACGGAGCAATGCATAAAGAATGCGCCCCTGCCGACTGCGCCGCAGCGCAACATCGCCATTGCGCGGCAAGCCGCCGCAGGGCAAAGAATGCGCCATGACGAGCCATGCCCAGCCCAGCCCGCGCCAGACGATGGTGGACAGCCAGTTGAAGACCGTTGGCATCACCGATGCCGCCGTGCTGGCCGCCTTTGCCGAACTGCCGCGCGAGGCGTTTCTGCCGCCGGCGCTGGCGTCGCTGGCCTATGCCGATGCGGCCCAGGCCGTGGCGCCCGGCCGCCGCCTGTTGCCGCCGCTGGTGCTCGGCCTGTTGTTGCAGCATGCGAGCGTGCAGCCGGGTGAGCGCGTGCTGGTGGTGGGCAGCGCCACCGGGCTTTCAGCCGCGCTGATCAGCCGGCTGGGCGCCACGGTCACCGCGCTGGAAAGCGATGCCGCCCTGATCGCCATGGCCGAAGCCGCGGGTGTGGCCAGTGTCGCCGGCCCGCTGGCCGAAGGCTGGGCGGCGAATGCGCCTTATGATGTGATCCTGTTTGAAGGCGCGATTGGTGCGGTGCCGGCGGCGATTGCTGCCCAACTGGCCCCCGGTGGCCGGGTGGCTGCTGTGCTGCGCGAAAATGGCGTGGGCCGCGCCTTTGCCGGCCCGCTGCGCGCCGATGGCTCGCTGGCGGCGCTGCCGTTTCTGGATGTGTCCGCCCCCGATCTGCCCGGCTTTGCCCGCGCGGCCGCCTTCGCCTTCTGAGGTTGGGCCGCCGGGGACTCGCAACTTGGCGCGCCTTGCCGTAACAATGCGGTCATGACCCAGCCGCCGGCCTCCATCGATGCCATATTGGCCTCCATCCGCGCCCGGGTGACCGGGCCGGACGAAGCGCCCGCCCCGCCGCCGCCCGCACCGGCTGCCGAGCCGGCCGTTCCTCTGGAGACCGTGGTCGTCACGCCGGAAACCGCGACGATGACGCTGGATGACCTGATCCGCAGCCTGCTCGCCCCGCAGATCAAGGCCTGGCTGGACGCGCATATGCCCGAAATCGTCGAGAAACTGGCGCGCGAGGAAATCAAGCGGCTGACCGGCAAGCTGTAGGCCTTCCCCCGCCGTGGCCCAGCGGCTATGCGGCTGGCCATGATCGACAAGATTTTTGACCCGGCCAGTTTTGAACAGCGTTGGTATGCGCATTGGGAAGGCGAAGGCCGCTTCCGCCCGGCGCGGCCGGATGCGCAGCCCTTCACCATCGTCATCCCGCCACCGAATGTGACCGGCAGCCTGCACATCGGCCACGCGCTCGACAACACATTGCAGGATATTCTCATCCGCTGGCACCGGCTCAATGGCCGCGATGCGCGCTGGGTGGTGGGCACCGATCATGCCGGCATTGCCACGCAGATGGTGGTGGAACGCCGCCTGGCCGAGGCCCAGCAGCCGGGCCGCACCGCGCTGGGGCGTGAGAAATTCCTCGAAAAAGTCTGGGCCTGGAAGGACGAATCCGGCGGCACCATCACCGGCCAGCTGCGCCGGCTGGGCGCCAGCTGCGACTGGGCCAACGAACGCTTCACCATGGACGAGGGCTTCAACCGCGCCGTGCTCAAGGTGTTCGTGGAGCTGTACAACCAGAAATTGCTCTATCGCGACAAGCGGCTGGTGAACTGGGACCCGAAGCTGAAAACCGCGATTTCCGATCTGGAAGTGGAAACCCGCGAAGTCGCCGGCAGCTTCACCCACATCCGCTATCCGCTTGCTGATGGCTCGGGCCATGTCATCGTTGCGACCACACGACCCGAAACCATGCTGGGCGATACCTGCGTGGCGGTGCACCCGGACGATGAACGCTATACCGCCATGGTCGGCAAGCTGATCGCCCACCCGATCACCGGTCGCCGGATTCCGATCATCGCCGATGATTGGGCCGATCCCGAACTGGGCAGCGGCGCGGTGAAGATCACGCCGGCGCATGATTTCAACGACTGGCAGGTCTATGAGCGCAACAAGGACATCGGCTGGATCAACATCCTCGATGAAGAAGCCCGCATCTGCGCCGCGGACGGTGTGCCCGCCGATTATGTCGGCCTCAGCCGCGAGGACGCGCGCAGACAAGTGGTGGCCGATCTCGAAGCCCTCGAACTGATCGAGCGGATAGAGCAGAAGACCATCCAGATGCCCTATGGCGACCGTTCCGGCGTGGTGATCGAGCCGTGGCTGACCGACCAATGGTATGTGAACGCCGCCGAGCTGGCCAAGGATGCGCTCGCCGCCGTGCAGGATGGCCGCACGCAATTCGTGCCGAAGAATTGGGAAAAAACCTATTTCAACTGGATGGAGAATATCCAGCCCTGGTGCGTTTCGCGCCAGCTGTGGTGGGGGCACCGGATTCCGGCGTGGTATGGGCCTGACGGTCAGGTGTTCGTCGCCGAAACTGAAGCCGAAGCGCAAGCCCAGGCCGGCGATCTGGCGCTCATCCGCGATGACGACGTGCTCGACACCTGGTTCTCCTCCGCCCTGTGGCCGTTCGGTACGCTGGGCTGGCCGGAGCAGACGACCGATCTCGCCCGCCATTATCCCGGTGACGTGCTCGTCACCGGCTTCGACATCATCTTCTTCTGGGTCGCCCGCATGATGATGCAGGGCATGCATTTCATGGACGGGGTGCCGCCGTTCAAGACGGTTTACTGCCATGGCCTGGTGCGCGACGCCAAGGGGCAGAAAATGTCCAAGACCAAGGGCAACACCGTCGATCCATTGGTGCTGATCGACAAATACGGCGCCGATGCGCTGCGCTTCACGCTCACCGCGATGGAAACGCAGGGGCGCGACATCAAGCTGAGCGAAAGCCGCATCGAAGGCTATCGCAACTTTGCCACCAAGCTGTGGAACGCCGCGCGCTTTGCCCAGTCCAACGGCATCGCCGGCAGCACCTCGCCGCTGCCGCCGGCCGCTGCCCAACCGGTCAATCGCTGGATCATCGGCGAGGTGCGCAGCACCGCCCGCGCGCTGGAACAGGCCATCGCCGATTTCCGCTTCGATGCCTATGCCGACGCCATCTACCGGCTGGTGTGGAGCCGCTTCTGCGACTGGTATCTGGAACTGATCAAGCCGCTGCTGGCCGAAGGCGCCGATGCGGCCGTGGCCGCCGAAACCCGCGCGGTGGCCGGCTGGGCGCTCGATCAGATATTGGTCATGCTCCACCCGGTGATGCCGTTCATCACGGAAGAACTGTGGAGCAAGCTGGCCATCCGCGATGATCTGATCCTGGCGCAGTGGGTCGCCACCGATGCGCTGCCCGAAGATGCCGCAGCCAGCGCCGACATCGATTGGCTGATCGGGCTGATTTCCGAAGTCCGCTCCGCCCGCACCGAGGTGAACGTGCCGCCATCGGCCAAGCTGGCCTATGCCGTGGAAGGCGCATCGGCCGAAACTTTGGCCCGGCTGGCCGCCAATGCTGCCGTGATCGAACGCCTGGCCCGCATCCTGCCCGGCGAGGTCGCGCCCGGTGGCCGGCTGCAGGTGGTGCATGGCGAAGCGACCATCTTCGTGCCCATCGGCGATGTGGTTGATCTGGCCGCCGAGAAATCCCGGCTCGACAAGGCGCTGGCCGCCGCGATCAAGGAACGCGATGCGCTGGCCGGGCGGCTGGGCAACCCGGGCTTCACCGACAAGGCCAAGCCGGAAGCGGTGGAAAAGGCGCGTGAGGACCATGCAGCGCGCAGCGCGGAGGCGGAGCGGCTGGCGGCGGCGCTGGCGCGGTTGGGATAGGGTTTCCCACCCCCGACCCCTCCCGCAGGCGGGAGGGGAGCAGAGTGCGCAAGGACCGAACAGCTCCCCTCCCGCTTGCGGGAGAGGGTGGGGGTGGGTCGCACCGCTTGGCAACCGCCTGCAACCTGCTAGCCTCCCCCATATCACCACGGGGGAAAACCATGCTTCACCGCACCATCGCACTCGCCCTGCTGCTCGCCACACCGGCCTTCGCGCAAAGCCCACCGCCAGCCGCCATCGCCGAAAACCCCGACGTCGCCGCCGCCACCCGTCTGTTCAGCGCCTGGATGGAGGGCCAGATCGCCTATCGCGGCCTGCCCGGCGTGGCTGTCGGCGTGGTGCAGGATCAGCAGCTGGTGTGGTCGAAAGGCTTCGGCTTTGCCGATGTCGCCGCCAAAAAGCCGATGACGGCCGACACGCGTTTCCGCATCGCGTCCAACTCCAAATTGTTCGCCGCCATCGCCATCCTGCAGCTGCGCGAACAGGGCAAGCTGCGGCTGGACGATCCGGTGGTGAAGCATCTGCCGTGGTTCACCCTGCAGCCGGCCGGGCCGGACGATGGGCCGATCACCATAGAGCAATTGCTGTCCCACAGCGCCGGCATTCCGCGCGAGGCCGGCGACCATTGGTCGAGCTACAAATTCCCGACCGAGGCCGAGCTGAAGGCACTGATGGCCAGCCGCAAGGCGCCCTTCCCGCCGCAGACGCGCTGGAAATATTCCAACCTGGGCTTTGCCATTGCCGGGCTGGTGGTGGAGCAGGTGACCGGCCAGCGCTGGGCCGATTATGTGACGGCCAACATCCTGATACCGCTGAACATGGCGGCGACCAGCATCGACAAGCCCGATCCGGGCCTTGCCACCCCTTATGGCGTGCGCACGCCCGAAGGCACGCGCCGGGTGCTGCCGTTCGTGGATGCCAAGGGCATGGCCGCGGCCACCGGATTGTCGTCAAACGTCAATGATCTGGCCAAGTTCATCTCGGCCCAGTTCCGCCGTGCGCCCAAGGCCGGCGGGGACAATGTGCTCAGCGCCGGCAGCTGGCGCGAAGCGCTGAGGGTGCGCAGCGTGGACGAGACCTGGGAGAGCGGATCGGGCCTGGGCTTTGATCACAGCCGCATCAAGGGCCGCACCTATGTGGGCCATGGCGGCGGCTATCCCGGCAACACCACCATGACCCGGGTGCAGCTGGACGACAAGGTGGGCGTGATCGTGCTCACCAACACCAATGATTCGGGCCCCGGCGAGATTGCCAGCCAGCTGATGGCAACGGTGGGCGACGCGGTGGCCAAGGCCGCCAAGCCCAAGCCGCCGGTGATGTGGGACGAAAGCTGGGCGCGCTTTGCCGGCCGTTATCGCAGCAGCGATGATGGCGTGACCCAGGTTGTGCTGCTCAACAAGCAACTGGTCCTGCTGGCAGACAATGCCAGCGCGGCCGAAACCCGCACCGTGCTGGAACCGCTGGGCGATGGCCGGTTCCGCCTGATGGCGCCAACCGGCGGCGGCAGCATCGGCGAGGTGGTGCGATTCGAGGAGAAGGACGGCAAGGTGACCAGGCTGTTCAACGGGGATTACTGGTCGGTGCGCATCACCGACTGGTAAGCCACGCGGCAAGAGAGGCCCTTCCCTCACCCCCGCCACCTGACTAGAAGGCGGCTGTGCATCGTTACGCAAATCCCACGCGATTCCTGAAGATCGCCCGTGTTGCCACGCCGATCGTGGCGCTGCTTGGCCTGGCGCTCACCGCGGCCGGGCTGTGGATTGGCCTGTTCGCCAGCCCGCCGGATTATCAGCAGGGCGAGAGCGTGCGCATCATGTATGTCCACGTGCCGGCCGCCTGGCTGGGCGCGGGCGGTTACATGAGCCTGGCCATCGCATCGGCCACCGCGCTGATCTGGCGCCACCCGCTGGCCACCATCGCCGCGCGCGCCATTGCGCCGGCCGGCGCGGCCTTCACCGCCATCTGCCTTGTGTCGGGCAGCCTGTGGGGCAAGCCGACCTGGGGCACCTATTGGGTGTGGGATGCGCGGCTGACCTCCATGCTGGTGCTGTTGTTCCTCTATCTCGGCTATCTGGCGCTCAGCGCGTCTGAAGCCGAAAAGGGCGGCGAGGCCCGCGCCTCGTCCATTCTCGCGCTGGTGGGCGTCATCAATCTGCCGATCATCAAATATTCGGTGGAATGGTGGAACACGCTGCACCAAGGCAGTTCGATTTCGGTGGTCAACGCCAGTTCGAAGATTGCACCGGAACTGCTCACGCCGTTGCTGCTGTCGGTCGCCGGGTTCAGCTTCCTGTTTGCCGCCATCGTCTTGATGCGGATGCGGGCGATGCTGGCCCAGCAACGGGTTGAGGCGCGCAGCCGGCGCATGGCAGAGGCTTTGGCATGAGGATTGGGGCATGACCGAAGGCGTGGTTGCCCGCCCCGATCTGTGGGCCAATTTCATCTGGCCGGCCTATGCCATCACGCTGGTCGGGCTGCTGGGCCTGTTGATCTGGGCCTTTGTGTCGATGCGCAGCGCCGAGAAAAAGGCCGAGGAGTCGAAGCGCCGATGAAAGCCAAACATCAACGCCTTTGGCTGGTGGTCGGCGCGCTCACCGCGCTGGGCGGCGCCGGTGCGCTGGCCTTTTCGACGCTGGGCGAAAAGGCGACCTATTTCTATGCCCCGTCCGATCTGAAAAAGGGCCCGGCCCCCACTGCCGCCATAAGGCTGGGCGGCATGGTCGAAACCGGATCGATCGTGCGCGACGGCGCCACGGTGCGATTTGTGGTGACTGACATGGCGCAGACGGTGCCCGTCACCTACACCGGGATCCTCCCCGATCTGTTCCGCGAGGGCCAGGGCGTGATCGCCGAAGGCCGCATCGATCCGGCCACCGGGCAATTCCGGGCCGAAACCATCCTGGCCAAGCATGACGAATCCTATATGCCGCCTGAAGTGGCCGGCGCGATGAAGAAAACCGGCAGCGTTTCCGCCGGCAATTGATGCAACGCGCTGTTTCGCCGCTGTGGGGCGGCGCGCTCACCACTGCGGCCCTGTGCGCCTGTGCGCCGCTGTCGCTCGAACTGGGTCCAGTGCCCATCACCCTGCAATCGCTGATCGTCTGCCTGGCCGGCGCGCTGGCTGGCGGGGCTGGAGTGTTCGGCGTGCTTGGCTGGATGGCGCTGGCGGCGCTGGGCCTGCCGGTGCTGGCCGGCATGAAGGGCGGGCTACTGGCGATGGGCGGATTCAGTGCCGGTTTCCTGATTGCGCTGCCGATTGCGGCGCGGCTGGCGATGCGCTGGGAATCTGGCTCGGGCTGGCGGCGCACATTGGGGCTGATGCTGGCTTGCCATGGCCTGCTGCTGGCGCTGGGCGGAGCGGTGATCGCGTTTCGCGGCGGCGATGTGGCGGCGCTGGCGATGCTGTTGCCGGGGGCGGTAGCCAAATCGCTGGCGGCGGCGGCGGTGCTGACGTTGGTGCGACGGCGCTTGCCCTGAAACCCACCCCCAGCCCCTCCCGCAAGCGGGAGGGGAGTTTCATTCTTCTCCCCTCCCGCACGCGGGAGGGGTCGGGGGTGGGCTCTCACCCGTGATCCGGCACCCGCGTCGTCGCCCAGGGTTCGCCGATATCCTCCAGCACCAGGTCGATCACCTCCACCCGGGCGCGGATGGCGATGCCGCCGGCGCAGGTGATCACCAGCCAGTCACCATCTTGCGACAGCGACAGGATGGCGGTCACGGCTTCGGGATCATTGGACCAGCCGGCGCGCTGCACGACCTCCACCGTTTCAACGCGCAAAGCACTGCGGATGCGGCTGGGCGCTGCCACTTCGCGGCGATAACGGTTGATCAACAGGGCCAGCCGCCGCGCCTTGCGGTCAAAGCCAACATCCACCAGCCGCAGCGTCGCATCCTGCAGCAGCGCGGAAAATGTCTCGATATCCCCCGGCTCCTGACCCAGGAGCGTCAGCGGCCTAGTCATCACCGATGCGCTGGATATCAGCGCCCACGGCTTGCAGCTTTTCCTCCAGCCGCTCATAGCCGCGATCGAGGTGATCGATGCGGCTCACCACCGTTTCGCCACTTGCCGCCAAGCCGGCCAGGATCAGGCTCATGGAGGCGCGCAGATCGGTGGCGACCACCGGCGCACCGCGCAACGATGCGACCCCGGTGACCAACGCAGAACGCCCCTCCACCCTGATGTCGGCACCCATGCGCACCAGTTCGGGCACGTGGCGGAAGCGGTTTTCAAAGATCGTTTCGGTCACCCGCGACCGGCCCCGGGCCAGCAGCAGCATCGCCATCAGCTGCGCCTGCATGTCGGTGGCCAGGCCGGGGAAGGGTGCGGTTTCAATCTCGATGCCATCCAGGCCATCATCGGCGCTGACCGCCAGACCATCGGCCGTGGCGGTGACCGTCACCCCGGCGGCGCGCAGCGCGTCGATGGTGGCCCCCATGTCGTCAACGGCGGCGCCCACCAGTTCCACCGAACCGCCGGTAAGGGCAGCGGCACAGGCATAGGAACCTGCTTCAATCCGGTCGGGCATGACGGTGTAGGTGGCACCATGAAGATTGGGCACGCCTTCGATGTGCAGCGTATCGGTGCCAACGCCATCAATCCGGGCGCCCATGGCCGCCAGGCATTTGCACAGATCGACAATTTCGGGTTCGCGCGCGGCGTTTTCCAGAACCGACGAACCGCGCGCCAACACCGCTGCCATCAGGGCATTTTCGGTGGCACCGACGCTGACGATCGGGAAGCGATAACGGCCGCCGGCAAGGCCGCCTTTGGCCGTGGCCTTGATATAGCCGGTGGCGACATCGATGGTCGCGCCCAGCGCCTGCATCGCCTGCAGGTGCAAATCGATCGGCCGGCCGCCGATGGCATCGCCGCCGGGCAACCACACGGTCGCCTCGCCAGCGCGGGCGAGCAGCGGCCCCAGCACGAGAAACGAAGCCCGGATTTTCCGGACAATATCAAATGGCGCAACCGTGGAGGTGATCCGGTTGGCGCGCACGGTCATCACACGGCCGAACTCTTCGGGCTTGGTGCCTTCGATGGTGGTTGAAAGCCCGTGATTGTTGAGCAGGTGGCCGAAGGTATCGATATCAGCAAGGCGCGGCAGGTTCCGGAGCGCCAACGGCTCATCGGTAAGCAGGGCGCACGGCATCAACGTCAATGCGGCATTCTTGGCGCCGGAAATCTGGATGCGGCCTTGCAGGCGGCGGCCACCGCGGATGACGATCTTGTCCATGATTCCGCCTTAGCGGTTTGTCGCGGCTTGCGCCACTGGCCGCAGCGACCAGGTGTAGAGCGCCAATCCGGCCCAGATGCAGGAGAAGGCTGCCAGCCGCGCCGGAGACAAGTCTTCACCAAACAGCGTCACCGCCTCGATCATCACCAGCGTGGGGGACAGATACTGGATCAGCCCCAGCGTGGTGAGCGGCAGGATGCGCGCCGCCCGGCCGAACAACAGCAGCGGCAGGATGGTGACGCCGCCCATGCCGATCAATATCGCCCATTGCTGGCCACTCAGGCTGGCGGGGCTTGCTGCGCCAAAGCCCAGCCACAGCATGGCCAGCGGGGCGAGCAACAAGGTTTCCACCATCAGGCCCGACAGCCCATCCACCCCCGCCTGCTTGCGGATCAGGCCATAAATGGCGAACGACAGCGCCAGCACCAGGCTGACCCACGGCAGATAGCCCAGCGATATCGTCTGCACCGCCACGCCCAGCGCCGCCAGCGCCACCGCCGCCCATTGCAACCGGTTCAGCCGTTCACCCAGCAACGCCACGCCAAACAGCACGTTGAGCAGCGGATTGATGAAATAGCCGAGCGAGGTGTCGAGCGCATGGCCGTTCAGGATCGCCCAGGTATAGACCAGCCAGTTCACCCCGATCGCCACCGCCGAACCCAGCAGCAACAGCAGCATGCGCCGGTTGGCCAGCAAGGCCGGCAACCGCTTCCAGCCACCCACCAGCGTGATCACCAGGGTAAGCGCCAGCAGCGACCACGCCACCCGGTGGGCCAGCACATCGCTGGCCGGGATGCCCTGCATCAGCCGCAGATAGAGCGGCAACAGCCCCCACATGATATAGGCGCCAAAGCCGGCAATCAGGCCGTCGCGGGTGGAGGTGGCGGGCGCGTTCATCGGCTGGCGTTAGCGGCAGGAGGGCCGCTTGGCCAATATTGTTTCAGGCGGGGACGATATGCGCGACTCCGAGTGCCCGGGCCGCATCGGCCAGCATGTCGTCAAGCGTGGCCAGCGTCAGCCCCCGGCGCTGGCAGGCCGCGAGGTGGATGGCATCAGGCAGGCGCAGCTTCAGATCAAAGCGACGGACGAGCGCTGCGGCGAGGCCAATATCATGCGCTTCAATTTCAAGTGGCTGCGCCATAGCGACAGACCAGGCATCGAACGCCTCCAGCACATCCGACGCATCATTGGCGGAAAGCTGCGCCATGCGAAACCGCCGCGCGATGGCGGATGAATACTCACCGGCGGCAAAATTGCTCACCAAAGGCGGAACGGTCAGGCCATTCACTATCGCCGCCATGACAGACGAACGCGCCTCTGTGACAAACAAAGGCACCAGAACGCTGGCATCGAGATAAAGCCTCAAGGGCCCTCGTCCCGCATCTGTCGAATGATATCAACGCTGTTGACCGTGCTGAAGGGTATCCGGTTGCGCAATTCGGCCAGCCGCGCCATCGCCGCGTCACGGCGGGCAGCCCATTCGGGATCGACCGCCTGCGCGATGGGCCGCACGAACTGCACGACGGGTTTGCCATGGCGGGTCACCACCACCTCTTCGCCGGCTTCCACCGCGTCGATCAGGGCGGAGAAATTGTCTTTCGCTTCCACCACCGAATAACTGGCCATTTTCCGATCCTTTCGGGCCAAATATAGCCAGAATTCACAATTTCGGCAAGGTCACGCCCTTCTGGCCCATATATTTGCCGGCCCGGTCGGCATAGCTCACCTCGCAGGGTTCGTTGCCCTTCAGGAACAGGAACTGGCAGGCGCCTTCATTGGCATAGATGCGGGCCGGCAGCGGCGTGGTGTTGGAGAATTCCAGCGTCACATGGCCTTCCCAGCCGGGCTCCAGCGGGGTGACGTTCACGATGATGCCACAGCGGGCATAGGTGGATTTGCCCAGGCAGATCACCAGCACATCGCGCGGGATGCGGAAATATTCCACCGTGCGGGCCAGCGCGAAGCTGTTGGGCGGGATCACGCACACATCGGTCTTGCGGTCGACAAAGCTGTTGGGGTTGAAATCCTTGGGATCGACCACGGCGGAATCGACATTGGTGAAGATCTTGAACTCGTCGGCCACCCGCGCGTCATAGCCATAGCTCGACAGCCCATAGGAAATGCAGCCGCCGCGGGTCTGCCGTTCCACAAAGGGCTCGATCATCCCCGTGGCCAGCGCCTGTTCACGGATCCAGCGGTCAGACAATACGGACATCAGTGGCCTTTGATATGAAGCACGCAAATGAGGGTGAACAGCCGGCGCGCCGTATCGAAATCGACGATGGCGCGGGCTTCCAGCCGCTCTTTCAGCATCTCGGCCGCATCATTGTGGATGCCGCGCCGGGCCATGTCGATGGTTTCGATCTGCTGCGGGCTGGATTGGCGGATGGCCTGATAGTAACTGTCACAGATGGCGAAATATTCGCGAATGGTGCGGCGGAACGGAGACAGCGCCACCTGGAACTGATCAACTGGCAGGTCGTCCTTGTCTGAAACCGTCACTTCAAGCCGGCCATCCTCCACGCCGAGCAGCAGCTTGTAGGGCCCGTGATGGCCGGCTTCGGATGCGGCCACCGGCCTGAATTCATTGCCTTCCAGCAGGTCGAAGATGGCAACGCGGCGCTCCTGCTCGATATCGGCGTTGCGCCACAGGATGGTGCGTTCGTCCAGCTTGATGTCGATCAGGCGATAATCGCTCATTTCGGCACCGCCGCGACCAGCCGGGCCAGGCCATCGCGCACCGGCTGCAGCCCATCATCCTGCGTCTTGCCCAGCCGCACGATCACCAGCCGCTTGGAGGGCACCACGATCACATATTGGCCAAGATGGCCGATGGCGGCAAAGGCATCGACCGGGCCGGCGCGCCAGAACAGCGCCTGGTCCTGGCCATCGGCCGGACGGCGGTTCAGCCAGAATTGCCCGCCATAACCGGGATTGGCCGGCGAGGGCGTGGTGACAAAGCGCACCCAGTCCGGCCGCACCACCTGGACCCCGGCCACCACGCCGCCATCCAGATAGAGCTGGCCAAAGGCCGACCAGTCGCGCGCCGTGGCATGGCAGAGCGAGCCGCCCAGCAGATTGCCCGCCGGATCAAATTCGCACAGCAGCGATGGCATGCCCGCAGGCGCGGCCAGGCGATCGTTGATGAACTGCCGCATTTTCGCCCGCCGTGTCGCCGGATCGGCGCCGGGGGCCACCGCATCGGCCACGATCCGCGCCAGGATATGCGTGGTCAGCGTGTTGTATTGAAAGCGCGTGCCCGGCGCCACTTCGGCCGGTTCGGCAACGGCGGCCTTGTAGATATCGGCCGAGGTGTCGGCAAACAGCGCCCGGTTGGTGTCGGCAATCTCAGGCTTTGGCCCGGCTTCGATATGCTGCACGCCAGATGCCATGTGCAGCAACTGGCGCAAGGTCGTCTTGCCGCGCTTGTCGTTCTTCCATTCCGGCACCGGGGCCGGCACGTCCAGCTCAAGCCGGCCATCGGCCACCAGTTCGCCAATCAGCGTTGACGTGATGGATTTCGCCATCGACCAGCTGATCAGCCGGGTGCCTGGCCCGATGCCGGTGCCATAACGCTCATAAATGCGCTGGCCATCGCGAATCACGATCAGCGCGCGGGTTTCGCCAAGCGCCGGATCGGTGAAAAACGCATCGGCGGCCGGCAGGGCCGAAGCCGGCGCCGTGGGCGCAATCCGCGCCGGCGGCGTGGGCACCGGCTGCGCGCACGCCGCCCCGCCCGCCAGTGCAGCGAGGATCAGGCTTGCCAGCCGGGCGAGTTTTCCGCACCGTGTCATCATTCTCACGCTAAAGGCCCTGCCCCCATGCTGGCAAGTGACACGTCACCGCCCATTCCGCCACCCCAATCGCCACGCCGCATCCGCTGGCTGGTCTGGGCACCGGTGCTGCTGCTCACCGCGGCGGCGGGCGGCTGGCTGGGCCTGCGCTATTCCACCACCGGCAGACAGGCGGCGCTGGCCACCGGCTATATCGCCCATGTCGTCTGTTCCTGCCGCTATGTCGGCGGCCGCGACATGGCCAGTTGCGAGACCGACCGCGAACCCGGCACCGAGATCGTCACGGTGGAGGATGACACGCAAAAGCGCACCGTCACCGCCCGCGTGCCTCTGCTCTCCAGCCGCACCGCGCGCTTTGATCCCGAATATGGCTGTGCGCTCGACAAGCCGTGATGCTCACAACCACCCGCGCCAGCGGAACAGGGCATAGGGCAGGATCGCGGCGGCCAGCATGATGGCCAGCGCCATCGGATAGCCCCACGGCCATTGCAGTTCCGGCATATGGGCAAAGTTCATCCCGTAAATCCCGGCAACCAATGTGGGCGGCAGGAACACGATGCTGGCCACCGAAAAGATCTTGAACACCGCATTCTGCTCGATGCTGATCAGGCCCAGCGTCGCATCCAGCAGGAAGGTGAGATTGCTGCCGATGAAATTCGTCTGATCCGACAGGCTGGCCAGATCGCGCAGCTGGGTCTTGATCTGGGCCGAAAGCCCGGCCTCCTTCGCCGCTGCAAATTGCAGGAACGACAATGCCCTGGCCAGCGACACCGACGATTCGCGCGCTTTCGACAGCGCATCCTGCGCCCCGCCCAGCCGGCTGAGCAGCGCCTGCAGCGCCAGGTTGGATCGCCGCTGCTGGCGGCCGCGCTCCTTGATGTCAGCCCGGCGGAACGCCGCCCGCGAAATCGCGTCCACCTCGCGGCCAACATGTTCGATGCCATCGGCCAGCCGGTCCACGATCGTATCGATCAGCGCCATCAACGCCAGCGCCGGCCCGCCACACAGTTCGGGGGTGCGGCTGGCCTGGCCGGCAAAGCGATCGAAACTGCGCACCTCGTGGTATCGCACCGTCACCAGATGCTTGCGACCCAGCACAAAGCTCACGGCGCAGGTTTCCGGCGTTTCGGTGATGATCCCGGTGGCCAGCGTTACCGTCATCACGATGGCGCCATTCTCAAGATAGAGCCGGCTGGATGTCTCGATCTCGGCCATGTCATCCGCGGTTGGCACCCCAAAGCCCAGCGCCGTCTCCACCAGCGCCTCCTCATCGGCAGTGGGATTCAGCAGATCGATCCACACCGCCTCGGCAGGCAGGGCTTCGCCGTCAGCCAGAACGCGGTTGCCGGTGGCGGAAAAAATGCGCAGCATGGCGGCGATGATGGCGATTTTTTCGCGGCAATGTAACCCATTGCTGCGCCGCCCCGAACCAGCGGTAGAGGACACACATGGCCAGCACCGCCCCCCCGCCTGAAATCCCGGCACTTGATCTGCCGGCGCCGCGCCCAACGCGCCGCGTGCTGCGCCACCATTGGCTGGTGCGCGCCACCCACTGGTTGAACGCCCTTGCCATCATCATGCTGTTGATGACCGGCCTCAACATCTTTGGCGCCCATCCGCGGCTCTATTGGGGCGATGCCGGATCGGTGGACCAGCGGGAACGCATCTGGCTGGAAACCGGCGCGTCACCGCCATGGCGCAACCCGACCGGCTGGATCGACATTGCCGGCACGCGTTTCACCACCACCGGCGTCATCGGCGTGTCGCAATCGCCGAAGGGCACGCCCAACATCGTCGCCTTCCCGCACTGGGCCACCCTGCCCTCCGGCCGTGACCTGGCCACTGCCCGCAGCTGGCATTTCTTCTTTGCCTGGGTGATCATCCTCAACGGACTGGCCTGGCTCGGCTACGGCCTGCTCTCCGGCCGGCTGACGCGCGACATCCTGCCCCAACGCCGCCAGCTCAGCCCCGCCCATCTGTGGCACGACATTGTCGAACATGCGAAACTCAACTTCCCCAAGGGCGAGGCGGCGCTGTCCTATGAAGTGCTGCAACGCCTGGCCTATGCCGGCGTCACGCTGATCCTCATTCCCACCGTCATCCTGACTGGCCTCGCCATGTCACCGGGAATGGACGCGGCCTGGCCCTTCCTCGATGCGCTGTGGGGCGGCCGCCAATCGGCGCGTTCGGTGCACTTCATCGCCATGAGCGGCATTGCCGGCTTCCTCATCCTGCACGTCCTGCTCGTCCTCCTCTCCGGCCCCATCCGCCAGATTGGCGCGATGATCACCGGCCGCATGACCATCGGAGGCGAGAAATGATCCTGCCCCCCACCATCCTCAAACGCCGCCAACTGCTCACCGCCCTGCCCGCCGGCCTGATGCTCACCGGCTGTGACGCGCTCACCCGCAATCCCACCGCCAAGGCGGTGATCGGATCGGCCGAACAGGCCACCATGCGCTGGCAACGCCTGGTCGGCCGCGACGGGCTGGCGCGCGAATTCAGCGCCGCCGATATCTCCCCCATCTTCAAGGTGAACGGCACCCACGAACCCACCAACCCCGAATGGCAGCGCCTCGCCGCCGGCAATTTCACCGATTGGCGCCTGAAGGTGACGGGCCTCGTTACCCAAGAACTCGCCCTCACCCTCCCCCAACTGCGCGCCCTGCCGCAACGCAACCAGATCACCCGCCACGATTGTGTGGAAGGCTGGAGCGCCATCGGCGGCTGGACCGGGCCCCAGCTTTCGCACATCCTCAAAGCCGCCGGCCTGCGTGACGGCGCGCGCTACATCGTCTTCCTGTGCGCCGATGATTATGGCGGCGAAGCCAGCAAGGGCGGCCTGCAATCATCCAGCCGCTATTATGAAAGCATCGACCTCGTCGACGCCTTCCACCCCCAGACCATCTTGGCCCACAGCCTCAACAACCAACCGCTCAGCACCGGCAACGGCGCCCCCATCCGCTTGCGAGTCGAACGCCAACTGGGATACAAGCAGGCCAAATATCTGATGCAGATCGTGGTAGCCGAAAGCCTGGCCCCCTTCGGCGGCGGCAAGGGCGGTTACTGGCCGGATCGCGGCTATGAATGGTACGCGGGGACGTGAGGCTGAGCGGGCGTTGCGGGTTCTTTCAGGAACGCTCGTGCCGCCACTTGCGAACGGCCTGCACTACAGCAACCAGCATCATCAGCCCGGCAAAGCACATCCAGAATCGGCCCCAGCCGATGAAACCACCATGCTTGTCCCATGCGATCCACACAAAGTACAAACTACCAACTGCAACGCCGGCAAGCTCGCCGTAACTGATCTTGTCGAACGCCATTCGCCTGACTTCTTTCGTCGTCAGTGCAACGCCCGCGGAGGCGCGGTGCCGCAAGGCTCGATAAGGCGCGTTCCATGCGTGAAGGTTTAGTCCGAGGTATAGGACCGACACGAACCCAACAATCACATAGGCGCCAGTTTCGACATCGACGGCCTCGTTAGACATGGAAACGCCAATCAACAGCGTAGACAAGAATAACAATGACAGAAACATCGCCCAAAAGCCAATGCGCGCATGGCGTCGATAGGCTTCAACAAACTCGTCACGCTCGACCTTCGCAACCCGTATCGGTGCAGCTTTCATCCCTTTTCTGTAAAGATAAGCATCCCCATCCAAAAAGAACTGATCTGCAAACAGGTTTACCATCTTGTCGATGTGCTGATCGAAAATCATGATCAAAAAATAGCTGAATTTGCTTGTGTTGCAAGAGCAGTCAGATGCTGTTTCCTGACGCGCCAACCGAATTTCATCTCAAACCGCGCAAGTTCATAATGACAAAGTTCGCCAATTGGTCCGTATTCACCCAAACGGGTGGAGGCCTGCCCGCCGGAGGCCCTTTCAGTCCCCCTTCTCCGTCCGCTTATGCTGCCTCGCCTCTATCCCACAACAAGCATGGCCGGCGTCCGCACATCGATCGCATCCGCCACCAGGCCCTGAAAATGCGCGACATTCCATGTCACCAGCGTCGTGGCACCGGCGGCCTGTGCGGCGCGGGCGATGAGGTGATCATAGATGCGCGCGCCAATGTGGCCGGCGGCGGCGAAATCGCGCACGGCGGCAAACCCTTGCGCAGGCGAGAGGCCAACCAGACGTGTGACGGCGGCCACGCTTTCCAGCGCGGCCCAGGCTTCGTTTGCCGGCCAGCGAAACGGGGCATGATCGCCGCGCCGTGTGAGGGTGGTGAAGGCTTCGGCATAGCAATGCGCCGCCACGGCCAGATCAAGCCCGGCATCAAACAGCGCCAATGATGGCGCATGATGTTCGTGGACTTCGGCCAATGCCGCCACGATCACATTGGTATCAACCAGGATCAGGCGGCGGCTCAACGGCCTTCACGCGCCGCATCAAGGGCGGCATTGGTTGCGGCCAGCGAAACAGTCTCTGCACCCGGCCGCACCAACAGGCGGCCGCGCCGTTGCAGCGCGCCGGGCGGCGTCACCACGGGCGGGGTATAGGCGCGCAGCGCTTCCTCCACCACCTGCGTGGTGGTCATGCCGGTGGCACGTGCCAGTGCCGCTGCCCGTTCGCGGGCAAAGGCCGATCGCACGTTCAATTGGGTGGCGGGGCGGTTCATGGTTGCCATGATATGACCAGGCAGAGCGATTGTCTAGCAGTTTAGACCAAGTGGCTAGCCCATCAAGCCGGCGGGATTTCGCCCAGGGCGGCCGGATCGGGGGCATTGAAATCCAGCGCGCCCCGGATGATCGTGTCTGCGCCGGACATGATATCACCGCTGCACAATTGCAGATCGAGCCGTTCCAGATCGCGGCGGCGATATTCGGCTTCGATGGCGTCGATCAGCGTGTCGGTGGTGCCCAGGGCGATGAGCACTTCGCGGCCCATGGCCACGGCGCCGTCCAGCGTTTCGCGCACCACCTGTTCCACGCCGGCCTGGCGCAGGGCGATATTGTGGGTGCGATCAAAGGCGCGGGCGATGATCGGCAGATCGGGCCATTCGGCCTGGATGGGTGACAGCACGGCCTTCGGGTCCCACCGGCCATCGATGGCGAACACCAGCGCGCTGGCGGTATCGATGCCGGCGTTGCGCAGGATATCGAGACGGGTGCCGTCGCCCCAGAACACCGTGTTGCCAAAGCGCGCGGTGATATCAATGAGTTCAGCATCCAGATCGATGGCGGTGATGGCCTGGCCGCGGGCGCGCAGCATCTGGGCGATCACCTGGCCCACCCGGCCGCTGCCGACCAGCACGACATGGCCGCCATGATCGGCGGTGCCGGCGCTTTCCGGCCCGTCGCGGCTGCCGGCGCCGGCATCGGGCATGGCAAAGATCCGCCCGGCCAGCCGGAACAGCAGCGGCGTGAGTGCCATGGAACAGGTGACGACCGCGCCGAACAATTGCGCCGCCTGGTGGGTGATCAAAAGGCCGCGTTCAGCTTCGGCAAACAGCACGAAGCCGAACTCGCCGCCCTGGGCCAGCAACAGGCCCATCTTGACGGCGCGTTGCCAATCGGTGCCGAAGCTGCGGGCGAGTGCGGCGATCGCGGCGGTTTTCACCGCCATCACCCCCACCACCAGCGCGATCACCAGCCCCCAGTTGGCGGCCACCACCGCCAGATCCAGGCTCATGCCGATGGCGATGAAGAACAGGCCCAACATGAGCCCGCGGAACGGTTCGATATCGGTTTCCAGCGCGTGACGATACGGCGATTCGGCCAGCATCACGCCGGCGACAAACGCGCCCAGCGCCATCGACAGCCCCAGGCTGGCCATCAGCAGCGCGCTGCCCATCACGCACAGCAGCGCGGCGGCAACAAAGGCTTCGCGTGCGCCCAGCGATCCGATGATGCGGAACAGGCGCGGCAGGCCATAGCGCCCGATCACCACCAGCAGCGCCAGCGCGCCCGCGGTCTTGGCCGCCATCAGCCAGCCCGGCACCGGATCGGCCACCGGCGCCCGCGACAGCGCCGCCACCACGGTGACCATCGGCACGATCGACAGATCCTGAAACAACAGCATCGAAAAGCTGCGTTCGCCAAAGGGCGTCGCGGCCAGTTGCCGTTCGTTGAGCAATTGCATCACCAGCGCGGTGGACGACAGGCCGAGCGGCAGGCCCACCACCAGCGCCGCTTCCCAGGTGAGGCTGGTGAGCAGCAGCAACAGCCCGGTGAGGGCAAAGCCGCACAACAGCACCTGCGCCGCGCCCAGCCCGAAGATGTCGCGGCGCAGCGCCCACAGGCGCGATGGCTGCAGTTCCAGCCCGATGACGAACAGCAGCAGCACGATGCCGAATTCGGCGAACTGCAACGTCTGTTCGGCATTGTCGACCAGGCGCAGCACCGATGGCCCGATCAGGATGCCAGCCGCGAGATAGCCCAGCACCGCGCCCAACCGGAAGCGCACGAACAAAGGCACCAGCACGACCGCGGCGGCCAGATACACCACCACATCGCGCAGCAGGGTGGACCCATGCTCCATCAGGCGGCATCCAGCGCGGCGATCACGGCATCCAATGGCAGCAGGATCGATGGGTGGCGGGCGCGGTGCGGGCGGGCGGGGGCGAACATCGCCCAGCCTTCCGGCGCGGCTTCGGCCCGGCTGGCGAGGAAATCGGCGAGCGCGGCGCGCGTGGCGGCCAGCGCGGCGCCATCCTGCCCCGGCGCCACCTGTGCCACCACGGCGGCACTGGCCTGGCCCAAGGTGCAGGCCTTGGTGGCATCCAGCGCCACGGCGGCGATGCGGCCATGCTCAATGGCCACATCGGCAATGATCTTGCTGCCACACACCGGCGACACGCGCGTGGCGCTGCCCGCCGGCGCGGCCAGGCGCTGCGCACCCTCCCCGGCCAGTTTCAGGCGCAGAATCGCCGCGCTGTAGAGCGTGTCAGCCATGGGGAACCTTAATCATTGCCCAGCGGATCTGGATAGCGGCGAAAGCGCACCGTGCCATCGCGATCCACCTCCACCAGCTCGCCAGTGATATCGGCGCCGGCAGCGATGATGGCATCCAATGCAGCGGCGAACAGGCGGCGTTGGTCAGCGGTCCCCACGGATGGCATGATGATCAGCAACCCGGCGTGAACGTCAACACCCCGGTAAAGGCGCAGGAAATCCTTGGCATTGTTGGTAACGAAGGTGAAATCGCCACCAACAATCTGCGGCATGATTGCCCGATCGGAACGGGTGTTCAGCGCCAGCCAGTTGACATGATGCGCCTCGAACCCACGGACATGGGCCGCCGCAGCCAGCGACGGTGACAGGCATTCATCGATCAGGAAGCGGATCAAAGCAGGCCCTGCGCCTTTGCCCAGCGCCGCACCGCATCAATGCCGCCCAGCGGCATGTAGGGATAGGCCAGCACGATATCATAATCGCTCTCGCCGGCCTTGATGCAGGCCACGATGGTTTCCGCCGGGATCCGCGTGCCATGAATCACCGGCCAGCCGCCGAGGATCTCGGGATCAGAGACCACCTCGACAAAGCGCGGCGGCGGCGGGGCGGAGAGTTTCGTGGCCATGGCTGGCGTTATAGCACAAAGCCGGCTGCGCTACACCCGCCGCCAGACCGTGCCGGCCGGGCCGTCTTCCAGCGCAATGCCTTCGGCGGCCAGTGCATCGCGAAGGCGATCGGATTCGGCCCAGTTCTTCGCCTTGCGCGCTGCCACACGATCGGCCACCAGCGCATCGATGCGCGCCGCATCGGGATCGGCGCTGCGCGCGCTGGCGGCGCGATGCTTTTCCGCGCCCAGCGACGGCAGGCCCAGGAACGCCAGCGCGCCGAGCAGCGCCTCGCGGTCCTGCTCGATCCCGGCGATTGCGGCCAGCGCGGCGGGCGTGTTGAGATCGTCTGACAGCGCCTCCACCACGGCCGGCGGCGGCGACGGGCGCACGCCCCTGGGCACATCGCCCAGCTTGCGCAGCCACTTGTCCAGCCGGCCCCGCATCTGGCCGAGCAGCGCCTCATCCCACTGCAACGGCTGGCGATAATGGGCGCTGAGCAGGCCCAGCCGCATCTCATCACCGCTCCAGCCGCCTTCGACCAGATCGCCCACGCTGAGCACATTGCCCAGCGATTTCGACATTTTTTCCCCGCCGCCAAAGTTCAGGAAGCCATTGTGCATCCAGATATTGGCCAGGGGGGCGCCCTCATGGGCGCAGGCGCTTTGCGCGCACTCGTTCTCGTGGTGCGGAAACGTCAGGTCGATGCCGCCGCCGTGAATATCGATGGTGGTCCCCAGGCTTTCGGCAATCATCGCCGAGCATTCGATGTGCCAGCCCGGCCGGCCGCGGCCCCACGGGCTGTCCCACCCGGCCTGATCGCGCGTCGATGGCTTCCACAGCACGAAATCGGCCGGGTTCTTCTTGTAGGGCGCCACTTCCACCCGCGCGCCGGCGATCATCTCCTCCAGCGGGCGGCGCGACAGGCGGCCATAATCGCCATGGCTGGCCACATCGAACAGCACATGGCCTTGCGCCGCATATGCATGGCCCTTGGCGATCAGCAGGGCGATCATGTCGATCATCGCCGGGATGCTGGTGGTGGCATGCGGGTGCAGATCCGGCCGCTCCACGCCCAGCGTGGCGGCATCCTCCAGATAAAGCGCCTCATAGCGCTGGGTGATCACGTCGATGCCCACGCCCTCGGCCCGGGCCTGGTCCATGATCTTGTCATCAATGTCGGTGATGTTGCGGGCATAGACCAGCCGGTCCGGCCCATAGACATGGCGGAGCAGCCGCTGCAGCACATCAAACACCACGGCCGGGCGGAAATTGCCAATGTGCGCGCGGCCATACACCGTGGGGCCGCAGACATACATGGTCACCCGATCGGGATTGATCGGTTGCAGCACGTCCTTGGCGCGCGTCGCGGTGTTATAAAGCCGGATCGTCATATCGCCGTCGATGGCGACTTTTTTTCCTGTTCGTCAAGCAGCCTGTCGATGGCGCTGCGCTGCTTGCCGTCATAACCTTCGGCATCATCCGCCGGTTCATCGTCGCCAAAACCCGGCAGGCCCAGATGCGGATCAGCCTGCGGATCGATCAACTGCTGCTGCTGTTTCCAGGCCTCCCCCACCCAGCCGACCATGGCACTCGCCACCAGCGCCAGCGTCGGCGTGGTGCGCGCCTTGGCCAACCAATCCGGCCGGCCGCCATCGCCGGGCACGATGCGCAGGCCCAGCGTGATCAGCAGGAAGAGCAGGCTGGCCACCAGAAACCCCTTCACCAGGCCAAAGCCCAGACCCAGGATGCGATCGAGCACGCCGATCGGATTGCCCTTGGCCGCGCCCGACAGGAAACTGCCGATCAACTTCACCGCCAGCAGCGCCAGCAGAAACGGCCCCAGCACGGCGGCAAAGGCCCCGATCATCTCGCTGCCGCTGGCCTCGGCAAAGATCGCTTTGGCCGGCGTGTAGAACAGGCGCACCGCCACAAAGCCGGCAAACCAGCCGGCCAGGCTGGCCACTTCGGCGATGAAACCGCGCATCAGGCCAAAGCCCGCCGCCGCGCCAACGATCAGCAGCACGATCCAGTCAAAACCGGCCAGGGAAGAAATGACGTCCATGGCCGCAGCGCCTAGCCCGAACCGGGGTGTGTTGCCAATACAAAACACATCATGTCGCAAATCACTCGGGCCGCCCCAGCGCATCGACCAGCGCATTCATCGTGCGGAACCCCGCCACCTGCATGGGGCCGCCGCCGGTGGTGCCATCGGGCACAAAGGCCCGGCCAAAGCCCAGCTTCGCCGCTTCCTTCAGGCGCAAGCTGGCCAGCCCGGCCGCGCGCAATTCGCCTGACAGCGCCACTTCGCCAAAGGCCACACAATCGCCCGGCAACGGCCGATCGGTCAGCGCCGACACCAGCGCACAGGCCACCGCCAGATCGGCGGCCGGATCGGCAATGCGCAAACCGCCGGCCACATTCAGATAGACTTCATGCCCGCCAAACCCCAGGCCGCAGCGCGCTTCCAGCACCGCCAGCAGCATGGCCAGCCGCCCGGAATCCCAGCCCACCACCGCCCGCCGCGGCGTGGCGCCGGATGGCACCCGCACCACCAGCGCCTGGATCTCGCACAGCACCGGCCGCGTGCCCTCCAGCGCCGGAAACACCACCGCGCCGGTCACGCTCGCGCCCTCGGCGCGATTGGTCAGGAACAGGCTGGATGGGTTGGCCACCTCCTCCAGCCCGTCGGCGCCCATGGCAAACACGCCAATCTCGTCGGTGCCGCCAAAGCGGTTCTTCACGGCGCGCAGGATGCGATACTGGTGGCTGCGCTCCCCTTCGAAATAGAGCACGGTATCAACCATATGTTCGAGCACGCGCGGGCCCGCCAATTGGCCATCCTTCGTCACATGGCCCACCAGCACCAGCGCACAGCCCGACAATTTGGCAAAGCGGATCAGCTCCTGCGCGCTCGCCCGCACCTGGCTCACCGTGCCGGGCGCGCCTTCCAGCGTGTCCGAATGCATGGTCTGGATGGAGTCGATCACCAGCAGCGCCGGCGCGGCCTTCTGGCTGCCCAGCGTCGTCAGGATATCGCGCACATTGGTTTCGGCGGCCAGTTGCACATCAGCCTTGGCCAATCCCAGCCGCCGCGCGCGCAGCCGCACCTGATCGGCCGCCTCTTCGCCCGACACATAGGCGACGCTGGTCCCGCTGCGCGCCATCTTGCCGGCGGCCTGCAACAGCAAGGTGGATTTGCCGATGCCGGGATCACCGCCGATCAGCGTGACACTGCCCGCCACCAGCCCGCCGCCAAGCGCCCGGTCCAACTCGGCAATGCCGGTGGACAGCCGCGCCGGCAGGGCCACATCATCAGCCAGGCTTTCCATGGCGATGCGCCGCCCGCCCGATTGCAGCGATTGCTTGGCGGCAAAGGGCGTGAACACCGGCGCGGCCTCCTCGGCCAGCGTGTTCCATTCCTTGCAATCGCCGCACTGCCCGGCCCAGCGCGCCGCCACCGCGCCGCACGCCTGACACACATAGCGGGTCTTGCCCTTCGCCATCATCGCGTTCCCATTACAGAATTGGCCCAGAACAGAACTGGAACATTAAGCGGGCGTCGCCACACTTGCAAGGGGTGCGCCGGCCATGGCACAGGCAGTGCATGCGCACGCTTCTCCTCCCCCTCCTCCTCGCCACTGCAACCCCGGCGCTGGCCCAATCGGCCACCCCGTCAAAGGCGATGCAGGCCGCACACGCCAGCATCGCCGCCGATTATGAGCAGGTGATTGCCGAGGTGATCGAGCTCACCGAAATCCCCGCCCCGCCGTTCCGCGAAACCGCGCGCGGGGCACGCATGGCGGAAAAATTCAAGGCGCTGGGCCTCACCGATGTGCATGTCGATGCCGTCGGCAATGTCATCGGCACCCGCCCCGGCGTGGACCGCACCGCCAAGGCGCTGATGGTCGCCGCCCATCTCGACACGGTGTTCCCGCCCGATGTCGCCATCAAGGTGCGCCGCGAAGGCAACACGCTGCACGCGCCCGGCATTGGTGACACCACGGTCACGCTGGCGGCCCTGCTGGCCTTCAACCGCGCCCTCACCGCGGCGAAGATCACCCCGGCGCGCGATATCATCTTCGTCGCCAATGTCGGCGAAGAAGGCCAGGGCGATCTGCGCGGCGTGCGCCACCTGTTCTCGGCCAGCCCGCTGAAAGCCCGCATCGGCGATTTCATCAGCTTTGATGGCAGCAATGTCGCCCGCATCGTCAACGGCGGCGTCGGCTCGCGCCGCTATCGCGTTGCCTTCAAGGGGCCGGGCGGCCACAGCTATGGCGCGTTCGGCATCGTCAACCCGATGGCGGCGATGGCCGGCACCGTGCAAGGCCTCTACAAGATCATTCCGCCCACCGATGTGAAGACCACCTTTGCCGCCTCCACCATCGCCGGCGGCACCTCGGTCAACTCCATCCCCAATCTGATCCTGGCCGAATTCGACATGCGATCGGCCTCAACCACCAATCTGAAGGCGCTGGAAGCCCAGTTCCTGCAGATCATCACCGACAGCGTCGCCGCCGAAAACGCCGCCCGCGATACACGCTATGGCAAGATCAGCGCCGTGCCCGAACTGATCGGGGACCGCCCGGCCGGCACCACCCCGGAAAGCGACCCGCTGGTGCAAGCCGCCGCCCGCGTGCTGAAAGCCGGCGGCTATGACGCCGAACTCATGCCCTCCTCCACCGACAGCAACATCCCGATCAGCCTCGGCATCCCCGCCATCACCCTGGGCGCCGGCGGCGGCGGCTTCCGCGCCCACGCGCTGGATGAATATGTGAACGTCGAACGGGTGGCCTTTGTGAAGGGCATCACCACGGCGTTCGACATTGTGGTGCAGGCGGCCGCGATCAAGCGTTGAGTTTTAGGAAGATTGCCTCCGGCGGGCAGGGTCGCAGACCCTGCACCCGTTCGATTCAGTGTGGCCTTGTTTTCCATGCCCCTGTCAGGCTGGCGAAGGCCAGCATCCACTGTGCCACCGGTGCCCATTGCATGCACCCTGGGTACCCGCTCCGCAATGGATGCTGGCCTTCGCCAGCATGACATGAAATGGTTGCGAAGGGCCGCGTGAAAACGGTTGGGTGCAGGGTCTGCGACCCTGCCCGCCGGAGGCTTTACCTTACGCCTGCCACCCCAACACCACCGTCAACCCAGCCGGCAATGGTTCCGGCACCGCGTCCAAACGCGCCGCATCACGGCGGGCGCGGTCGATGATGGCGGGGGCGACCTCGCCATGCACCACCAATGTGTCGCAGCGGGCGAGCGCGTTCAGTTGGTTGAGCGTCAGCTCGCCCGGATCGGGGTTGGTGACGGCGATGTGCAACAGCGCGGGCGCGGCGGCGCTGCTGCCGGCGATGGTGGTGGTGACGGCGGCTTCCACGTCGGCATGGGCGGCGAAGGGATCGAGCGGCGCGCCTTGCGCCAGCGCGCGTTCCCACAGGCGGCGGCGGTCTGACGGGGTGGGGTGGCGCGCGTTGGTGGCGGCGCGGGCGGCGCGGATGGCGCGGGCCAGCGGCCCCAGGCTGGCGGGCAGCAGCGCCTCCAGCCGGGTGCGCAGGGCGCGGGCCAGGCTGGCCGACGCGCCGCCGGTGGAGACCGCGACGATCACCGGGGAGCGATCGATGATGGCGCCCATCAGGAAATCGGACAGGCCGGGCTTGTCCACCACATTCACCAGCAGCCCGCGCGCGCGGGCGGCGGCGGCGTGGGCGGCGGCTTCGGCATCATCCTCCAGCGCGATGAAGGCCAGCGCGGCATCGTCGGCTTCGGCCACGATCTCGCCGCCGGCCGCACGGATCAGCCGCGCCTTGGCTTCGGCCGGTTCGCCCTCGCCAATCAGGATGACGCGGCGGCCGGCGAGTTTCACGAAGATGGGCAGTTGGTCCATGGCGGGGCCGTGCCAGCCTCAGGCGGCGGACGCAAGCCGGCCGGGATCGGCAACCCGCGTCATCCGCGCCAGCAGGGCCAGCGCGCCGGGGATGGCGCCCAGGCCGGCAATGGCCGCCAGCCGGCCCAGCCGGGTTTCGGCCAGGCCCAGCGCCGCCATGGCGAGCCGCACCGGCCGCCGGGTGCGGGCCAGCAAAGCGGCCTGATACGCATCGGCGCTGGCTCCGGCGGCCAGCATGCTGGCCGCCATCCGGCCCGATTCGAGCGCGATGCCCATGCCGTCGCCGCAGAAGCTCGGGATCACCGCGGCTTGATCGCCCAGCCGCCACAGGCCATCGCCAGCCGGCGGCGCCAGATGGCCATAGGGCACGCGGCTGATCGCCAGCGGTTTGGCCAGCAGCGCCTGGCCATCGCCCAGCGCGGCCAGGCCCGGCTGGGCCAACAGATGATCGAGCAGCGCCGGCCAGCTGCCGAGACTGCGATAGAGCGGGCCATCGGCGAGCAGGCACAGGTTGAGCCGGCCGCCCTCCACCGGTTGCAGGCCGGCATAGCCGCCATCAAAAAACACCACCCGCACCGTGCCGGCCAATTGGCGGTGCAGCGCCGGGGCAGCGAAATATTGCTTGAACCCGATCTGATCCGGGCCGGCCGGGCGGGGCACCCCACGCACATCATGCTTGCCGGTGGCGATCAGGATGCGGTTGGATGCCAGCGGGCCAGCGCTGGTGCGAATTTCCCCAGCCGCCGCCAGCGAAACCGCCACGCCGGGATGATATTCGGACACCAAAGCCGCCGATCTGGCCACCAGATCGGCATCAAGCACGCGCCGCGACAGGCTGAGCGCCGGAAAGGGCAGCGCGGCGGCGGCCTGGCGGCGGCCCGCCCACAGCTCCACGCGGGTGATCGGAACGGCCCCCAACGCAAGCGGCTGCACCCCCAGCCCGGCCAACGCCGCCACCGCTTCGCCGCTGAGGAATTCGCCGCAAATCTTGTCATGCGGATCAGAATTTCTCTCGATTAAACAAGGTCTTAACCCAGCGCGGGCCAGATCGATGGCCGCCGCGCAGCCCGCCAGCCCGCCGCCAATGATCAGCGGCTGCATGATGCCACCGTCCAACGGAAGGGGATGTGCCAGCGCACTTCGGCCGTGATATCAGCCGTTTTCAACAACTTGGCCCAATCGCTGCGCACAAAGGCCCGCCGCACCGACAGGGCGCCATCGTGGCGCACAATGGGATGCCAGCGGAAAATCCGCGCAAGTGCTTGAAATCCCAGCCAGGCTATCGGGTGGCGGTGAAGATCGTTGATCAGCCAGCCGCGCGCCGCTGCACCCTGCATCCAGCCGATGAAGCCCGCCAGTTCGGCGTCACCCATATGATGGGCGACCAGCGAAGAGATGATGAAATCCGGTTTGAAATCAAGTGTTTCAGCCAGGCCCGTCACATATTCGATGCCATCTTCCGGGTTGGTTGCGGCTGCTGCCGCCGGAGCGGAGCGGGGGTTGAGGTCCACCCCCACCAGTCGCACCCGCTTGCCCGCGCCCCGCGCCCAGGCCGCAATGGCGCGCAGCATGTCACCATGGCCGAAGCCGACATCGAGGAGGGTGAAGCTGTCCAGATCTTTCGTTTTGTTTTTCAACCAGTTGATTGTCGGAATCCGCGCCAGGGTGATGCAGTTCACGCGGGCCAGATCGGCAATCACCGCGGCATAAGTGGCCGCATCCAGCCGATCATCGTCCATGATCTCCGGTCCGGCCGCCCGCCGAGAGAAGTCCAGCGGCTCCGCCGGCCAGGAGGCGACGAGATCGTGCATCAACCCACTGTTTGAAAACGGAAACTTTCGGCGGCAAGGCCAGGGCCAAAGGCCACGCCAAAGCCCGGCGCCCCGCGCGGCACACTGCTGCCGATACCGGCCATGATCCGTTGCAGCACGAACATCAGCGTGGCGCTGCTCATGTTGCCACAGTCGCGAAGCACCTCCCGCGACCAGTTCAGCGCGCCCTGCCCCAGGCCAAGCCCGGCCTCAACCGCATCAAGAATGGCGCGGCCACCGCCGTGAACGGCGAAAACACCATAATCATCAGGATGTTGGCCGTGCAGCAAATCGGCTCCAGCCGGCCCGGCCAAGGCCTGTTGCAGGATCGGCGGCACCCGGCCAGACAGGTGCATGTCAAAACCCTGATCACCGATGTTCCAGGTGATGGCATCGGCCGAATCGGCAATGGTGGCCGCCTTGAAATCGGTCAGCGCCAGGCCAGTGGCTTCCGCCGTCACCAGCGCCGCCGAACAGCCATCGCCAAACAACAGCATGGCCAACAGCGATTCCAGATCGCCGGTTTCCTGAAAATGCAGGGTGCACAGCTCCAGATTGATCACCAAAACTCTGGCAGACGGATCGGACCGGACGAAATGATGCGCCAATCGCAATGAGTTGACCGCCGCATAACAGCCCATGAAGCCAACATGCGTGCGCTCCACCCCCGGATCGAGGCCCAGCCGGTTGACCAGCAACTGATCAATCCCCGGTGCCACCATGCCGGTGCAACTGGCCACCACTAGATGAGTGATGCCCTTGATATCCTTGGCCGAAAGCGCCAGCCCACCGATGGCCTGTTCGGCAAGGCCTGGCGCCGTGGCGGCAAAGCGCGCCATGCGCCGCGCAGTGGATGGGAAGGCACCGGGGCGATAAAAACCTTCGGCATCGGCGGTAAAACCATCCGGGTCCTTGGCCGGCGTGAAAAAACTCCAACGATGATCGATGGCGGATCGACCAACCAAGCGCTTGAAAATCAACTGATCCCGTCGCTCCTTGATCAACGTGCCGACGAAATCAACGAAGGGCTCGTGCACGTCATTGGGCGGCAAGGCGGTGCCGATGCGGTTGATATGGGCGACGGCGGGGGCAACCATGGCCTTGATCCTTGAATGGCTTGGCTGATTTACCTGCGCCTGTTGCAGCGGGGTTGCAACCGCTTCGCCTGCGGCCGATGGATGCGGAATGTACTTGCCCGGCATCACCCATGTTCCCGGCCTTTGTGTCGGCCATGCCCAATGCGATCGCGCTCGCACCGGCGTGACGTTGATCGTGCCCGATGCGCCGGCCGTGATGGCGGTGGAGGTACGCGGCGGTGGCCCCGGCACGCGCGAGACCGACGCGCTGAACCCCATCAATCTGGTGGAGCGTGCCCACGGGCTGGCGCTGGCCGGCGGATCGGTGTTTGGCCTCGCCGCCGGGGATGAGCTGGCGCTGCTGCTGTCCGCTGCCGGGCGTGGGCTGCCGATGGGCGATAGTGCCCCGCCGGTGCCGGTGGTGCCCGGCGCGATCCTGTTTGATCTCACCAATGGCGGTGACAAGGCCTGGGGCCTGGAGCCACCCTATCGCCGGCTGGCACGCGAAGCCTTCGCCCGGCTGGGCACGCCCGGCAGCGACCAGAGCGGCCCCATAGGTGCCGGCCATGGCGCGCGGTCTGGCAGCCGGCCGGGCGGGATCGGCAGCCTGGCGCGGCAACTGGATGATGGCCATGTTGTTGGCGCGTTGATTGCCGCCAACAGCTTTGGCGAAGTCTATGCCGATGCGCCCCCAGACGGTGACGTGATCATGCCGAAACTCACCCGCCATCGCGGCTTTGGCCGGCAGAATACGGTGATCGGCGCCGTGGCGACCAATGCGCCGCTCAGCCGCACACAGGCGCTGCGGGTGGCGATGGTGGCGCAATCAGGCCTGGCCCGCGCGGTGCGGCC
>JAIXQY010000187.1 GCA_027485485.1 Sphingomonadales bacterium | reverse complement strand
CGATCACGGAGGCGATCGGCGTGTGCCTTGCCCATGTCCGCGAATTCTTTGCCGTGCCAACGGCGATCTTCGTGTGGGAAATGCGCGATGAACCGGGCTGGCGGATCATGCGTCATGGCATCGGCACGCCACTGGCGCCGCTGCCGGGGCCGGGCTGGCCGGGGCCGGTGCACGCCACGGCCAAAGGATCGACATTCGATTTTCACGCCGCCGCCCGTGACTGCCACTGTTATGACAGCAACGGCGAGTTGCTCACCGTCCCCCGTCAATTGCTTGATCCGGCAATCGCGACGGCCTGGGGGCTTGAGGAAGCTATTGCAACATCGATCAACTGCGATGCACTTGATGGCTGGCTGATCGTTCCGAAACGCGTGAGCGACGACGATCTGTATCTGGCCCGGGCCCTTTCGGTGCAATTGGCGGCGGCGCTGGGCAATGCGGCAGCGGCGGAAACCTGGCGCAATGCGGTGGCTAGCGAGGAACGCATGCGCGTTGCCCATGATCTTCATGATGGCATATTGCAGTTCCTGACGGGGCTTGCCCTGCAACTGCGGTTGATGGACCGGCAGATCAAGAGCGATCCCGAATCGGTGGCAACGCGCATCCAGGCCATGGCCACCGCCCTGCGCCAGGAGCATCAGGAGTTGCGCGGCCTTCTGGAACGCATCCGCCCGCGCCAACCAGCCGCGCCCGAAGGCGGGCGGTCAATGTCGGACTGGATTCCGACGCTGGCCGAACAATGGGATATCAGCATCGATGCCGACATCGGCGCCGAACCGCCACCCCGCCTTGCCGATGAAATCCGCCTGATCACCCGGGAAGCCATTGCCAACGCCGTGCGCCATGGTGCAGCGCGGCATGTCTCCATCCGCAGCACGGCGGCAGCAGATGGGTATCATCTGGCCGTTGCAGACAATGGCCGCGGCTTTGACCAGCCGGGGCAGTTCACGGCGGCCGCATTGCGTGATCATGGATTGGGCCCGCGCTCGATCCTGCAACGGATTGACGACATGGGCGCACATTTGTTGCTGGAAACCGGCCCAAAGGGCACAAGGATTGACATGACCTTCACTTGCGATGCCGAGATCACGCCATGACCCGTTTGCTGTTGGCCGATGATCATCCGATCGTGCTTGAGGGGCTGGCATGCCTGTTGCAGGAAGAGGGCTTCGACATCGTTGCGCGCTGCTCCAGTGGCGATGCCGCCATCGCGGCCATTGCGGAACAGGATCCCGATATTGCCGTGCTCGATATCAAGATGCCGGGCGCAACCGGGCTTGCCATCCTGCGCGATATCCGCAACCGCGGCGCGCTGCGGCCAAAGGTGATCATCCTCACCGCCAGCCTCGATCACAACCAGATCGTCGAAGCAGTGGAGCTTGAGGTGGATGGGCTGGTGCTGAAGGAACTGGTGGCCGATCGCATCGTGGAGTGCATCGAAAAGGTCGCCGACGGTGTGCAATGGATCGACAATGATGCATTGAAACGCGTGATCGGTGATCTGGCCCAGCGCGAGGCCCGCGCCGCCGCCACCAGGCCATTGTCGGCCCGCGAAACCGAAGCGGCACGGCTGGCAGCCCGCGGCATGCGCAACCGTGACATCGCACAGGTGCTTGGCCTCACAGAGAGCACGGTGAAGATGCATCTGGGGAATGCCTTCAGCAAGCTGGGCGTGGCCAGCCGCGCCGAACTGGCGGCGTTGGCCCGCGATCTGGGGCTGGCCTGAAGCACCACCCCGGCTTGCCAGCCCCGGCAGGCCGCGCCACAGTTGGCCATGGATCACGGGGGATTTCACATGCGCCGCATCGGCCTGCTCGCTGCACTTGCCATCACCAGCCTGGCCTTGCCGGCACTGGCCAACCCGCTGTTCAGCGATCCGCCCGCCACGGCCACCCCGCGCGCCCGCATGGAGGTGTTGCACGTGCCCAGCGGCGGTGTGGAGATCAACGCGGTGGCCTATCTGGCGGCCGGGCCGGGGCCGCATCCCACCATCGTGATCTGCCATGGCCTGCCGGGCAACGAGAAAAATCTCGATCTGGCGCAGGCCCTGCGCCGCGCCGGCTGGAACGCCATCAGCTTCAATTATCGCGGCAGCTGGGGCAGCCCGGGTGCCTATCGCTTTGCCCAAAACCCGGATGACGCGCGGGCGGTGCTGGCCCATCTGCGGCGCGCGGACGTGGCAGCCCGATTGGGCATCGATACAGGCCGCATCGTGCTGGCCGGGCACAGCATGGGCGGCTGGGTGACAGCGATGGTCGCCGCCGAAGACAAGGGCCTGGCCGGTGCCATCCTGATTTCGGCGGCCAACATGGGGCTACGCGGGGACGCAAGCCGCGCCGAACTGGTCGCCATGTCTGCCGGCAACATGGAAGGGCTGGCAGGCACCTCGCCCACCATCATGGCCGATGAAATGATCGCCCGGGCCGCCGATTTCGATGCGCGGCCCCGCGCGGCCAGCCTCGCCCGCCAGCCGCTGCTGGTGCTCACTTCCGATGATGGCCTGAAACCCCACACCGATCCCATCGCCGCCGCTGCCCGCGCCGCCGGTGGGCAGGTGAGTGAAGCCCATCAGGCCACCGATCACAGCTGGTCCGATGCGCGGCTGGCGCTGGCGGAGCGGGTCTACACCTGGTTGCAGGCGCTGCCGGCAAAGCGCTGAAGCGCGCGGCGGCCTGGTGGAATCCCCGAATCCACCAGCACGCGTTATGCTGAACTTGGTTCAGCATCCATGGTCAAAATGCCTCAAACTGCGCGCATTGCAACGCGCATTCCCATGGATGCTGAAACAAGTTCAGCATGACGGGTGCTATTTGGAAATTTCGGTCCTTCAACTGGATCGATGCCGCCTCAGGCAGGCCATCTGCCGCCAACCACATGCCGGCTTGACACCGATCAAGTTCCGGCAGATATTTCTGTCATGACAGAAATTACGAACAGCAATGCCCTCGAGTCGACCGCGCCGGCGTCCACCGGCTTGCCGCCGGCGGTGGAGGCCTTTGTGTTGCGCTGGGGCGATCTGGGTGGGCAATGGGGCGTGAACCGTTCAGTGGCGCAGATCCAGGCGCTGCTGCTGCTCTCGGACCGGCCGCTCACGGCTGAGGATATTGCCGACACGCTGGGCCTGGCACGATCGAATGTCTCCAACAGCATCAAGGAGTTGCTGAACTGGAAGCTGGTGATGCGGGTGCCGGTGCTGGGTGACCGGCGCGATCATTATGTCGCCGAAACCGATTTGTGGCAGATGGCCAGCAAGGTGGCGCAGGGCCGCAAGGAGCGGGAGATTGATCCGATGGTCGCCGCCATCCGTGCCGCCATGGCCGGCGCCGATGATCCGGCGATCAGCCCGGCGGTGCGCCAGCGCCTGCACGGCATGCATGATTTCATCACCACGGTGGATGGCTGGTATCAACAGATGATCACGGTGCCGCCGGGGCAGATCATGCGGCTGATCCGGCTGGGCGCCAAGGTGGTTGGCCTGCTGCGCTATCTGCCCGGCGGTGCGAAGGACAAGCCGGCCGATGACGGCTGAGCCGGATTGCCCCTTTTTTTGCCTCTGAATTTCTCTTTCTACAGAATTACCATAAACAACGGGAGGATCAGTGATGAACGCCATGGCTGCCCGATTGGCCCTGGAGCCGGACCACCGGCCCGAGCTGCTGGCCGATCCGCGCTTCCGCCGCCTGCTCGGCACGGCTGGGTGGGCGGCGCTGCCTGTCGCCGTGCGCGCCCGCTTCGGCAAGCGGCTCGGCCCCGGCCAGTCCGCCAACTATGCCGGCGAGGTGGTGCTGTGCCGGATGAATGCGGCCGGCTGGCTGTTGGCCCGCGCCTGCCGCCTGATCGGCGCGCCGCTGCCGCTTGACCAGGGCGGCGGCACCGCGGCGGTGGTGGCCGTGACCGAGGACGGCGCCAGCGGCGGCCAGGTGTGGACCCGGGTTTATGCGCGGCGACGCGGCTTTCCGCAGGTGATCCACAGCGCCAAGCGCTTTGCCGGCCCGACGGGCCTTGAGGAATATCTCGGCGGCGGCTTCGGCATCGCGCTAAGTGTGCGTGCCATTGCCGGCGGCATCCGTTTTGAAAGCGCGCATTATTTCTTCCAGCTCGGCGCGCGGCGCTGGCGGCTGCCCGCGCTGCTGTCACCGGGGCGGCTGACCATAGATCATGTCGATTGCGGCGATGGCAGCTTCCTGTTCGGCCTCACCCTCGATCACCCCCTGCTCGGCCAGCTGATGCACCAGCTTAGCCGCTTTCACGACACGGAGACTGGCCATGACTGACGTTCTTTGGACCCTGTTGTTCGCCCAGATGGCAATGGGCGGCTTTGACACGATCTGGCACCATGAAGGCACCGAACGCCTGGCCTGGCGCCCCGGCCAGCGCACCGAACTGCAGCTGCACGGGGTGCGCAACCTCGCCTATGCCGCGCTGTTCCTGGCGTTGGGCTTCACCCGGCCGCAGGGCCTGTGGGCGGCGGCGCTGCTGTTGCTGCTGGCCGGCGAGCTGATCATCACCCTGTGGGACTTCGTCGAGGAAGACCGCACCCGCCACCTGCCGGCCAGCGAGCGGATCACCCACACGCTGCTCACCCTCAATTATGGCGCGCTGCTGGCGCTGCTGCTGCCATGGCTGTGGCAGGGGGTGGCGTTGGAAACGGCGCTGCTGCCGGCCGCACATGGCCTGGCCGGCTGGCTGTGCGCCGTCGCGGCGGCCGGCGTGGTGGGTTCGGGCCTGCGCGATCTGGCGGCTGCCCGGCGCGCGCCGCAGCTGGTGGATGCGCCCGCCGCGCGGCTGGCAGCCGCCCTGCCCGGCCGGCAACATCTGCTGATCACCGGCGGCACCGGCTTCATCGGGCAGCGGCTGGTGGCAGCCCTGGTGGCGGCCGGCCATGATGTCACCATCCTCAGCCGCCGCGCCACCGCGCCCGCGGTTTCGGGCACGGGACGGGTGAATATGGTCACCAACCTGGCCAAAGTGGCGGCCGATTACCGCATTGATGCCATCGTCAACCTGGCCGGCGAGCCGATTTCGGACCGGCCGTGGACCAGGGCCAAGCGCATCCGCATCATCCGCTCGCGCCTGGCCGTCACCCGCGCCGTGGTCGCCCTGATTGACCGGCTGGACCACAAGCCGGCGGTGCTGGTCAGCGGTTCGGCCATCGGCATCTACGGCCTGCAAGATGATGATTGTCTTGATGAAACTGCGCCCGGCCGGCCCTGTTTCTCGGCCCGCGTCTGCCGCAACTGGGAAGCCGCCGCCGCCCGCGCCAGCATCCGCACAGTGATGCTGCGCACCGGCCTGGTGCTGGATCGCAGCGGCGGGCTGTTGTCGCGCCTGCTTGCCCCGTTCGAATTCGGCCTGGGCGGCCGGCTGGGCAGCGGCCGCCAGTGGATGAGCTGGATCCACCGCGATGATCTGGTGCGCCTGATCATCCATGCCATTGCAAATGAACGGATTTCGGGCCCCTTGAATGCCACGGCACCCCACCCCGTCACCAACGCCGAGTTCACCCGCACCCTGGGCCAGTTGCTGCGCCGGCCCACGCTGATCCCGGTGCCGGCCGCCCCGCTCACCGCGCTGCTGGGCGATTTTGCCACGGAACTGCTGCTGGGCGGTCAGCGGGTGCAGCCATCGGCGGCGCTGGCCAGCGGCTTCCGCTTCCGCCACCCCTGCCTGGCCAGTGCCCTCGCCGCCATCACCGGCCAGCCCGACCCCCAACGCGCTGCCCTGCAGGCCGCCACCCGCAGTTTCGCAAATATTTGATGAAATGCGCGTTTCAACGCGGTGGACAGGGGGCCGGCACCTGCCTAACAGCGCGCTATGCGGCTGCGATCCCAACTCATCTGGTCGTTCGCGCTCAAGGGCCTGGGCGCGGCGCTCGCCCTGGCCGTCAGCTGGGTGGTGGCGCGGCTCTATGGCCCGCTGGGGTCGGGCCTCTACGCCATCGGCCAGACCACGGTGCAGGTGATCGGCTTCATCGCCCTGATCGGGCTGGATTCGATCATGTTGCGCACCATGGCGGGCGAAATCCGCGTGGATCGGCGCGATCTGGCCCGGGGCGCGGTGCGGGTGGCGGCCAAAGTGGCGCTGCCGACATCGGTGCTGGCCGCATTGGTGCTGCTGGCGCTGCACCCCCTGATCGCCGGCGCGCTCGACACACCCGGAACGGCGCGGGTGCTGGCCATTGTCGCCCCGGCCGTGATCTTCATTGTCGCCATGCGCCTCAGCTCATTCGCCTTGCGCGGTGTGGGCAAGCCCCTGCTGTCGCAATCGATGGAAGGCCCGCTCACATCGGGCTTCGCGATCCTCATGCTTGGTGCCCTCGCCGCAGCACCGGCGCTGCCGCCGGTGTGGATCCTGGCGTTGATCTATACGGTGTCGATGCTGTTCACCGCAGTGGCCGGCTGGATCGCCTATTGGCGGGCGGTGCGGGCGTGGCCGGTGGCGACGGCACCACCGCTGCAACCGATGCTCACAGCTGGGGTGCCCGTGATGATTTCAGTGGTGGCGGGCTTTGCGGTCGATTGGCTGTCGATGCTGCTGACCAGCAGCCTTGCTTCACCGGCCGCTGCTGGCACCCTGCGCGTTGCGGCGCAAACCTTGCTGATCACGTCGCTGGTAACCTCCTCCTTCGATGCCGTGATCGGGCCGCAGATTGCCGCCAGCTGGAAGGTGGGCGAAAAGCAGCGCATTGCCAGCCTGCTGCGCAAGACAATCGTCGCCAGCCTTGTCGCGATTTCGCCGGTGTTTGCGGTCGTCCTGATCTGGCCTGACGTTGTCATGGGCTTGTTCGGCCCGGAATTTGTCGGCGGGGCGACCGCGCTGCAGATCGTCGCCATCGGCAATCTGGTTGCACTCTCGGGCGGGCCGGTGGGATCGCTGCTGATCATGTCGGGGCATGAACGCTGGTCCGTCAGCTTTGCCTTGGCCAGCATCGTGCTGCTGGTGCTGCTGTCGGTCTGGCTGGTGCCGATCTATGGCGTCACCGGTGGCGCCATCGCGCTGACGGGTGCCATGATCTTCCGCCGCGTGGCGGCCGGTCTGATCGTCCATTATGTGGTGGGGATCAAGATCCTGGATTTTGGTCGCGACCAACCCGAACCGCCTCAATCAATGCCCTGATACCTGTCCAGCGGCAGACCGGGGCCGACCATGTCGCGCAGGGTGCGGTTGCCGGCAGCAAACACGCCGGCATAGCGCTGGCGCACATAATCGGTGATCGGCTTGCGCGCGCCCATCAGCTTGCTCACGCTGTCGAGACGCAGGCAGCGCCCCGCCAGGCGATAGATCAGGTCCCCCGCCTGGCCAAGATCGGGCACGGCGGTAAGCCCGCAGGGCCCGGTGCGGAAATGGTTGATGCGGCGCAGCAGGCCGGCACCAAGTTCCGGATAGCTGACCCCGGTGCGGTCAGCATCCAGCGCACCCGCATTCAACGGCCCGGCCCGGCCGGAAAAATCGCCAATGCGCTGGGCAAAGCCAAGATGATCCTGGACCAGCAGCTCGTGGTTACACACCAGCACGTTGCTGGCACCGAACAATCCGGCATACATGGCGACAAAGCGATCATAATGAAAATGTTCATGGGCAAAACCGGTGTAGCCGATCACCGGATCTTCGGAAAAAAATGCCTCATGATATAATTCCCCGGCCCGTTGCAGATATTGCATGTAGGTCGAGGCTATGGCGCCAATCTGTTCGCGGATGGTGATCAGGATGCGGGCGTTCGGCACTGCTGCCTGCAGCCGCCGCGCCACCTCCATCGTTTCGCGCCCACCAAAAAACGGATTGCCGCACAGGATTTCCGACGACATCACCGGGATGAGATCGCCGGGCACAGCCGCAACCGCAGCCTTGACCGCAGCAGCCACAGCAGCGGCATCATAGGCGAAGGGATGCGGACGCACAAAATGGGCGAAAATCGCCGCATGATCCATGATCTGGTGATAACCCAGCGCTGGCGTGAACAGCCGGCGCTGCATCCAGGTCGTCGCTGTCTTGTGATAGCCGACATGGATGAGCACGGTATGATCAGTCGGCATTGTCGGGTCCAGATTCAAGGGCAGCCATGGACAATCTGTGTTCAGCCGGCGGGCTGCAGCCGGGATTTGATCGCCAACAAGATGGCATCAGCGGCTTCATCGGCCGATAGCGCGGCCGTGTCCACCACGATTTCAGCGGCTTCGGGTTCGTCATAGGGCGAGTCGATGCCGGTGAAATTCTTGATCTGCCCGGCACGTGCCTTGGCATAAAGGCCTTTGACATCGCGCTGCTCGGCGATCTCCAGCGGTGTCTGCACATAGACTTCGATGAACTCGCCCTCCGGCATCAGCTCGCGCACCATGGCGCGATCCTGTCGGAAGGGCGAAATGAAGGAGCAGATCACGATCAGCCCGGCATCGACCATCAGCTTGGCCACTTCGCCGACGCGGCGGATATTCTCCACCCGGTCCGCCTCGCTGAAGCTGAGATCCTTGTTGAGGCCCATGCGGACATTGTCGCCATCGAGCAGGAAGCTGTGCGCGCCCAGCAGCATCAGCTTGCGCTGCAGCAGGTTGGCGATGGTGGATTTGCCGGCGCCCGAAAGGCCGGTCAACCAGATCACGCAGGGCTGTTGCCCCTTCATCATCGCCAGCTGCTGGCGGGTGACATCGGCGGGCTGGGCATGGATGTTGGTGCCGCGGCGCAGGCCATATTCCACCATGCCGGCACCAACCGTCTGGTTGCTGAACCGATCGATGATGATGAACGAACCCAGGGCGCGATTGTCGGCATATGGTTCAAATACGATGGAATGGGCGAGATGGATGTTGCAGAATCCAATCTCGTTCACTTGCAGATTCTTTGCCGGCGCCTGTTCGCCGCTGTTCACGTCGATGCGGTGGCTGATGGCGGTGATGGTGGCCGTCTGCGTCGCGGTGCCCAGCTTGATCAGATAGGGTCGGCCAACCAGCAGCGGATCCTTGACCATCCAGAACACATGCGCGGCAAACTGGTTGGACACTTCCGGCCGGTCCTTGGCCAGGGCCAGCACATCGCCGCGCGAAATGTCGATGTCGTCCGCCAGCGTCAGGGTGATGGCCTCACCCGCCCCGGCGCGTTGCAGCGGGCCGGTCGGCCCGATCAGGCCGGTGACCATGCTGGTCGTGCCCGAACGCGGCACGGCAATCTGATCCCCCACCGCCACTTCGCCCGAAACGATGGTGCCGCTATAGCCACGGAAATCAAGATTGGGCCGGTTGATCCATTGCACCGGCAGGCGGAAGCCCTGCGATCCCGCTGCCAGCGGCGGCTCGACGGTTTCCAGATATTCGATCAGCGTCGGCCCCGTGTACCAGGGTGAAAGCTCGCTGCGGGTCGAAACATTGTCGCCAAAACGGGCAGACATCGGGATGGCGATGAACTGTTCAAAGGCATTGCGGGCGGTCTTGGCGCGATAATCGGCGACGATCTCATCAAAGCGCGCCGGATCGAAATCGACCAGATCCATCTTGTTGACCGCCAGCACCACCGAACGGATGCCGAGCAGGTGGCAGATCAGGCTGTGTCGCAGCGTCTGGGTGAGCACGCCCTTGCGGGCATCGATCAGGATGATCGCCAGGTCGCAATTGGATGCGCCAGAGGCCATATTGCGCGAATATTGCCGGTGGCCGGGCGTATCGGCCACGATGAACGATCGGCGCGGCGTGGAGAAAAAGCGATAGGCAACATCAATGGTGATGCCCTGTTCGCGTTCAGCCTCAAGGCCATCAACCAGAAGGGCAAAATCAATCTCGTCCCCGGTGGTGCCATGCTTCTCGCTGTCGGCTTCCAGCGCAAGCAGATGATCGTCCATGATCAGCTTGCTGTCATAAAGCAGGCGGCCGATCAGCGTGGATTTGCCGTCATCCACCGATCCGCAGGTGAGGTAGCGCAACTGGCTGGCGCGCTCGAAGGGTGTGATCGCGCTGTCGAAAGCATTCATCAGAAATAGCCCTCGCGCTTCTTCTTTTCCATCGACGCGGATTCATCCTTGTCGACCATGCGGCCCTGCCGCTCCGACACGCGCGAGGTCATCATCTCCTCGATCACGGCTTCCAGCGTGTTGGCCGGCGATTCCATACAGCCCGACAGCGGCCAGTCACCCAGGGTGCGGAAGCGCACCAGCCGATCCACCGCGATCTCGTCGTCACGGTAGACCATGCGGTCATCATCAACCACCATCAGCATGCCGTCGCGGTCAACAACCGGGCGTGGCTTGGCGAAATAGAGCGGCACCACCGGAATGGCGCAAAGGCGGATATATTCCCAGATATCAAGCTCGGTCCAATTGGAGAGCGGGAAGACGCGCATGCTCTCGCCCTTGGCCAGCCGGCCGTTGAACAGCGACCAGAGTTCGGGCCGCTGACTGCGCGGGTCCCACACCTGGCCGGGACCCCGCACCGAGAAGATACGCTCTTTGGCGCGGCTCTTTTCCTCGTCGCGCCGGCCACCGCCCAGCGCCGCGTCAAAGCCGTGCATGTCCATGCCGGCCTTCAGCATGTCGATCAGCATCAGCCGCGCCCATTCGCGCGAATCGGTGTTGAACGGGGTCAGCCCCTGCTCAGTCGCATCCGAATTCGATTCGATCAGCAGCGTCAGCCCCAGCGCGGCACACAGCTCGTCGCGGTGGACGATCATGTCGTGAAAATCCCAGCCAGTGGCGATGTGCATCAGCTTGAATGGCGGTTTGGAGGGCCAGAATGCCATCATCGCCAGATGAAGCATCACACTGCTGTCCTTGCCGATGGAATAAAGCAGCACAGGATTGTTGAACTCACTGGCCACTTCGCGCATTATATGGATGGCTTCGGCCTGCAATTGCTGCAGATGCTTGGGCAGAACCACATTCCCCAGCGGGAAGCCCGCCTCGATACGACTGGCATAGTCCAGGATGTCCGGCCGCTGCACTGTCGCTGTGCTGGCGGCTGGCGGCGCGCTTGCCGGGGGAGTGACCATGAACACCTCAAAAAACCATATTCTGCCCTGGCAACGCGACAGCAAAGCCAGAGCAAGGGCGGAATCATGCCACCAAATCAGTCTTTCAGGCAAAAGCTTTTGATTCTGCGTTGTGGGCGGGGGGCAAACATGGCTCAGGGCGCTCAGGCTCTCGTTCGGGCGCACACGCCGGCAGACTCGCCGCAACCTCGCGCAACCCTGCCACCAGATGGTTGTATGTGTCCACGAATCGGGTCATTTGCACAGGGAGTTTTCACGATTTCGGCTGTCCACACCCGGCCGGGAAAGAACTGACAGGTGCGTGGAGCCAGCGCCTGTGCGGGGCGTACGGGGCAAGGTGCAACAAGGGGGTGACGATGTTTGAAGGGTCTGACGACTTGGGCGCACCCCAGCCAACAATCCGGCACTCCGATGCGGCATGGCCGGCACAGGCGATGCGTCGGCCCCTCCCAGCATGGATGGCCCGATGACCGGGTTTCTGGCCGATCTGCTGGCCAATCCCAATATTCTGGCCGCCTTTGCCGTGGGCTTTGTGGCCCAGTTGCTCGACGGATCGCTGGGCATGGGCTTCGGGGTGCTGTCCTACACCTTGCTCAATGGCCTCGGGCTTGATCCAAAAACCGTGAGTGCCACAGTCAACGCTTCGAAGATCTTCACCGGGGCCGCTGCCTCCTTTTCGCACATGCGTGAGAAGAATGTGAACAAATCCATGCTGTTGCGGCTTGGATCCGGCGGCGTGGCAGGCGCCTTGATTGGATCGCTGTTGCTGGTCTGGGTCCGCAGTGAACAGCTGAAAATCTATGT
>JAIXQY010000050.1 GCA_027485485.1 Sphingomonadales bacterium | reverse complement strand
GCGGTGCCCGGCACGCCATCAATGGCCGCATCTCCGGCATAGGTAACGCGTCCGCCGGGCGTCTGCACTTCGGCAACGGCAATCTGGCCGGTGTTTTCCATCCAGATGGTGACCGGCGTCACGCCATCCAGCGCTGCCACCAACCCACGTTCGATGGCAAAGGGGCCCACCCCGGCCAATATATTCCCGCAATTCTGCGCATCGGTCACGATGGCCTGATCGACGAACACCTGCAGGAACAGATAATCCACGTCCACGCCCGGCCGCGCCGATCGCTGCACCACCGCCACTTTCGATGTGAGCGGATCGGCCCCGCCCATTCCGTCGATCTGGCGCAGATCGGGTGATCCCATCACCCGCAACAGAAACGCATCCCGTGCGGCTGGATCAGCCGGCAGATCATGGCTGAGGAAATAGCCGCCCTTTGATGTGCCGCCGCGCATCCACAGGCAACTGACACCCTGGGGCACGCCCTCAGACATATTTCAGGCCCATCGCCGCCAGCTTCTCGCGCATGGCATAGATATCCAGGCCAAGTTCGCCAGACGCCAACCGCTCGCGCTTGGCCGTCTCGGCCGCCTCGCGCGCCTGGGCCTTGGCCAGCACGTCGGCGGCCGTGGCGCATGGCACCACGCACACGCCGTCATCATCGGCCACGATCACGTCGCCGGCGTTCACCAGCGCGCCCGCGCACACCACGGGCACATTCACGCTGCCCAATGTCGCCTTGATGGTGCCTTGGGCAAAAATCGCCTTGCTCCACACCGGAAATCCCATCGCGGTGAGATCGCGCACGTCGCGCACGCCGGCATCGATCACCAGCCCCTGGCAGCCACGGGCGATGGCCGATGTGGCCAGCAGATCGCCGAAATAGCCATCTTCGCACGGCGACGTGGGCGCCAGCACCAGGATGTCGCCGGGCTGCAACTGTTCGATGGCGACATGCAGCATCCAATTGTCCCCCGGCGGGGCGCTGATGGTGACGGCGCTGCCGGCAACGCGGGCGCCCGGATAAATCGGGCGCATGTGCGGCGCCAACAGGCCCGTGCGCCCCTGCGCCTCGTGCACGGTGGCCACCCCGGCGGCGGAGAGCCCGGCGATCACAGCGGCATCGGCCCGCTGAACATTCTGCACCACAATCCCGGCCATATCGTCCTCCCTCTATCCAGCGGCTGCCAAAACCGGGCAGTCAGGCAAAGACGGAATTGCGCACCCGCCATAAGCCGTGGTTAAGTGTAGTGATGGACCTGCTCTTCAGCCTGAATCTGCGTCACCTGCGCGCCGTGCCGGTGATCGCGCGGGTGGGTGGCATGGGCGCCGCTGCCGGGCTGATCGGGATCAGCCAGCCGGCGCTGGCGCAAGGCCTTGCCCAGCTTGAGGCCCGCCTTGGCGTCCGTCTGTTTGATCGGCTGCCCGGCGGCATGGCGCCCACCCCAGCCGGGGCAATGCTGGCAGCGCGTATCACGGCGGCGGATGATCGGCTGCATCTGGCCCTGGCCCGCGCCAGCCGGCGCGGGTTCAATCCGGTGGGCCACCTCGGCATGGCGCAGCTGCGGGCGTTTCTGGCGCTGGCCGATGCCGGCAGCTATGCCGAAGCCGCGCCCAGATTGGCATTGTCCGGCCCGGCCTTACACAGGGCGGTGGCCGAAATGGAACGTCTGGCTGGCCAGCCTCTGGTGGAGCGCCGGGGCCGCGGCGTCAGCCTCACCCCGGCCGGCCGCAGCCTCGCCCGCCAGTTGCGCCTGGCCGTTGCCGAATATCGCGCCGGGCTGGAAGCCTTGCAGCCCGTTGCCGGTCCGGTGCGGCTGGTGATCGGCGCGATGCCGCTGTCGCGGGCGCGGCTGGTGCCGGCTTCATTGGCCCGGCTGCTGCCGGCCTGGCCGGGCATAGAAGTGGACGTGGTGGAAGGCGCCTGGGCCGATCTGGTCGAACGGCTGCGCGATGGTGCCATTGATCTGATGATCGGCGCGTTGCGCGATCCCGCGCCGGCCGATCTGGTGCAATGGCCCCTGCTGGATGACCGCCTGGCCGTTGTGGCGCGCGCTCGTCATCCCATCGCCGGGCGGCCCGCCGGCATTGCCGATCTGGCCACCTTTCCCTGGTTGACCGGGCGTCAGGGCTCACCCTTGGCCGCGCAATGGCAATCGCTGTTTGCCGGCCAGCCCACCCGGCCCTCGGCACCGGTGGCGTGCGGATCGGTGATGACGATCCGCGAACTGCTGCTGGCCAGCGATTGTTTGACGCTCCTGTCACCCGAACAGGTGCGGGTGGAGCTCGACGCCGGTCTGCTCACCACCATTGCCGCCGATCTCCCCATCCCGCCGCGGCGTATCGGTGTCGTGCTGCGCGACGGCTGGCGGCCAAGCCCGGTCCAGGGCGATTTCCTGCGCGAGCTGGCGCGGACCGCCGGCCTGAGCGCGGATTCATCTCTTCCGTTTTTCGAATGACGGTCCGTCGAAACCGATTTGGCAGTACGCAACCCCTGCAGGCATCGCAGCCAGCATGGCTGACGCTGTCCCTTCCGATGTGCGCCTGATCGGCTTTGGCGAGGCCGCCATGGCCTTTGCCGGCGATCCAGCCGGCCCGGCCTGGGCAACCACGGCGTTTGATATCAAGACCGACAATCCAGCCGCTCGCGTTGCCAAGCGCGCGGATTACGCCCAACTTGGGGCGATCGGCGCCGACACGCTGGCCCACGCCCTGGCGGGCGGTCCGCTCATCCTGTGCCTTGTCACCGCCGGCCAGGCGCTGGCAGCAGCCCATGCCGCCGCTGCCGGCATCACGCCGGGGGCGCTCTATCTGGACGGCAACAGCGTTGCGCCCGACACCAAGCGCGCGGCGGCGGCTGCCATCGCGGCTGCCGGTGGCCATTATGTCGATCTGGCCATCATGGCGCCCGTCCACCCGGCCCGGCGGGCCGTGCCCCTGCTGGTGTCGGGCGC
>JAIXQY010000005.1 GCA_027485485.1 Sphingomonadales bacterium | reverse complement strand
GCGCTGCCCATCATCACATCGCTGTGCCCGCCGACATATTTGGTCAGCGCCTGGATGCTGATATCCACGCCCAGGCTGAGCGGTTGCAGACGCAAGGATGTGGCCCAGGTGTTGTCGATCAGGGTGGTGATGCCACGGCTCCGCGCCACCGAAGTGATGGCCGGCAAATCCTGAATCTCGAAACTCAGGGAACCTGGCGATTCCAGCAAGATGGCCCGCGTCTGTTCAGAGATCACATCAGATATGCCGGCCCCGCAGCGCGGATCGAAATAGCGGGTGGTGATGCCCAGCGGTGCCAGCAGATGATCGGCAAATGTCCGGCTCGGTTCGTATGCGCTGTCGGTGATCAGCAGTTCGTCACCGGCCTTCAGGCAGGCCAGCAGGCTGGTGGTGATGGCGGCCACGCCCGATGGAAACAGCTTGGTGCCGGCGGCGCCCGGCTCCAGTTCGCACAAGGCATCTTCCAGCGCCCAATGGCTCTGGGTGCCGCGCCGGCCATAATAGAGCCCGGCATCGGGATCGCGGATGGCGCGATCAAGATCGGCCAGATTGTCGAACAGGATTGTCGATGCGCGCGCGACGGGCGGGTTGACCATGTCCACCGCATGGTCGCGTCCGGCCTGGGCCAGCCGTGTGCCGGTGCCCAGCCCCGCCAGATCAGCGCGCGGCGGCCGGCGCTGCGTCACGCGCCGGCAACAACCGGGTTGTGCGGGTTGGCGCCCCATTCGCTCCAGCTGCCATCATAGACGGCCACATCGGTCTTGCCGTTCAGCGCCGCGCCAAAAGCCAGCACCGGGGCGGTGATGCCCGAACCGCAAGTGGCGACCAGTGGCTTGGCCAGATCGATGCCGGCGGCATCAAACAGCGCCTTGATGTCGGCCGCAGGCTTGTAGGTGCCGTCTTCATTGAACAGCGCGGCATAAGGGATGTTCTTCGAGCCGGGGATATGGCCGGAGCGCACGCCGGGGCGGGGATCGGCTTCGGCCCCGGTGAAGCGCGCGGCGGAACGGGCATCGACCAGTTGTTCGGCCTTGGTGCGCAGATTTTCGGTGATCTGGGCGGCATCGCGCACCAGCGACTTGTCGGCCCACACGGTGAAATGGCGATGACGCACGATCGGCTTGCCGCTCTCCACCTGGCGGCCTTCGGCCTGCCACTTGGCAAAACCGCCATCCAGGATGGCGACTTCATGGGCACCGAACAGGTGCAGCATCCACCACAGCCGCGCGGCGGAACGGATCGGGCTGTTGTCGTACACCACGATGCGGCTGCCATCGCCCAGGCCCAGCGCCTGGCAGCGCGAGGCGAACTTCTCGGCCGGCGGCAGCATGGTGGGCAGGGGGTTGCTGCTGTCGGAAACCTCTTCGATATCGAAGAAGACGGCACCGGGAATATGCGCGGCTTCGAATTCGGCGCGGGCGTTGCGGCCATGGGCGGGCAGGAACAGGGTGGCGTCGATGATCCGCAGATCAGTCTTGCCCATCTCTGCGGCAAGCCATTCAGTGGACACCAGAAGCTTCATGCGGCTACTCCCCGGGGATCATTGTTTGTAACGATATAGAGGCGTGACATAATTGCGCAGCCAGCGCATGTCACCCCCAATGTCGGGCGGACAAGCGGCTTTGTTACAGCTTGGAGAGATTAAGTGGTCGATGTGTTGCATTTGGGCCAGAGTTCGGGGCTGCCGCCCAGCCCGGAGGCCGCCGTGCTGGATTATCCGCCCAACCCGCGGCCGGGCGCGATCTTTCTGGTGCGCTTCACCTGCCCGGAATTCACTTCGCTGTGCCCGGTGACGGGTGCGCCGGATTTCGCCCATATCGTCATCGATTATGTTCCGGATCAAACGATCGTGGAATCAAAGGCTTTGAAGCTGTTCCTCGGATCGTTCCGCAACCATGCCGGCTTTCATGAGGATGTGACCGTGGGCATCGGCCAGCGGCTGGTGGCGGAAATGCAGCCGAAATGGCTGCGCATCGGCGGTTACTGGTATCCGCGCGGCGGCATCCCGATCGATGTGTTCTGGCAAAGCGGCCCGGTGCCCGATGGCCTGTGGCTGCCGGATCAGGGCGTGCCGACCTATCGCGGGCGGGGCTGAACGGGTCCAAGGGGGGGCGCATGATTCGAGCGATCTTTGCAGCCATGCTGCTGGCCGGCACGGCGAGTGCACAAACGGCGGACGAGCGGTTGCAGGCGGTCTATACCGCCGAATGGCAATGGCGCCTGGCCCAGACCGGACAGCAGCAGGATGGGCTGGACACCAGGCCAGGCCCGCGCCTGCCCTGCGTGACGCCGGCCTGCCAGGCCGAACGATTGAAGATGTGGCAGGGCGTCCTCGATCAGCTGGCCGCCATTCCCGATGCCGAGCTTTCCGGGCCGGAGCGGTTGAACAAGGCGGTGCTGGCCGAATCGCTGCGCGCCGAGGTGGTGGGCATCACGTGGCGCAACCATGAAATGCCGATCAACAGCGATGTGAACGTGTGGAACTATCTGCCGGCCCAGGCGCCGTTCCGCACCGCGCAAGCCTATCGGGACTATATCAGCCGCCTGCGCGATGTCCCGCGCTGGTTTGATGAGAATATCGCCAACATGCGGGCCGGCCTGAAGCGCGGCTTCACCCCGCCGGCGGTCACGCTGAAGGGCCGGGACCAGACGCTGGCCGCCCAGATCAAACCGGCCACCGAAAGCCCGTTTTACGCCACGTTCCGGGCGATGCCGGCCACGATTCCGGCCACCGAACAAGAGGAATTGCGCACCGAAGCCCGCTCGGTGATCGAAACCATCGTCAATCCGGCGCAGACGCGGATGCTGGAGTTCCTGCGCCGTGACTATATGCCGGGCGCACGGGCCACCACCGGCGCGCGCGATCTGCCCGATGGCACCGCCTGGTATCGCGATCAGGTGAAGGAATTCACCACCACCGATCTGACGCCCGAAGCCATCCACCAGATCGGCCTCAAGGAGGTGGCGCGCATCGATGCCGATCTGCGCGCCGCCATGTTGCAATCGGGTTTCAAAGGCGAATACAAGGATTTCCTGGTCTTTCTTCGCACCGATCCGCAATTTTATGCCCGAACACCCGATGAATTGCTGGGCTTTTCCGCCTATGTGATCAAGCGGATGGACGGCAAGCTGAGCCAGATATTCACCACGCTCCCGCGCTATCGCTTCACGTTGCGGCCGGTGCCCGATGCCATCGCCCCCACCTATACCTCTGGCCGCGGCGGCCTCGATGCTTGTTACATGAACACCTATGACCTGAAATCCCGGCCGCTGTTCATGCTTACCGCGTTGACTTTGCACGAATGTGTGCCGGGCCACAGCCACCAGGGCGCCATGGCGCTGGAAGCCCCGGCCGCGCCGCCCTTCCGCCGCCAGACCTATTTCTCCGGCTATGGCGAGGGCTGGGGACTCTACACCGAGTATCTCGGCAAGGAGCTCGGCATGTACCGAAACGCCTATGAGGAGTTCGGCCGTGCCAGTTTCGAAAACTGGCGTGCCAGCCGGCTGGTGGTCGATACCGGCCTGCACCTGATGGGCTGGAGCCGGGATCAGGCCATCGCCTATCTGGAAGAGCACACCGCCCTGGCCCGCCATGATATCGAGATCGAGGTGGACCGTTATATCAGCTGGCCCGGCCAGGCCCTGGCCTACAAACTGGGCGAGATGAGCATCCGCAAGCTGAGGACCGAAGCCGAAACCGCGCTGGGATCAGGCTTTGATATCCGCCGCTTCCACGACACGCTGCTCGGCCTGGGATCGGTGCCGCTGCCGGTGATGGAAGCCGAGATGCGGCGTTGGATTGCGGCAGAAAGAAACAAGCCAGCCGCAAACCGGTGAGCATCTGGCGCTGGCGCACTGCAGTTGTTATAAAAAAAGGCCTGCTTACCCCGATATCGGGGTTTCATCCGGTAATTTGCAGGCATCCACCCAGCCTTTGGCCAGCAGGTCGGCCAGCCGCTGCGGCGCGATTTCCACCGAGCTTTCCCGGCTGCCGGCCGCCGGGAACACGCTGGCATAGGCCCTGAGCGACACATCCAGCCACACCGGCAATGGCGTTTTCAGGCCGAATGGGCAGACGCCGCCCACGGCATGGCCGGTGAGCGCCAGCGTCTCCGCGGCATCCAGCATGCGCGGCTTGCCGCCCAGCGCGGCGTGGCATTTCTGATTGTCCAGCCGGGCATCGCCGCGGGTCACCAGCAACAGCGCCTCGCCATTCACCCGCATGGCCAGAGACTTGGCGATGCGGCCGGGTTCCACCCCCAGCGCGGCAGCCGCTTCGGCCACGGTGGCGGTGGAGGCGCCGGGGATGATCACCGGCACATCGGGCGCATGCGCCGCCAGCCAATCGAGCACGTCTTGGTGAGCCATGGCCTTGTTCCTGCCCGGCTTTTCCGCAGTGCACAAGAGTATTACCTTGACACTACACCGGGGCTGCGGCAGCCAATATGCATTGTCACCTCACCCACAGGGGGATTGCATGCGACTCGCAACAAGCGTGCTGGCGGCCATGGTGCTGGCCAGCGCGGTTCAGGCCCAACCGGCGGCCGAACCAACCGCCGCCGATCTGATCGCCAGGAATATGGCCGCCCGTGGCGGTGCCGCGGCGCTTGCCGCGCTGAAATCGGTGCGCCTTGAAGGCAAGCTGGTGTTCCCCGGCGGCTTTGAGCTGACCTATAATGAAGTGCGCGCCGGTGGCGTCGTGCGGGTGGATGCCGCCTTGCAGGGCCTGGCGCTGGTGCAGGCTTATGATGGCAAGGGCGGCTGGCGCATCAATCCGTTCGAAGGCCGTAAGGATGCCGAACCGATGAGCGACGATGAAGCCCGCAGCTTTGCCGACACCGCGCCGATTGCCGGCGTGTTGCTGGCAGCCAGCAGCGATGGCAGCGCCGTCACCTATCTGGGCCGCGAGGATTTCGATGGCACCAACTGCTACAAGCTCAAGGTGGCCCAGAAGGATGGCGATGAATTTGTCTATCTGATCGATCCCGATTCCATGCTGGAAGTGAAGATCATCGAAACCCGCAAATTGCGCGGCGCCGTGCAGGTAAGCGAGACCGAACTGGGCGATTATGAGGCCGTGGGCGGCGTGATGTTCCCCATGTCGATCGAAGCCGGCCCGCAGGGCGCCAGCCAGCGCCAGCGCGTCATCATCGCCAAGGCCAGCGCCAATGTCGACGCGCCGGCCAGCCTGTTCGCCCAACCGGGCAAGTGAGGGAGGATATTCCCATGATCCGCACCATTTTGCTGGCCGCAACGGCCCTTACCCTGGCAGCGCCCGCCGCCGCTGCCGACAGCGCAGCGCCGGCCAGCGCCGGCATTTCCGGCCTTGGTATCCGCAACATCGGTTCTGCCGCCATGTCGGGCCGCATCGCGGCGCTGGCGGCGCGCGTCGAAGATGATGGCAAGGTCACCATCTTCGTGGGCGCCGCATCGGGCGGCGTGTGGAAATCCGAAGACGGCGGCACCAGCTTCACGCCAAAGTTCGACAAGCAGCCGGTGCAATCCATCGGAGCGGTCGCGCTTGATCCCACCAACAAGCAGACCGTGTGGGTGGGCACCGGCGAAGCCTGGACGCGCAACAGCGTTTCGGTGGGCAACGGCATCTACAAATCCACCGACGGCGGCGACAATTGGAGCCTGATGGGCCTCCCCAATGTGGAGCGCATCACCAAGATCGTCGTGCACCCCACCAACGGCAATATCGTCTATGCCTGCGCGCCCGGCGCGCTGTGGAGCGACAGCCCGGATCGCGGCCTCTATAAAACCACCGACGGCGGCAAGACCTGGACGCAGATCCTGAAAGGCGCCAATCTTTCCACCGGCTGTTCGGCCATCAGCCTTGATCCGTCCAACCCGGAACGGCTGATCGCCGGCCTGTGGGATTTCCGCCGCAAGGGCTGGACCTTCCGTTCGGGCGGCGAAGGCCCGGATTCGCCATCGGGCAGCGCCATGGCGATCAGCGAGGATGGCGGCAAGAGCTGGAAGATGCTGGATGCCACCACCAAGGGCCTGCCCAAGGGACCGTGGGGCCGCATCGAAGTGGTGCACGCGCCGTCGAACGCCAACCGCGTCTATGCCGTGATCGAACATGCCAAAACGGCGCTCTATGTCTCGGAAGACGGCGGCAAGAGCTGGGAACAGCGCGACAGCAGCCGCAACATGGTGTGGCGGCCCTTCTATTTCCAGAAGCTGGTGGTTGATCCCACCAATGCCGATCGCCTGTTCAAGATGAACCTGCGGGCGATCGTGTCTGACAATGCCGGCAGGAGTTTCTCCGACACGGCCGGCGGCAGCCACGCCGATTGGCACGATGTGTGGGTGAACCCCAAGAATCCCAAGCATCTGGTGGGCGCCGATGATGGCGGCATGTGGATCAGCTATGACGGCGGCACCAAATGGTGGCACGCCCGCAACCTGCCGATCAGCCAATTCTATCACGTCGCCATCGACGACAAAGACCCGTACCAGGTCTATGGCGGCCTGCAGGACAACAGCAGCTGGGTGGGCGACAGCGAATATCCCGGCGGCATCAGCAACCACCGCTGGGAAAATCTCTATGGCGGCGATGGTTTCTGGGTGCTGCCCGATCCCACCAGCCCTGATCATGTCTATGCCGAATATCAGGGCGGCAATATCTCGTGGATCAACCGCAAGACGCTGGAACAGAAGGCCATCCAGCCCAAGGCCGGTTACAAGGAAAAGCTGCGCTTCAACTGGAACACGCCAATGGCGCTGTCTCCGCATGACAAGAGCGCGCTCTATCTGGGCAGCCAGTATCTGCACCGCTCCCGCGACCATGGCAACACGTGGGAGCGCATCTCGCCCGATCTGACCACCAACAACCCGTTGAAACAGCAGCAGGAAAAATCGGGCGGCATCACGGTGGACAACAGCTCCGCCGAAATGCACACCACCATCTATTCGATCAGCGAGAGCCCCAAGGCCGCCGGCACCATCTGGGTGGGCACCGATGATGGCAATGTGCAGGTGACGACCAATGGCGGCACCAGCTGGACCAATGTCACCAAGGCATTGAAGCTGAGCCCGGAAAACTGGGTGAGCTGGGTGGAAGCCAGCCAGCATGATGCCGCCACCGCCTATGTTGCGGTGGACCGGCATGTGTGGGGCGACATGGCCCCGCACATCTTCGTCACCCGCGATGGCGGCAAGAGCTTTGCCCGCATCGCCGGCCCGGCCACGGCGGGCATTCGCGGTTATGCGCACGTGATCAAGGAAGACCGGGTTGACCGGAATATCCTGTATGCCGGCACCGAATTCGGCTTGTTCATCAGCCGCGACGCAGGCGCCAACTGGGAGGAATTCCGCCCCGGCAATTTCCCGGCCGTCGCGGTGCGCGACATTGCCCAATCGAAGAAGGGCGATGATCTGGTGCTGGCCACCCACGGCCGCGGTATCTGGATCATCGATGATGTCTCGCCGCTGCGTGCACTGACTCCGGCGGTGGTGGCCTCCAACGTGACGCTGGTGGCGTCGGCGCCGGCCGAACAGCGCATCCAGGGCAATGGCGGCTGGTCTGAAGGCGATGCCAATTTCGTGGGCGACAATCCGGCCGACGGCGCGGTGATCACCTATTATCAAAAGGCCCGCCACGTGGTTGGCCGCATGAAGATGGAAATCATCGGGCCGGATGGCAAGCTGGTGGAAGAACTGCCAACCTCCAAGCGCAAGGGCCTCAACCGCGTGGTCTGGTCGATGCGCAGCAAGCCGCCGCTGGTGCCGCCGGCGGCCAGCATTGCCGGCAATTCGATCCTGGGCCAGCGCTTCCTGCCCGGCCAATACAAGGTGCGGCTGACCAAGGCCGGCGAAGTGACCGAAGTGCCGCTCACCATTGTCACCGATCCGCGCGCCACCTACAGCGAGGCTGATCGCAAGGCGCAGTTTGATGCCGCCGAACGGGTGAAAACGCTGTTCCGCCGCATGACCATGCTCACCTTCGGGCTGGTTGGCCTGAAGCGTGACGCCGACATGGCCGCCGCCGCGCCGACCGCCACCCCGGCCGCCAAGAAGGCGGCGACGGAGTTGGCGGGCAAGGCCGACGCGCTGCGCAAGCTGGTGGTGGCCACCACCGAAGGCGGCGCCATCACCGGGGAGGAACGGCTGCGCGAGAATATGGACACCGCCTATGGCCAGATCATCAGCACCGAAGGCCGGCCACCGGCCTATGCACTGGCGCGGGTTGATGCGCTGGAACAGGAGCTGAAAGAGGTGGAAGATGCCTTTGCGGCGCTGAAGGCCACCAAGGCGGCGGCGCTGAACGTGCAACTGGAACAGGCCGGCCTGGCGCCGATCAGCCTGGCTGCGGTGCAGGTTGATCTGGTGCCAACGGGCGGCCAGATCAGTGCCCTGGGCCGCGGCATGGTGGGCGGCCGTTACTTCGGCGATTTCCGCAGCCTGGCCTTCCCGCGCAAGAAGCGGTGACGATGCCCCACCGGGTGTTGATCCCGGCGGCAATATTGGCAGGCCCGGCGGTGGCGCAAACCACCGCCGGGCCGCCTGCATTGCCGGCCGAAGCGCTGATCACCGTCACCGCGCCTGCCACGCCCGGCCGGGTGTTGAGCCCCGGCGTGGGCTTGCGCGGTGAGGCGCTGCTCGATCGCCAGCCGCGCAGCATTGCCGATGCCCTGCGCGGCCTGCCCGGCGTGTCGATCCGGCCCAATTCGCGCGGCGAAAGCGTGGTGCGGGTGCGCGGCGCCGAAGAACGCCAGACCCAGGTGTTTCTGGATGGCGCACCGCTCAGCGTGCCGTGGGATGGACGGATCGATCTGGGGCTGGTGCCTGCCGGATTGATTGGCCGTCTGACGGTGCGCAAGGGGGCCGGGGCCATCGAATATGGCGCGAACGCGGTGGCCGGCGTGCTCGACCTGCACAGCCGCGACGAAGGCATCGTGGGCCAGGCGCAGGCCGGCAGCCTGGGCCTGGTCAATCTGTCGGCCGCCGGCGTGGTGCCACTGGGATCGACCCGGCTGACGCTGGCGGCGGCACATCAGGCCCAGGGCGCGGTGCCGGTGGCGCGGCTTTCTGCCCTGCCGCTGTTTCAGGCGGACAGCGACCGGCGCACCAACAGCGATCTTGCTGCCACCAGCCTGTTTGCCGGCCTGGGCGGCACGGCCGGCACGCTGGCTTGGCGGGCCAGTGTGCTGCACATTGATGCCCGGCGCGGGATCGCGCCCGAATCCGATGGCAACCCCGCCATCGCCGCGCCGCGCTTCTGGCGCTATCCGGACTGGACGCTGACGCAGGCGCAACTGGCGCTCGAACTGCCGCTGGGCGATGCCAAGGCGCGCGCCACGCTGTGGCGGCAATGGTTCGGCCAGACGATCGATGCCTATCGCGATGTCAGCTATTCCAGCCTGCGCAGCCGGGAAGACAATGATGACGACACGCTGGGCGGCCGCTTGACGCTGACCCATGGCCTTGGCCCGGTGCAGTTGCGCTGGAGTCTGTCAGGCCAGATCGCCGATCACCAGCAGGCCGAAACCGCCTTCCCGCCCGGCACTGTGCCGGCGCCCCTGCGGTTTCGCCAGACTGTGGTTTCGGGCGGGGTGGAGGCCGATGTGCCGTTGGGCGGCGGCAGCGCGTTGACCCTGGGGGCCGGCTATGACCAATCGGCCAACCCGCGCACCGGGGACAAGCCGGCCCAGCCCGTCACCGGCGCTGCGACCTTCTCCGCCGCCCTGCGCACCACGCCGGCCGCTGGCCTGGCCCTCACCCTGTCCGCCGGCCGCCGCAACCGTTTCCCCTCGGCGCGGGAGCTGTTTGGCGAAGCACTGGGGCGGTTCCTCGCCAACCCTGGCTTGCGGCCCGAGCGGGCCTGGCTGGCCGATGCCGAACTGCAGTGGCAAACAGGGCCGCTCACCCTCACGCTCAATCCCTTCTGGCAGCGCGGGGAGGGCACGATCGGCCAGCGTGTGGTGCGCCTGCTCAACGCCAGCCTGCGCCAGCGCTTCAACCAGGCCGCCACCACCAGCTATGGCGTGGATGCCGCCGTGCAGCTGAAGCTGGCCCGCCGGCTGACACTGGAACTCACCGGCACCGCCCTCGATGCCAGCGCCGCCGGCCAGCCGCTGGTGCAACGGCCGGCGCATGAGCTGATGGCGGCTATTGATTGGGCCCCGCGCGCGGCCTTTGATGTGCGTGCCGAACTTCGCCATGTGGGTCCGTCCCGCGATCTGGCGCCCGATGGCCGGCTGGTGCGCCTGTCGCCGGGCACCGAACTCAATCTGCGGGGCCGCTTGCCGGTGGCCCATCTCGGCAAGGCCCCGCTGGCGCTCACGGCGGCGCTGGACAATGCGCTAAACGGCCTGATCACGCCGCAATTCGGCTTGCCGTTGCCCGGCCGCACTGTTCGCTTTGGCGTGATCGTCGGGGGTTGAGAGCGGCCGGGCAAATCGCTATAGCGGCAAACAAGAGGCGGCTTCTGATGGGCCGCCTTTTGCGTTGCCCCATTTCATTGCGTATCAGGCGTCCGCACCCAGACGCCGCGTTGGGAAAACAGACGATGACGATCAGCCCGCTCATGCCCGTTTATGGCCGGTGCGAAGTGGCGCCGGTGCGCGGCGACGGTTGCTATCTTTATGATGCGCAAGGGCGCGAGTGGCTGGACATGGCCAGCGGCATCGCGGTCAACTGTCTGGGCCATGGCCACCCGCATCTGGTGCAGGCCATCCAGAAACAGGCCGCCACGCTGATGCACACGTCGAACCTCTACAAGGTGCCGGCGCAGGAGCATCTGGCCCAGCGCCTGGTGGAGCTGACCTTTGCCGATACGGTGTTTTTCACCAACAGCGGCGCCGAAGCCATTGAATGTGCCGTGAAAACCGCGCGCGCCTATCACTATGCCACGGGCAATGCCCACAAGCATCGCATCATCACCTTTTCCAACGCCTTCCACGGCCGCACGTTGGCGACGATTTCGGCCACCGATCAGGAAAAGCTGCGCAAGGGCTTCGAGCCGCTGCCGGACTGGTTCAACGTGGTGCCGTTCGGCGACCTCGCCGCTGCCGAAGCCGCGATTGACGACAGCGTGGGTGGTTTCATGGTGGAACCCATCCAGGGCGAAGGCGGCATCCGCCCGGCCACGCCAGAATTTCTGAAGGGCCTGCGCGATCTGGCTGACAGGCACGGCCTGTTGCTGATTCTCGATGAAGTGCAGTGCGGCGTGGCCCGCACCGGCAAGCTGTTCGCCCATGAACTTTATGGCGTCACGCCTGATATCATGGCGATTGCCAAGGGCATTGGCGGCGGCTTCCCGGTTGGTGCCTGCCTGGCCACCGAAAAGGCCGCCACCGGCATGGTGGTCGGCACCCATGGCAGCACCTATGGCGGCAATCCGCTGGCCATGGCAGCCTGCGAAGCCGTGCTGGATGTGGTGACCGAGCCGGCCTTCCTGGCGCAGGTGACCGAGATGGGCGCCCGGCTGACCCAGGCGCTGGAACAGATGATTCCCAACCATGATGATCTGTTCGATCACGTGCGCGGCATGGGCCTGATGCTGGGCCTCAAGCTGAAAAGCGACAGCCGCGCCTTTGTCGCCCACGCCCGCAGCCACGGCATATTGGCGGTGGCGGCTGGCGATAATGTCGTGCGCCTGCTGCCGCCGCTCACCATCGAGGAAAAGCAGATCCGCGAATGTGTTGAGCGATTGTCGGCCGCTGCCCGCACCTATCAACCGGCTGCCGCTGCCTGACCACTCTGCTCCCCTCCCGTTTACGGGAGGGGTTGGGGGTGGGCATGGCCCGCGCTCAATAACACCCACCCCCGGCCCCATCCGCCAAGCGGTAGGGGAGGAAACAACGAAATGCCGCATTTCCTTGATCTGGCCACTGCCACCCCCGCCGGCCTGCGGGCGATTCTTGATGATGCGCATGCCCGCAAGGCTGCCCGCGCCGGCTGGCCCAAGGGCCGGGCGGACGCCGATGCGCCGCTGGCCGGCCATGTGCTCGGCATGATCTTTGAAAAGCCCAGCACCCGCACCCGCTTCTCCTTCGACATGGCCGCCCGCCAGTTGGGCGCCACCACCATCGTCTCCAGCGCTGGCGAGATGCAACTGGGCCGGGGCGAGACGATTGCTGACACCGCCCGCGTGCTCAGCCGCATGGTCGATGCGCTGATGCTGCGCACCAGCAGCCATGAAAAGCTTGAGCAACTGGCCGAGCATGCCGGCATTCCGGTGATCAACGGCCTCACCGACCTGTCGCATCCCTGCCAGGTGATGGCCGACATCATGACCTTTGAGGAACGCGCCGGCCGGCCGGTGACGGGTTCGAACTGGGCCTATGTCGGCGATGGCAACAACATGACCAATTCGCTGATCGAGGCCAGCAGCCTGCTGAAATTCGATCTGAAGGTGGGCGTGCCGCACGGCATGGAGCCGGATTCGGGCGTGATGGCCACCGCCTGCGCACGCGGCGGCTGCATCGATCTGGTGCATGATGCCAAGACCGCGGTGGAAGATGCCGATGTTGTGGTCACCGACACCTGGGTGTCGATGGGCCAGGCCGACAGCAAGGAGAAGATCGCCGCCTGCAAGCCGTTCCAGGTGAACGATGCGCTGATGGCCAAGGCCAGCCCAAGCGCCATCTTCCTGCATTGCCTGCCGGCCCACCGCGGCGATGAAGTGACCGATGCGGTGATGGATGGTGCCGCCTCTGCCGTGTGGGACGAAGCCGAGAACCGCCTGCACGTGCAGAAATCCATCCTGCTGTGGTGCCTGGGCAAGCTATAATGGTGACCGAAGGCATCGCGCCCACTGCCGATCGCACGCTGGGCTTCATGGTGCCGGCGCGCAACGCGCGCGGCATGCTGGTGCGGGTGGATGCCACGCTGAACGCCATCCTCGCGGCGCATCCCTATCCCGAACCGCTGATCAAGCTTTTGGCCGAAGCGCTGACGCTCACGGCGCTGGTGGGTGCCACCATGCGGCAGGATGATGGCCAGGTGACGGTGCAGGCATCGGCCAAGGGCGGCGTGGTGGACCTGCTGGCCTGTGACTGGCGGGCCGGCGAGCTGCGCGGCTATCTGAAGTTTGATGATCAAGCCGTTGTTTCAGAAGGCATGTCGCTGCCGGAATTGTTCGGCAAAGGCTATCTGGCGGTCACGGTGGACCAGGTGTCATCCGAAGAACGCTGGCAGGGGATCGTGCCGCTGGAAGGCCATGGCCTGGCCGCGGCCTTGGAAGGCTGGTTCGGCCAATCCGAACAATTGCCCACCCTGATGCGCATCGGCGTGGCGGGCAGTGCCGCCACCGGCTGGCTGGCCGGCGGCCTGATCGTGCAGCATCTGGCCCGCGCCGAAATCGGCGGCGAACGGCTGGACAGCGGCGAGCAGCACCCTGATTGGGAACATGTTGCCGCCCTGGCTGCCACCACCACGGTGGAGGAATTGACCGACGCCGATCTGTCCGCCGAAGGGCTGCTGTGGCGGCTGTTTCACGAAGAGCAGGTGCGGGTGGTGCCGGGGCCCAAGCCGGTGAAGGGCTGCCGCTGTTCCCAGGCACACATCCGCGAGGTGCTGCAGCGTTTCCCGGAATCGGAACGCGCCGACATGCGGGACGACAAGGGCCTGATCTCGGTGGACTGCCAGTTCTGCAGCCGGGTGTTTGCCATCGCAGCCTGAGCTGCTGCCGGGCGCCAACGCACCCGGCAGCGCAGCGATCAGGCAGCCAGCGCGGTGCGGCGGCGCTGGAACGCACCGACCAGGCCAAAGCCGGCAATCAGCATCGCCCAGCTGGCCGGTTCCGGCACGCCGCCGGTGGGCACGGCGGTGAATGTCGTCGCGATGGGCTCATAGGTGTCCAGAGTGCGGCTTTCGGCATACTGGTTTGATCCAAAATCCACGATTTGCGGGATCGACGGGCTGTTCTTGCTGATCGAAAAATAATGATTCCCATTGTGCCAGTAAAAATCGGCAACGGTGACTTGTCCGCCTGAAACGGTGAGTGCCACCCGATCGTCGCCAAATACTGTATCATCACTGCGACCACGGAACCAGGTGACGGCGAGTGAGCCCGCCACCGGCGAGGTCAGCAGCGTGAAGCCGATGTTGCTGCCCAGATTATTGCCTTCAACCAGACCGGTCAGCAAGGCGGTGACCGGCGCGAAATTGCCGGTGTTGGTCGCGGTCGGCGTGAAGCTGGCAATCACATCAAGCGCCGCAGCCGGAACGGCGCACAGCAAGGCCGCAGCCGCGCCCATCGTACGAAACAACATATTCGGAAGACCCCTGTTTGCGTGCCCTGCGATCGAGGCACGCGCGCTGCGTAAACGAATTGTAAATAATTCGTCAAGCATTGGCCGGTTGGTTTGCCAAAATTGTAACCTTGGCTATACAGCCCGCCGATGCATGCCCCCAACCGCCTTGCCGTCGTCCTGCTGTCAGGCGGGCTCGATTCCACCACGGTGGCGGCCATCGCGCGTGCCGACGGCTGGCGCATTCTGGCGCTGACCATCGATTACAACCAGCGCCACCGCATCGAGCTTGACCATGCCGCGCGGGTGGCCGAGGCGCTGGGCGCGGAACGCCATATCGTGCTGCCACTGGACCTCACCGGCTTTGGCGGTTCGGCGCTCACGGCGGATATCGCGGTGCCCAAAGGCGGCGTGGCGCCGGGCATTCCCGTCACCTATGTGCCGGCGCGCAACACGATCTTCCTGTCGGTGGCGCTGGGCTGGGCCGAAGCGGCCGGTGCGCGCGATCTGTTCATCGGAGTCAACGCGCTGGATTTCAGCGGCTATCCCGATTGCCGCCCGGAGTTCATCGCAGCGTTCGAAGCCATGGCCAACACCGCCACCAAGGCCGGCGTGGAGGGTGAGGGCTTCAAGGTCCACACCCCGTTGATGACGCTGGACAAGGCCGGCATCATCGCAGCGGCGCGCGGCGTCGGCGCCCCGCTGCACCTCACCTGGTCCTGCTATGACCCAACGCCCGCAGGCACCCCCTGCGGCCTGTGCGACAGTTGCCGGCTGCGCGCCAAGGGCTTTGCCGAAGCCGGAATGGCGGACCCGGCGCTCACCTCTCCCCTTGAGGGAGAGGTTGGACTCGGCGCAGCCGAGCCGGGAGAGGGTGGGTGAGCTACGCCGTCAAGGAGCTGTTCCTCACCCTGCAGGGCGAGGGCGCACAGACCGGGCGGCGGGCGGTGTTCCTGCGCTTTGCCGGCTGCAATTTGTGGACCGGGCGCGAACAGGATCGGGCCAGCGCCGTCTGCACATTCTGCGACACGGATTTCGTTGGCACCGACGGGCCGGGCGGCGGCAAGTTTGCAACGGCTGCAGCCGTTGCCGATGCGGTGGCCACTTGCTGGGGCGAAACCCTGGCGCACCGCCTGGTGGTGTGCACCGGTGGCGAGCCGCTGCTGCAACTGGACAGCCCGCTGGTCGAGGCCCTGCACGCCTGCGGCTTTGAAATCGCCATCGAAACCAACGGCACGCAAGTGCCGCCGCCGGGCATCGACTGGATCTGCGTGTCACCCAAGGCCGATGCGCCGCTGAAGCTGCTGGCCGGCCAGGAACTGAAGCTGGTCTATCCCCAACCCAAGGCCATGCCGGAGCGGTTCGAGACGCTGGATTTCGAGCATTTCTTCCTGCAGCCGATGGACGGCCCTGCCCAGGCCGAGAATATCCAGTCGGCCATCGCCTATTGCCTGGCGCACCCGCGCTGGCGCCTGAGCCTGCAAACCCACAAGCTGACGGGGATTCCCTGACTCAGCCGGTGTAGGGCCGCACCAGCGCCGCCACGTCCACCCGTGCCTTCAACCGCGCCGCCAGCAGATACATGCCGGCGATCTTGCGCTGGATGAACAATATGTCTGGCGGCGGCGCGATGAAATGCTCGCGCTGGCCGATCAGGGTGGTGGATTGATCCTTCAGATTGCCGGCCAACCCGCCGGCGCCAAAATCAAAGGCGCCGTCCAGCCGCAACGGCGCAAAGCCATCGCGGGCCATGGCCAGGATCGTGTCGGTCATCGCCGCTGGCGCGCCCGGCGGCAATATGCCGATATCGGCCATGGCCTGCAGCAAGGCGGCATCATCGCCGGCAATGCCCGATGCCAGCAGCGCGCGATAGCCGTCGCTGATCGCATCCGGCACCGCCCGCGCAGCGCCGAAATCGAGCAGGATCAGCCGGCCGCTGTTCAGGTCATAGCGATAATTGGCAAAGTTCGGATCGGTCTGCATGAGCCGCCAATCGAACAGTTCGGCCATCAGGATGCGCAGCATCAGGGTCATCAACCGGTCACGCTCGGCCTGGGGCAGGGCGGCAGTCTTGTCGATGGCCACGCCCTTCACATGGCCCATGGCCAATATGGTCGGGCGGGACAGATCGGCGGCCAGTGCCGGCACCACCACTTCGGGCCAGCCGGCGGCCAGTTCGCCATATCGGGCCAGCATGTCGGCTTCGCGGGTATAATCGGCTTCCTCGTGCAGCTGGCGCTTGGCTTCGACCAGCAGCGGATCGAGCGCAAAGCTGGCCGGCACCAGGCCGGACATTTTCACCAGCGTTGCGGCATTGTCGACATCGGCATCGATGCTGGCCGCCACGCCGGGATATTGCACCTTGATCGCCAGATCGCGGCCATCCAGCGCCACGGCGCGGTGCACCTGGCCAATCGACGCGGCGGCAATCGGTGTGCGGTCAAAGCGTTGAAACTGCGCCTCCCATCCCGGCCCCCAGCCGGCGACCAGCGCCTGTTCCAGCTGCTTGTCGGGCATCGGATCGGCTTCGGCGCGCAGCCGGGCCATGATGTCGGCCAGTTCGCGCGGCAGCACCTCACCGCCGTCCATGCTGATCAACTGGCCCAGCTTCATCGCCGCACCGCGCAGCCGGGCCAGTTCATCCGCCAGCCGCCGCGCATTGGCCGGGGTGAGCAACAGGCTGGGCAGATCGGGCCGCTGGCCCTTCAGCACCTCACGCGCGCCGCCGCCGATCACATTGCCGGCAATGCCGCCCGCCAACCGGCCAAAGCCGGCCAGGCGCGACAGGCGGGAGGAAGGGACGGTGCGGGGGCGGGTGGGCAACATGGGAACGCCATGAACTTGGCTTCGCCCCAGCGCCAGTGCGGGTGATTGCCGCGCGCTGTCCTACAGCGCCGACAATTGCTATCATGCGGGCAGATCAACCGCTCCTTGACATCGCGATACGGCCAAGGACGCGATCAAAACCCGCGTAATGCGTCAATAGTGGCAAAACTCAGGCCGCCAGGCCGAACGCCCGTTCCAGCACCACCAGTTCGTCTTCCAGCATATCGGTCAAGGCTTGCACATCGGGCAGGATATTGGCCCCGGCGATCAGGCCGAAATCCAGCTGGTCGCGATAGCCCTGCACGGTGATGTTGAGCGCCATGCCGTGGGTGACGATGGACACCGGATAGAGATGCAGCAACTCCGCGCCGGCGGCATAAAGCGTCACCCGCGGCCCCGGCACGTTCGATATGCACACATTGGTGGCTGGCGGCAGCACATCGGCCAGGCCCGAGCGCGAATAGAGCAGGGCCAGCAATTGCGCCGCCACCGGCAGGCCCAGGGCGGAGGCATTGGTCATCAACGGCACAAAGGCCTTGAACGGATTGACCATTTCCTTGGCCTTGCCGGATTCGGCCACGATGGTGGTCAGCCGCTGCTTGGGATCATCGATGTTGGTGGCCAGCGGGCAGATCATGGCAAACACCTGGTTGTTGGCGTTGGCATTGCCCTCATCACGCAGCGAGATCGGCACCCCGGCGGTGAGCGGCTTGTCCGGCACCTCGCCATTTTGCGCCAGATAGCGCCGCAGGATGCCCGCCGAGATCGCCATCACCGCATCATTCAACGATCCGCCGGCGGCCTTGCCCACCGCCTTCACGCGCGGCAACGACAGGGTGATGCTGCCAAAGGCGCGTTCGGAGCTGATCGATTTGTTGAGGATCGTCTTGGGTGCGACTAGATTCTGCAAGTCTGCCAGGCGCGCCGGATCCAGAAAGCCCGCCATGCTGCGGGTGGCGGCCCCGGCCATCGCCGGCAGCGCCGCGGCGAGCTTCACGCCCAGTTCGACCTGGCCGGCCATATGATCCAGCAGCACCGATCCCAGATCAGTCTTGCCGGTGCGCGGCAGTTTGAAATCCACCGCTTCAGGCGAAAACGGCGCCTGCCAGAAGCGCAGATAGGATTGCATGGCATTGTTGGCGGTTTCGGCCAGACCCGGCTTGTCCTCGGCTTCGGGCGCTGGATCGGCAGCCTTGCGCACCCGCGGCTTGGCATCGGGCATCACGTCATAGATGATCTTGGTGAGCGCCACCCCTGCGCCGCCATCGATCAGGGCATGGTGGATCTTCACATAGAGGCCGACCTGGTTGTTCGGCATGTTCTCGAACAGATAAAATTCCCACAGCGGCCGGGCGCGGTTGAGCAATTTGGCATGCATCCAGCCCACGGTGCGGCGCAGGGCCTCCATGTCGCTGGGGGCGGCCAGGCTGGCGCGGAAAATCTGGCGGTTGATGTCGAACTGTTCGTCTTCAACCCAGCTGGGATGATCGACATCCAGCGCCGTGCGCGCCAGCTTGCGCTTCAGCATCGGTGCATCGGCAATGCGATCGGCGATCTGCGCCTTGAAGGCCTCGAAGAAATCGCCCTCATAACCCTCGGGCAACTGGAACATCGACAGCGAGCCGACATGCATGGGCATTTCCGGCGTTTCCATATAGAGAAACCCGGCATCCAGCGTTGACAGTTTGACGGCATCGGCCACGGCAATTCCCCCAGAGAGCGCCGCAAACTCTGGTGGGTTCAGGCAGGCAAAGTCAACAGCGCCGTTCAGCGCGCATAGGCAAAGGCGAACGGGCCACTGCGGCGGAAAGGCGTGAACTGGCCTTCGGGCTGGGCCAGGCGATCGGCGGTGGCCCACAGTGCGGCCGGATTCACCCCGATGCCAACATGGCTGGCCAGGTGCACTTCGATATTTTCGGCATTGGCGGCCGGCCGGGCGATGCAGGTGCGCCAGTTCACCACGCCATCCAGCCGCGTGTAGATCGAGCTGTTGGGCACCGGCAGATCGCCGGCCAGGGCGCTGATATCGGCCGGATCGGGATCGCCTTCCTTCGACATATATTCATAGAGCCGCTTGGCCGAGGTGGCGTTGATGTCGCCGGAAAATGGGCTGCCCAACGTGACCACGCCGCGCACCGCATCGGGGTTGGTGAGCGCCAGATAGCGGGCGAACACGCCGCCCAGGCTCCAGCCGACCAGCGAGACCTTGCGGCCGGTTTCGGCATGGAGATCGGCCAGCTGCCGGCGCAAATGATCGCGCATCTTGTAAAAGCGGCCCAGGTTGCGGCCATTGCCCCACGGCCGGGCATCATGGCCCAGATCGCCGAGATATTTGCGCAAGGGCGCCGTTGAGGTGTCGCTGGCCATGAAGCCGGGCAGCACCAGCACGGCATGGCCATCGCCCTTGGGCGCCGTCATCATCAGCGGGCGGGTCGCGGCGGCGGCGGCCAGTTCAAACAGGCCGCGCCCTTCGGTGAGGGTGAGCAGCAAAGACGGCGGCCGCATGCCCGCGGCAGACGAAGCGGACATGGTGGCGGTGGCTGCATTCATGTGGGGCGGCCCTTCTGGCGGCTGACAAGACAGCAACCCTGCACCCGCAACGCGGCGGGCGCAACCAAACAGGCGGTAATGTGAAAAAGGCCGGCAAAAGCCGGCCTTGATATCAATGGTGACCCCTACGGGACTCGAACCCGTGTTTTCGCCGTGAAAGGGCGACGTCCTAGACCGCTAGACGAAGGGGCCAGCAGCGAGAGGCCGCCTGTTATTGACACCGGGACGCCACGTCAACAGCGATTTTGCGCGAAGCTGTGGAAAAAACTCTGACTCTCACCGACCATCGGCAAAAGCGGCATCATCCAGTTCCAGTTCCACGGCATTACCGCCGGCCCAATCATCGCGCTTCACCCGGCCCGCCACATGGATCGGCCGGCGTCCGGCGCCTTGCAGGGCCGCGCCCATGTCGCTGTCTCCCTGCCGCCAGGCCATGGCCTTGATGCGGCCGCCATCGGCGCCGGCCAATTGCAGTCGCAGATGATTCTCCCCAACGATCCGGGCATCGGCAATGGTGAACGGCCCCGCCGCCACGCGCGGCGCGGGCCAGCCCTGGCCATAAGGGCCGGCGGTTTCCAGCACGTCCACCAACCCGGCGTTCAGCCCGCGCGGCGCCACGGCCGCATCAATGGACAGCGCGCGATCAGCCGTGGCCGCTGCGACGGCCGCCGCCAGCCGGGCATCCAGAAACGCCGCCAGCTCGCCAATGCGGGTTGCCGCCACGGTGAGCCCGGCGGCCATGGCATGGCCACCGCCGGCGATCAGCAGGCCATGATCCGCCGCCGCCAGCACCGCCGCGCCCAGATCAACCCCGGTGATGGAGCGGCCCGATCCCTTGGCGGTGCCATCGTCCTGGATGGCGATCACGATGGCCGGCCGGTTCATGCGTTCTTTCAGGCGGCTGGCGACAATGCCGATCACGCCGGGATGCCACCCTTCGCCCGCCACCACCACACAGCCATCAGCGGTGACCGCGCCGGCCAGCGCCGCCTCCGTCACTGCCTGTTCAATCGCGCGCCGTTCCTGATTCAGGCCATCCAGCTGGGCGGCAATGGCGGCGGCTTCTCCCGCATCGTGGGTGGTGAGCAATTTCACCCCCAGATCGGCCTGGCCCACCCGCCCGCCGGCGTTCACCCGTGGCCCCAGCGCGAAGCCCAGATCACGCGCCACCGGCGCGCGGGACAGGCGGGCGGCATCGGCCAGCGCCGCCATGCCGATATTCTCCCGCCGGGCCATCACCTTCAGGCCCTGCGTGACAAAGGCGCGATTCAGCCCGCGCAGCGCCGCCACGTCGGCCACGGTGCCCAGCGCCACCAGATCGATGAGGCGCAGCAGATTGGGCTCCTCCCGGGCCGCAAACCAGCCCCTGGTCCGCAGCAGGCGATTGAGCGCGACCGCAAGCAGAAACGCCATGCCCACGGCCGCCAGATGGCCGAACTGCGCCGCATCAGCCGCTTCATCCAGGCGATTGGGGTTCACCAGCGCGATGGCCGGGGGCAGGGCGGTGCTGGCCTTGTGGTGATCCACCACGATCACATCCAGCCCGGCATCCTTCGCCGCCTCCAGCGCAGCAAAACCCTGCGTGCCGCAATCCACTGTGACCACCAGATCCGCCCCGGCCTGGCGCAGCGCCACCAGCGCATCGGCGGATGGGCCATAGCCTTCCAGCAGGCGATCCGGGATATAATGGCCCACCTTGCCGCCAACGCTGCGCAAGTATCGGATCAGCACGGCGGCCGACGTGGCGCCATCCACATCATAATCGCCGTAAACGACGATCAGCTCGTCCTTGGCCAGGGCTTCGGCCAGGCGCTCGGCGGCACGGTCCATGTCCACAAAGATCGACGGATCGGGCAGCCAGTCGCGCAGGGTCGGGCTTTTCAGCCGGGCAAAATCGGCCGGATCGGCGCCGCGGGTGCGGAACAGATGGTGGAGCAGTTCATCATCACCGCGCCCGTCCAGTCCATCGCCCGGCGCCAGCCCGCCGCGCCACGCCCAGCGCTGACCAGCGAGGGAATGGCTGATGCCGAAAACGGAGCGGGGGGAGTCCATGGCCTGTCATGGGCAGGCCGGAGGATTCGGGCAAGGCCCACCCTGATCCTCCCCCTCTGGGGGAGGTGCCCGCAGGGCGGAGGGGGCGGCGCAGAGCCCAGCCCCCTCCGCCTCCCGTTGGTCGGCACCTCCCCCAGAGGGGGAGGATCATTCGGTCAAGCGTGCCGCGAGGCGCGGTGTTCGCCGCTCACCCGGCGCACGGTGCCGGTGGAGGCGCGCATCACCACGGTTTCGGTGGTGATCATGCCATCCTTGCGGCGCTTCACGCCTTTCAGCAGCGAACCATCGGTGACGCCCGTGGCGGCAAAGATGCAATCGCCCTTGGCCATGTCGGTCAGGCCATAGATGCGATCCAGATCAGTGATGCCCCAGCGGCGGGCGCGGCCGCGCTCGTCATCGTTGCGGAACAACAGACGGCCCTGCATCTGACCGCCCACGCAGCGCAGCGCGGCGGCGGCCAGCACGCCTTCCGGGGCACCGCCCGAACCCATATAAAGATCAATGCCGGTATCGGGATCGGTGGTGGCGATCACGCCGGCCACGTCGCCATCGGGGATCAGCATGATGCCGCAGCCCAGGCCGCGCAGTTCGGCAATCAGGGCTTCGTGGCGCGGCCGGTCGAGCACGCACACGATGATATCGCCGGGGGCCACGCCCTTGGCAGCGGCGACGGCCTTCACATTCTCGGTGGGCGTCTTGTTCAGATCGATCACGCCTTCGGGATAGCCGGGGCCAACGGCGATCTTGTCCATATAGACATCGGGCGCATTGAGCAGGCCGCCCTCTTCGGCGATGGCCAGCACGGCCAGCGCGTTGGGGCCGGCCTTGGCGGTGATGGTGGTGCCTTCCAGCGGATCGAGCGCGATATCGATGCGCGGGCCGGTACCGATGGCCTTGCCCACCTTCTCGCCGATGAACAGCATCGGCGCTTCGTCGCGTTCACCTTCGCCGATCACCACGGTGCCATCGAAATCAAGCTGGTTCAGCGCATTGCGCATGGCCTCCACAGCGGCGGCATCGGCGGCCTTTTCATCGCCGCGGCCGATCAGCTTTGAAGCACCGATGGCGGCATATTCCGTCACCCGCACCATTTCCAGCACGAGCACGCGATCAAGAACCTGGCTTGGATCAGTCATGAAATATCCCACCCTGTGTGTTCGATTCGATTGCGGTGCCTTACGCGCAGCGCGCAGTCGGCGAAAGGCGTCAAAAATCCAGCCCGATGCAGACGCATCAAAAATCAAGAATGTGCATCATCACCGGCTGACCGCTCACCGCTGGCGAAGCCGCCATGCGGGCAAGGCTTGCCAGCACATCGGCTTCGCGCGCTTCGTGGGTGACCATCACCACCATGGCATCGCCGCTGCTGGTGGTGCCGCGCTGCACCAGGCTTTCGATGGACACGCCGCAATCGCGCAGCGCCGCCGTCATTTCGGCCAGCACGCCGGCCCGGTCCGCCACGTTCAGGCGCAGATAATAACGCCCGCGCCGCCCGT
>JAIXQY010000008.1 GCA_027485485.1 Sphingomonadales bacterium | reverse complement strand
AGCGCCGCCACGGTGAGATCATCGCCGGGTTGCAGCACGAATTGCACCAGCGCCACCAGATCGGCCACCGCCAGCGGTTCGGCCAGGTTGAGCCGGTCCACGCCCGCGACCGGCACCCCGGCATCGTGCAACGCGCCGACCAGCGCATTCATCAGCCCGCCGCGCTTGCGCAACAGCACCAATATATCCTGCGCCCGCGCCCGCCGGCCGCTGCCGGGCAGGATCAGCGGATCGGCATCGCCCAGCCAGCCGGCAATGCTGGCGGCGATGCGGCGGGCCAGATCGATCTCGAGATCGAGCGGCGGCGCATCATCCTCATCCTCGTCGCTGCTGGCGGCCTTTTCCTGCACCAGCGGCGGCCACAGCAGGATGGTGCCGGCGCCATCCTTGCGGGCGCTGTGTTTCTCCACGCCGCGCGCATCAAATTGTTCGGGGCCGACATGGGCGATCACCCGGTCCACCGCATCGAGGATCAGCGGCACGGAGCGGAAATTGACGCTGAGCGCGAGCTCCTTCCATGTTTCAGGTTCAGAGTCGCACAGCTGGACGAAATCATCCAGCTTGTCGGCATAGATCTGGGGATCGGCGCCCTGAAAGCCAAAGATCGACTGTTTGAAATCGCCGACCACAAACAGGCTGCGGAAATGGTCGCGCGTGCCCTTGCCAGCGAAAAACTCCTCCACCAGGGCGCGGATCACCTCCCACTGCAGCAGGTTGGTGTCCTGCGCTTCGTCCACCAGCACATGATCGATGCGGCTGTCGAGCTTGAAGCGCACCCAATCGGCTGCCCCCTCCCCGCCCAGCAGCCGGGCGGCGGCGGCGATCATGTCGTCATAATCAATCACCCCGGCCCGCGCCTTGGCCGCCGCCATGTCTTGCGCCAGCCGCACCGCGACGCGCAGGTGGCGGCCAGCGAACTCCATGATCTGCCAGCGCTCCTGCTCGGCGCGGATGCTCTGCAAAAGATCCTGCACCTCGGCACAGAAGGGCCGCCAGTGCGGTGCCTCGGCATCGAGATCTTTGAGCACCAGCCCAGTCAATTTGCGCGGCTGCTCTTCGGCTGTAAAGAACAGTCGCCACAGCGCGCCAAACAGAGCCGGCTTGTTCTTGGCCATGAGAAAGGCCGTGAGTTCGCCCGCCAGCTTTTGCGACGACACCTTGTCCTGCCGCCCCAGCGCCTGGCCAAATTGCTGCAAGCGCGCCAGTGGCAACGCCGCGATGCCGCGCTCCAGCGCCGCCGCCGCGCTGTCCCCATCGGCCAGCCCCAGCGTGCGGCGCAGCAGCGGCTCCACGCCCTCCACCCGCAGGGCGGCCAGCGCCGCGCCGTGGCGGGCCAGGGCCGCCATGATCTCATCCAGCCGGCCTTCGCCGCCATCGATGGCGATTTCCTTCACATCGGCGCGAAAGCCGTGATCGCCCTCGTCGGTGAGGGCATCGGCCAGCACGCGGCGGCGCAGCAGGGCGGCAGCGCGATCGTCCAGCGTCTGGAAGCCGGGCGTGATGCCGGCCTCCACCGGGAAGCTGGCGATCAGGCCTTGGGCAAAGCTGTGGATGGTCTGGATGGCCAGCCCGGCCGGCGTTTCCAGCACGGCGGCGAACAGCCCACGCGCCAGCGCCATGGTCGCGCCATCGGCGCCTGCGCCAATCGCCCGCAGATCATCGGCCAGTGCGGTATCAGGGCAGCCGGCCCAATGCGCCAGCCGCGCCATCACCCGGCTCTGCATTTCGGCCGCGGCCAGCTTGGTGAAAGTGAGGCACAATATGGCCTGCGGCCGCGCCCCGGCCAGCAGCAGCCGCAGCACCCGCGCGGTGAGCACCTGGGTCTTGCCGGTGCCGGCCGATGCCGCCACCCAGGCGTGCACCTGCGGATCGGCCGCGGCGGCCTGTTCGGCCAAAAGGGGATCGAGCGTCTTCATTCGGGCTGGCGCGGGCGGTTGATCCACTCGCCCACCCGGGCGAGATGGTCATAATCCTTCCAGGCCCATTGCGGTCGCAGCTTGGGCAGGAACGGGTTCTCGGCCAGCAGATAGTGCGCGGCCAACTCGGCCGCGCGCGCCACCACGGCGTCCAAATGCGCGGCAGCGTCACCATCCTTGCCCAGCGGGTTGCTGATCTTGCCGGCTTCCTTGCGGGCGCCCTTCAGCTGCCAATATTCGATCCCGGCCGCGACGCCGCCCGGCAGCGGCTGGCCCTGGTGCACCAGCCCGCCGCGCACCGCGATGGCCAGGCCCAGCGCCAGTTGATTGGCGTCCAGATCCTGCACCCGCTTGCCGCTGGGCGGCGGGCCCGTCTTGTAATCCACCACGCGCATCTGGCCCAGATCATCGCGGTCCACCCGATCAATCTTGCCGTGCAGCACCACGCCACCGCCCAGCGGCAACTGGCCTTTCACCTCGGCGCGCATCTGCTGCCAGCCGGCGGCTTCATCATCCAGGATGCGCTGCCCGGCCCACAGCAGCGCCCGGCGCATGCGCGGCACCCAGGCCGCGGCCAGCCGGGGGAAATGCCGGGCTTCGGCATCCAGCTCTTCGTTGGCGATGCGTTCCAGCTGCGCCAGCGTGCCATGCTGCTCGGCGATCCAGCGCTCCAGCACCTTGTGCACCAGCGTGCCGCGCATCGCCGGCGTCGGGTCCTGATCCAGCGGGTCCAGCGCAGCCAGGTTCAGGATGCGCCTGGCGTGGAAGGCAAAGGGATCGGCGATCAGCGTATCGATTTCGGTGATGGTGATGCGGCTGGGCCGCAAGGCCAGTGGCGGGTTGGGGCGCGGCGGTGCCACCGGCTGCGGGCCGCCGGTGGCGCCATCGAGGGCGCGGGCCAATGCCACCAGATCATCGCGGCGCGGCAGCGGGGCCTGCCCGGCCCGTTCGAAATGGGCGATCAGCCGCAGCCACAGCCGCGATGGCAGCTGCGGCCCGCTGGGATCGCGGCGGGCGCGGGTGATCAGCACGTTGGGCGCACAGGCGGCGCGCAGGAAATCCTGCGCCGCCAGCCCCTGCGCCCGTGCCGTGCCGGGCAGGCCCAGGCGGGTGCGGATGGCCGGCGCCAGCCAGGGATCAGGCGCCGGGCGGCCGGGCCAGGTGGCCTCGTTCAGGCCGGCCAGCACCATGTAATCGGCGCGGGTCAATTGGGCTTCCACCGGGCCCAGGATCGCCAGCCGCGGATGGCCCCGGCCCGGCACCCGCACCGCCGCCCCGCCGATCAACGCCGCCAGCAGCGCCGGGGCATCATCGGGCGTGATGGCGCAGAAATGGCTGCCATGGCTTTCCAGATCGGCCACCAGCGCCGCCAGCTGCCGGCCATCCGGCCCGGCCCAGCCGCCATCGCCGGCCAGCGCGGTGATGGCCCCGCGCAGGGCGGCCATCAGATCGGGCAGGCTGAAATCGCGCCGTTCGCGCAACTGGTCCAGCGGCGTGAGCGCATCGGCCACCCGCTGCCACCAGTGGTGCATGTGGTCGGCCTGATCCGGCGCGCGCCGCGACACCCAGTCTTCAATTGCCGCACCCAGCGGGTCCAGCCCGGCCGGCGGGCGCACCCCGCGCAGGGCGAGATCGGCCAGCGCCACGCCCTGGCGGAACTCGGCATCATCAGGTGCGACCAACCGGTTCTTCAGCACCGCCAGCAGCCGCGCCGGGGCAAAGGCCTCGGCCAACGCATCGGCCAGCCCCAGTGCCAGCGCGCCCGGCGGGGTGAGCGCCAGCGGCGTGCCGGCGGAACTGTCAATCTCGATGCCCCAGCGCCGGCAATGCGCCGCCACCCGGCGGGCCAGCACCGGATCGGTCGTGATCAGCGCAGCGCGGCAGCCCGGCAGCTCCAGCGCCTGGCGCAGCGCCAGCGCCACCACCTGCGCCTCCTCGGCCGCCGTGGCACATTCCGCCAGCGCCAGCCCACCACCGGCAGCGGCTGGCAACGGTTGGGACACGGCCGCCGCCGCCGGGGCCAGCGCCGCCAGCAAAACCGACGCCCGTTCCGGCGGACCATCCAGCGGGCCAGACCCGGCGGGCCAGGCCCGCACATCGCGGCGCTCCAGCCCCAGTTCGGCCAGCAATTTGCGCAGGCCCCATTGCGGATGCCCGGCATCATCCCGGCTCGCAGGGTCCGCCGGATCGGCCAGCCGCACCGCCTGCCAGCGCGCTTCGCCAGCCTCGCTCATGTCATCATCCAGGCCGGGCAGCACCAGCAGCCCATCGGGCAGGTGCAGCACGGCGCGGGCCAGGCGCACCAGCGCCGGGGTGGGATTGGCAATGCCGGCCATCACCACCAGCCCGGCCGGCGGCGCCGCCTGCCAGCGCGCGACGGTGGCATCGATCAACGCCGCCAACCTGGTGACGCCCTCGCTGCCGCCAAGGCCGCTGCGGGCTTCCGGCCAGATCGCGATGATCAGTTCCAGATAGGCCAGGGTTTTCTGCCAGTGATCGGCCAGATCCTGGCCATCGGCGGCGGCGCGCAAGGCTTCGGGCGCGACCTCTTCGGCCAGCAGCGCATCCAGCACCTCGCCCAGCGCATCGCCCAGCCGCAGTCGTTCCACCGCGGTGCGCGCCCCGCCCGGCAGGCGTTCGGCCAGCCGCGCCAGTTCGAAGCGGCGCACCAGGGCCGGCACGGCGGCGGCCAGCGGCGCCTCCCCCTCCACCAGCCGGGCAAAGCCGCCATCGTCCAGATCGCCCACGGGCACCATGCGCGGCAACAACAGGCCAGCGTTGCCCTGCGCGGTGCGGGCCGGCAATTGCCGCACAAAGGCTTCGGTGAGTGCGGTGACGGCACGGCGGTTGGGCAGCAGCACCAGGGCGCCGGAAAGCCGCAACGGGTCCTGCTGGCAGCGCGCCAGCAGGCCAGCGGCCAGCGCATCGGCAAAGGCCATGTGCAACGGCACGTTGAACAGCGCAGGGGTTCGGCCAAATGGCCGTGCGGCATCAGTCACGGCCAAATATTAGGCGCTTCTTTCCGCAACTGCCAGAGGCCAGCCCGGCTTTATCCCCAATCAAACAACCACAACCATTATATTGCGCGGTGGCGATCAATGATTTGCCGGGCGTTGATAGCGGGCCAGCACGCGCTGTTCGGTGCGGAAGGCATCGGCAGCGAGCGCCAGCATGGCCTGATAGGTTTCGGGCGCGATTGCCAGAAAGCTGCGGCGGCCGTCGCGCTGGCAGGCCCGGCGTTCGATCAGGCCGGCCTTGGTCATGCTGCTGATCCAGCGCAGCGCCGTGGTGCTGGGCACATCGGCGGCGATGCACAGGCTGGTGACCGAGGTTTCGCGCCGCCAGAACTGCGCCACCGACAGATCGAGCAGCATGTCCCAAGCCGGTTCGCCCAACGCCAGGCCGGGCAGATGCCGGCCACGCAGCCGGCGCACCCGGAACTGGGTTTCCAGCATCGCGACGCAATCGGCTTCGGAAATGCCGCTGTCCACCGCCGGCGCCGATTGGCCGACCAGCCGATCGGCCAGCGCGGCAAGGCCCTGCGCCATATCGGCCACCTGGCGCGCGATCGTCATGGCCGGATCGGCCCCGGGCAGGCCGACCATTGCCTGAAGGCCAGCCAGATCAAGGGCATGGCGGCCGATCGGCAGATCGAGCACGGCCGGCATGCTGATCGGATCGTCAACCGGCCCCGGCGACAGGGCATCAGCCAGGCGCTCATGGCTTGCATCACGGCCAACAATTCCGCTTGCTTGAATCGGGTTGGATCCCGGCGCTGCCGCCGAAGGCGTCACTGCCCGCATCGGCCCCTCGGGGATGTTCGCTCTGGAACGCATGATTCTCACCCCGGCCACTGCCCGCTGACTGGATAGCCCCAAGCTGTAGCAGCAGT
>JAIXQY010000058.1 GCA_027485485.1 Sphingomonadales bacterium | reverse complement strand
GGCATGCGCGCCCAGGCGGTGGTGGGCACATCCCTGTTCCAGATCATCTTCGTGACGGCGGCGACCACCCTGCTGCACGCCACGGCATCGAAAACCGTCGATATCGTGCTGGCGCTGCTGCTGCTGCTCGGCGGGGTGGTGGGCGCGCAACTGGGGGTGCGGGCGGCGCAGAAGCTTTCGCCCGATCGGCTGCGGCTGGCGCTGGCGCTGATCGTGCTGGGCGTGGCGCTGCGCCTGGTCGTCGGCCTCACCTGGACGCCGGCCGAACCCTTTGCCCTGTTTGAAGGCGCATGATGGCGCGGCTGCTGCTGTTGCCGCTGCTGTGGCTGGCCCTGGCCGGCGCGGCCCCGGTGCGGCTGATCACCCAGCTCAGCCAGGCCCGCATCGATATCAACACCAGCTTTCGCGGCGCCGAACTGCTGGTGTTTGGCGCCATACAATATCCCAGCGGCCAGGCCCCGGATCGCCCGTTGGATATCGCCGTGGTGGTGCGCGGGCCGGCCGCGCCGGTGACGGTGCGGCGCAAGCAGCGCATTGCCGGCATCTGGGTCAACGGCGCGGCGGCGCGCTTCGAATCGGTGCCGGGCTTTTATGCCGTGGCGGCCACCCGCCCGATTGCCGCCATCGCCGATGAACGCACCACCGCCATCTATGAAATCGGCATTCGCAACCTGCAACTCTCCCCGGCCAGCGGCGGCGACGATGGGGCGACGCGGGATTTCGAAGCCGGATTGATCGCAGCGCGTGAACGCGCCGGCCTGTTTGCCGAGCGGCCCGGCGGCGTGCAGATCACCCGCGGCGTGCTCTATTCGGCGCGCATTGCCCTGCCGGCGGCGGTGCCGGCCGGGGAATATCTGGCGGAAATTCATCTGGTTGACCGTGGCCGGGTGCGGGCCAGCACGTCGGCGCCGTTCCGGATCGCCAAATCCGGTTTTGAACGCTGGGTCTATGTGATGGCGCAGGAACACAGCCTGGCCTATGGCCTTGCCGCCGTGGCGGCTGCCATCCTGGCCGGCGGGCTGGCAGCGGCCTTCAGTCAGCGCCGTTGGTGAGCGCCAATATTCGACTCGCGCCGCAGGGGTTTTTCGTTTACCGTAAATATCGGCGCAACATCGGCCGGCTGCCTTGAACACTTCAATTCTGAATATTCATCCGCATCGCCCGACAGGCTCCGTGAAACGAACACAGGAAGATTTGGACGTATATGAGCTTTGATCGACGCGGACGTGGTCCGGGGCGCGGTGGGTTTGACAAGCGCGAGCGCGGGTTTGACAGCTTCGATGATGCCGATCGCGGCAATCGCGGTTTTGGCGGTGGTGACCGCTTTGGCGGCGGTGGCTTTGGTGGCGGCGGCTTCGGCGGCGGTCCCGGCGGCGGCGGCCCTGGTGGCGGTCGCGGCGGCTTCGGCGGCGGCGGTGATCGCTTCGGTGGCGGCGGCGGCGGTGGCGGCGGTCGCTTTGGTGGCGGCGGCGGTGGTGGCGGCTTCGGCGGCCCGCGCCGTGAAATGTCCCCCGGCATCACGGTTGGCACTGGCCGTGGCACGGTGAAGTTCTTCAACGCCCAGAAGGGCTTTGGTTTTGTTGTCCGTGAAGACGGCGGCGAAGATGTGTTCGTGCATATTTCGGCGGTGGAAGCCGCTGGCCTGACCGGCCTGGCCGATGGCCAGCCGCTGGAATTCACCCTGGTGGAGCGCAACGGCCGCATCTCCGCGACCGAGCTGAAGATCGAAGGCGAGCCGCTGCCGGTGGCCGAACGCGCCCCGCGCGAAGATCGTCCGCCGCGTGATGGTGGCTTTGAACGCCGCCCGCCGGCGCGCGAGCGCCCGGCGCCTGCCACCGACGGCATGCGCGTCGATGGCACGGTGAAGTTCTTCAACGGCCAGAAGGGCTTTGGCTTCATCCAGCGCGACGATGGCGCGCCGGATGCCTTTGTCCACATCTCGGCCGTGGAACGCGCCGGCTTCGCCAATCTGAACGAAGGCCAGCGCGTCTCGTTCGAACTGGAAGAAGATCGCCGTGGCAAGCAGGCCGCTGTGAACCTGCAGCCGCTCTGATCCTCAGTCCGCACTGAAAAAGGGCGGTGGCCGGCAAGGTCACCGCCCTTTTTCATGCCCGGATGTCAGCCCGCGATTTCGTGCAGTGCGGCAAAACCGCCCGCCGCCAAGCCATTGGCCGCATTGGGCTGGTATTGTCATTACCCGCGTGTCATGCGGCAACGCAGCATGGGCGGTTCGCCCAGAAAACCCATTTTTTCTCAGGAGCCCGACGATGCTGGCCAACAACAGCGTACTGATCATCATGATCGTGATGAGCTATCTCATGGTGGCCGTCGTGGTGGCAGCCGTGTTCATGCATGGCCCCCGTTCGCTCGATCAGCGCAAACAGCGCCAGGTTGCCAAGCTGATCGCCGGCGCCGAAGTGCTGGCCGATGCGCTGAGCCGCAAGAGCAATGACAGCCAGCTGGTTGCCCGCCTGCAGGCGCAATATGATGCCCATGTCAGCGCCATTGCCGCGCTGGGCGGCACTGTGCCGGCCGTGGTGACTGAACCGGCCCCGCTCGCCAACGCTGCCTGATTTCAGCGCTGGACAGGCCGGCCGGCTGCTGCAAGCCTGCCGGTCATGACCAGCGAAACCTGCTTCGATTTCCCCGCCGCCCTGGCCGCCAACGCTGCCGCCCGGCCCGATCATCCCGCCGCCATCTGTGGCAGCCAGCACATAACGTGGGGCGATTTCATCGCCCGCGCCGATCGTCTGGCCGCCACCCTGGCCGCCCATGGGGTGCAGCCGGGGGACAGTGTGGCCAGCATCGCCCTGTCCAGCGTGGACTATGCCGTGCTGTGGGCCGCCGTGTTGCGGCTGCGCGCCACCATGGCTCCGCTGGCGCCATCGTCGACGCCGGATCAGATCGCCGCGATGATCGCCGATTCGGGTGCGCAGCTGGTGTTTGTCGATGCCGGCAATCGCGCTGCCTTTGGTGCGGTGCTGGCCGGCCGCACGCTGGTTGATCTGGATGCGCTGGATCTCTGGCTCGATCCCGCCGCGGTGCTGCCGCCGCTGGCGCCGCTTGATCCCAAGGCCGGCTTCAACATCATCTACAGCAGCGGCACCACCGGCACGCCCAAGGGCATCGTGCAAAGCTGCGCCATGCGATCGCTGCACATCACCGGCGGCCGCCGCATCGGCTATGATCCGGATTGCGTCACGCTCTGCTCCACGCCGCTCTATTCCAACACCACCTTGGTCAGCTTCATTCCCACCCTGGCCTGGGGCGGCACCGTGGTGCTGATGCCGAAGTTTGACACCGCCGGCTGGCTGAAGGCGGCGGAGGCGCATGGCGTCACCCATGCCATGCTGGTGCCGGTGCAATATCGCCGCCTGCTCGCCGATCCCGGTTTTGATGCGACCAATTTGTCGAGCATCCGGATGAAATTCTGCACCTCCGCGCCCTTTGCTGCCGAATTGAAGGCCGAGGTGCTGCGGCGGATGCCCGGCGGACTGATCGAGTTTTTCGGCATGACCGAAGGCGGCGTGGGCTTCATGCTGGCCGCCCACGAACATCCCGACAAATTGCACACGGTGGGCCTGCCGCAGCCCGGCCACGAGGTGCGCATCATCGATGAAGACGGCAACGATGTGCCGCCGGGCACGCCCGGTGAGATTGTCGGCCGTTCGCCCGCCACCATGAACGGCTACAAGAACCGCCCCGATCTCACCGCCAAGGCCTATTGGATTGACCCCACCGGCAAGGAATGGCTGCGCACCGGCGACATCGGCCGGCTGGACGAGGATGGCTTCCTCACCCTGATGGACCGTGCCAAGGACATGATCATCTCGGGCGGCTTCAACATCTATCCCTCCGATATCGAGGCGGTGTTGCTCACCCTGCCGGGCGTGGTGGAAGCCGCGGTGGTGGGTGTCGCGTCTGATGCCTGGGGCGAAACCCCGGTGGCGTTTGTGGTCGCGCCGGGGGCCGATGCGGATGCCTTGCGGGCGGCGGCCAATGCGCAGGTGGGCAAGACCCAGCGCCTCGCCGCGGTCGTGCTGATCGACGAGCTGCCGCGCAGCCACATCGGCAAGGTGCTGAAGCGTGAGCTGCGCGACGGGTTCAAAGGCACGGTTGCCTGATCGCCCGAAACGGCGCACCATCCCGCCTCATCACTCTGGGGGGAGAGGGACAATGAACCAACTCACACGCGCCACCGTCATCGGCACTGCGGCGCAAGTCGCCATGGTGGTGGCCGGCCATTTTGTGCCGGCCGTGGCCGAATTGTTCGCGATTGGCGGCATGGGCATTTCCGCGGTCGCCGGTTGGGCGGCGATGAAAGGCCAGCCGGCCAGCCTGGGCAGCGCTGCCGGATTTGGCGCTTTGGCCGGCGGGGTTTCGGCGCTGATCGGCATTGGCGTTTCGGTGGCATTGGGTGATGTGCCGACAAGTCTGCTGGCGGTGGGCACGGCCGGCAGCGCAGTCACCGGGTTGATTGGCGGGGTGATCGGGCGGCGGCGATAGGGCGGCCCCTCCGCCTCGCGTTGCTCGGCACCTCCCCAAACAAGTTTGGGGAGGATCAGCCGTGAAGTTCCTCCTCAAACTTGTATGGGGAGGTGGCAGCCGCAGGCTGACGGAGGGGCCTTACCGCAACCCCGCCAGCGCCTGCTCCGCCGCCGCCACCGTGCGGCGCACATCATCGGCGTTGGTTTGCCAGTTGCACACGCTGATCCGCATGGCGCGCTCGCCTTGCCACAGCACGCCGCTCAGGAAGGCTTCGCCGCTGGCATTGATGGCGGCGATCACCGCGTCGCTGATGTTGGTGCCGCTGCGATCATGGAAGCGCACCATGCCCTGATTCATCGTCGGTCGGGCGATGCTGCTGGCGCCGTCCAGCGCGGCGATGCCATCGTGAATCGCCAAGGCATGGTCGCAGCAGCGCTCGATCATGTCGGCCAGGCCGTCGCGGCCCAGTTCCAGCAGGGCGGCCAGCGTGGGCAGGGCGCGCGCCCGGCGCGACCATTCCGGCGTGTAATCCATCGGGTCGCGGGTGTCGCCGCCTTCGGTGAGGTAGCTTGCCGTCATCCGGATCGCGGCTTTCAGCGCATCGCCGTGGCGGGTGATGGCCATGCCGGCATCATAGGGCGTGTTCAGCCATTTGTGGCCATCGGTGGCCCATGAGTCGCACAGTTCGATGCCGGCCACCTGGTGGCGCAAGCGCGGCGACGCGTTGAGCCACAGCCCGAACGCACCATCGACATGCACCCACGCGCCCGCCGCTTGCGCCAGCGGTGCCAGCGTGGCGAAATCATCGCAGGCCCCCAGGTTGAGATCGCCGGCATTCAGGATGACGATGGTCGGCGCGCCGCCCGTCGCGGCCAGCGCGGCGGCCAGTTCGGCCGCGCCCACTTTCCCGGGCCCACCGCCGCCGAGCGGCACGATGGCCGCGGTGCCGATCCCCAGCAGCCGCAAGGCGCGGTCCACGCTCGAATGGCGGTGGGCGTTGGCCAGCACACAGATGGGCGGCGCGCCGAACAGGCCGTCCACCTCCACATCCCAGCCGGCGCGGGCCAGCACGTGGTGGCGGGCGGCGGCCAGCGCGGTGGCGTGGCTCATCTGGCAGCCAGTGGTGAAGCTGTAGGCGCAGGTCTCCGGCAGGTGCAGCGCATCGAGCAGCAGGCGCCCCGCCACCTCTTCCAGCACGGCGCCGGCCGGGCTGGTGGACGCCAACACGGCGTTCTGATCCCACAGCGTGGCCAGCACATCAGTGGCATGCGCGGCCGGCAACGCCCCGCCCTTCACCCAGGCAAAGAAGCGCCCGGACAGATTGCCCATCAGGCCGGGTTCGGCGGCGCGGGCGATCAGATCGACCACTTCGCCTGCGTCCATGCCAGTGGCAGGCAAGGCGGTGGGCATGGGGGCCAAAATGTCGGCCCGGCTGCCGGTGGGGGCAACGCTGCGGGTCGATTGGGTCTCCACAAAGCGGCGGCCGTGGGCGATGGCGATATCAAGTGGGCTCATGGCGCCGCCATAGCGCAGAGCCGGGTCGCTGTCACACCTTGGGCGCGCGTTTGGGCTGGCGCGACTGCGACAATCTGGTTATCTCGCATCTGCAACATGAAAGGGGTTCGCCCATGGCCAACAAGCTTTATCCCGATGCCGCTGCCGCGCTGGACGGGCTGTTGTTTGATGGCATGACCATCATGTCCGGCGGCTTCGGCTTGTGCGGCATCCCGGAAAATCTGATCGCCGCCATCCGCGCTGCTGGCGTGAAGGGCATCACGGCCATTTCCAACAATGCCGGTGTGGATGGCTTCGGCCTCGGCCTGCTGCTGGAAACCCGCCAGATCGCCAAGATGATCAGCAGCTATGTTGGCGAGAACAAGGAGTTTGAGCGGCAATATCTGGCTGGCGAGCTGCAACTGGAATTCAACCCGCAGGGCACGCTGGCCGAACGCATCCGCGCCGGCGGCGCGGGCATTCCGGGTTTCTACACCAAGACCGGCGTGGGCACGCTGGTGGCGGAAGGCAAGGAGCACAAGCAGTTCGGCGGGGAGGATTATATCCTCGAAACCGGGCTGGTGGCGGACCTGAGCATCGTGAAGGCGTGGAAGGCCGATCCCTATGGCAATCTGATCTTCCGCAAAACCTCGCGCAACTTCAATCCGATGATGGCGACGGCCGGCAAGGTGACGGTGGTTGAGGTCGAGGAGTTGGTGCCGGCCGGCAGCTTTGATCCTGATCATATCCACACGCCCGGCATCTTCGTGCAGCGATTGTTTGTGGGCCGCGATTATGAAAAGCGCATCGAGCAGCGCACGGTGCGCCAGCGGGAGTCGATCTGATGTGGACGCGTGATCAGCAAGCCGCCCGCGCCGCGCAGGAGCTGCAGGACGGGTTTTACGTGAACCTGGGGATCGGCATGCCCACGCTGGTGGCCAATTTCATTCCCGACGGCGTGGATGTGACGCTGCAAAGCGAGAACGGCATGCTCGGCATGGGCCCGTTTCCCTTTGCCGGTGAGGAAGACGCCGATTTGATCAACGCCGGCAAGCAGACCATCACCGAACTGGATCGCACCAGTTACTTCAGCAGTGCTGACAGTTTCGCCATGATCCGCGGTGGCCATGTTGATCTGTCGATCCTGGGCGCCATGGAAGTGGCCGAGAATGGTGACATCGCCAACTGGATGATCCCCGGCAAGATGGTGAAGGGCATGGGCGGCGCCATGGATCTGGTGGCCGGCGTGAAGAAGATCATCGTGTTGATGGAGCACAACGCCAAGGATGGATCGGCCAAGTTCAAGACCGCCTGCACCCTGCCGCTCACCGGCAAGGGCGTGGTGGACATGATCGTGTCTGATCTGGCGGTGCTGGCCCGCCCCGCCAAGGGCGCGCCGTTCAAGTTGATCGAACTGGCGCCGGGGGTTGATCTCGACACGCTGCGCACGCGCACCGAGGGCCATTTCGAGGCTTGAAAGGAAACAGGGCCGGCAGCGCGTGCTGCCGGCCCTGCCTTCCGGCCGGGTTGATCAGAAGCGGAAGTTCACGCCGGTCATCACCGCGTGGCGGTGATAGTTCAGCGTGGACCCGCTGCCGATGCCGGGCAGCCGGTCGTTGCCATAATCCGCGTAATTATACTCGATGCGGGCCGAAACATTGCGGCCAAGCTTGTGCTCATAACCGGCGCCAACCAGATAGCCGTCGCGGTTTTCCGCCGGGCCGGCCGGGTTGGTGATGCTGAACCGGGCGTTGGAATAACCGCCGCGGGCATAGAGCAGGCCCCGCGGCGTGATCAGCCAGCCGGCACGGCCGCTGACATTGATGGTGCGGCCCTGTTCCACATCAAAGGCGGTGAAATCGGTGCGGCCGGTGCGGCCGGTGAGCGACGTTTCCACGCCCAGCACAGCCTTGCCAACCTGGAAATCATAACCGATCTGGCCGCCATAGGCCAAACCGTCGCCCTTGGCGCGGGTGGTGACAGGCGGCACGGTGCCGGTGGTCAGCGATTGCCGATCCTGCTGCCAGCCCAGCTGCACACCCACGAACGGGCCATTGAAGGTCTTTTCGTCATCGGCGGCCAAGGCAGGGGCAGCGATGGTGGCGGCGGCAAGCGCGGCAAAGATGAAACGCGACATGGATTTTGATCCTTCTTGTTTGGGCCGGCGATGGGGGTTGTTGCCGGCAAGGCCCTGTTTGCACCGGCCGCTCTGGCCCGGTGATGAATGGATTTGGGCAAGCCATTGAAATGCTGCCCTTTTCCGTTCACCGGGGCTTCAGCAATGTAAGGCGCTTGACGTTTTTCGATAATGTCTTTATGTAAAACATAAAGTTCATTACGGGAGAAATCATGTGAACACCGCCTCAACAACCCGCCTGCAAGAAGATTTCGCCAGCTTGTCGCGCCTGCTCAGCGTGCTGCTCGGCTTCACCAGCCTGACGCTGTTTGCCGACGGACTCTACATGCCGCTAAAGGCCCTTGGCATCAGCCTCTATCGTCATGAGCTGGGCGCATTTGCGACCTTCCTCGATCGGGTGGCGCCGCTGCTGCCCGCGCTGCTGCTGCTCGGGGCACTGTGGCAGGGGCGGCGACTGTTCCGCCAACTGTCGGTGGGCGATCCGTTGTCGCCGCAGGCCGCGGCAGGTGTGCGTCGCATCGGCGAATGGATCATCAGCGCCGCCGTCACCGGGCTGTTCATCGGCGAGATGTTCTCAGGTGCGCCGGGCTGGGCGCTGCTCGCCGGGCTTGGCGCCATCGGCATGGCGCTGCGCAGTCTGGCCGGTGTGCTCGATCATGCCGCGGCCATCAAGATCGAACATGATCAGATCGTCTGAGCCATGGCGATCATCGTCACCCTTGATGTCATGCTGGCGCGGCGCAAGCTGAAGGCACGCGACGTGGCCGCCGCCATCGGCATCGCCGAAACCAATTTGTCGCTGCTGAAATCCGGCAAGGTGAAGGGCGTGCGCTTCGACACGCTGGCCAAATTGTGCCGGGTGCTCGATTGCCAGCCCGGCGATCTGCTGGAATTTGATGCCAGCGCGCCGGACGAGACGGATTGAGCCGATGATCCTCCCCTTCCAGGGGAGGTGCCGAGCGGAGCGAGGCGGAGGGGTGCGCTTGTGGTGTGGTGAGCACGCGGCTCAACGCGCAACGCCCCCTCCGTCGCGCGTTGCGCGCCACCTCCCCCACAGTGGGAGGATCTTCAGCAGGATCAGCCCTTTTTCAGGTGCCGGCGGCCGAGCAGTTCGGCGATCTGCACGGCGTTCAGCGCGGCGCCCTTGCGCAGATTGTCCGACACGCACCACAAAGCCAGGCCGTTCTCAACGGTGGGGTCCTTGCGCACGCGGCTGACGAAGGTGGCATAATCGCCCACGCACTCGATGGGGGTGACGTAACCACCGTCCTCGCGCTTGTCGATCAGCATGATGCCCGGCGCCTCGCGCAACAGGCTCTGCGCCTTGGCGACCGAGAGCGGCATTTCGAATTCCACATTGATGGCTTCGGAATGGCCAACAAACACCGGCACGCGCACGCAGGTCGCCGTCACCTCGATCTCGGGATCGAGGATCTTGCGGGTCTCCGCCGTCATCTTCCATTCTTCCTTGGTGTATCCGTCCATGCCGCTGTCGGGGCCCAGGAAGCTGTCGATATGCGGGATCACGTTGAAGGCGATGCGCTTGGTGAACTTCTTCTGTTCGGGCTCATCGCCCACGAAGATCGCGCGGGTCTGGGTGAACAGCTCGTCCATGCCCTCCTTGCCGGCGCCCGACACGGATTGATAGGTGCTCACCACCACGCGCTTGATGATGGCGGCATCGTGCAGCGGCTTGAGCGCCACCACCATCTGGGCGGTGGAGCAGTTCGGGTTGGCGATGATGTTGCGCTTGGTATAGCCATCGATGGCGTCGGGGTTCACTTCCGGCACGATCAGCGGCACATCATGATCCATGCGGAACAGGCTGCTGTTGTCGATCACCACACAGCCTTGCGCGGCGGCCTTGGGCGCATAGATTTTCGCCGGGCCGGAACCGGCGGCAAACAGCGCGATATCCCAGCCGGTGAAATCGAAATGCTCGATATTGTGCACTTTGAGGGTGCGACCATCCTCACCGAAATCGATGATGTCGCCGGTGGAGCGCGGGCTGGCCACGGCGGCGATCTCGTCCAGCGGAAACTGGCGCTCCGCCAAGATATTCAGCATTTCGCGCCCGACATTGCCGGTGGCGCCAACGACGACGACTTTGTAACCCATGTTCAACTCCTTGGGCTGCGGCTGTTAGCGCATCAGGCCAGAGAGTCCAATGGTCAGCGCGCCCGGTCGCGGGACAATATCGCCGTTACCGCCAGATCGGCCGTGACATTGCCCAGGGTGCGGAACACGTCGGGCACCAGTTCCACCGCCAGCAGCACGGGCAGCACGCCGATCGGCACGCCCATGGCATTGGCAATCGGCACACAGGCGGCGAGGAAGGTGATGGAGCCGGGCAGGCCGCCGGTGGAAACGGCCGCCACCAGCGCCGCCAGCAGCGCGCCCAGATAGGCCAGCGCCGAATGCTCCATGCCGTAAAGATGCCCGCAATAGAGCACGACCGCGATGTTGGCG
>JAIXQY010000031.1 GCA_027485485.1 Sphingomonadales bacterium | reverse complement strand
AGCATCGTCGCGCTGCTCACCTATCTGCTCACCGATGCCACCCCGCGCCACAATGGCGGCAGCTGGCTGGGCTATACGCTGGGCACCATCGGCGCCGGCATGATCGTCTGGCTGTCGCTGCTGGGCGTGCGCAAGCGGGTGATCGGATCGAAGCCGTTCAGCCTGAAGGGCTGGACCAGCGCGCATGTCTATCTTGGCCTGTCGCTGATCGTGATCGGCACGTTGCACACCGGGTTTCAACTGGGCTGGAATGTTCACACCCTTGCCTGGGCATTGATGATGATCGTGATCCTGTCTGGGCTGTGGGGCATCAGCCTTTATGCCAGCCTGCCGGAAAAACTGTCGGCCAACCGCGGTGAGGTGACCCAGCAGCAGATGCTGGAAGCGGTGCGCACGCTGGACCGGCAGCTTGATCTGGCCGCCCAGCCGCTGGACGCCGAAGATGCCGCGCTGGTGCGCCTGAGCCTGGAACAATGCCGCATCGCCGGATCGGTGGGCCAGCGACTGTCCGGCAATTATGCCAAGGATGGCAATGCGCTTGCGCTGGCCGCCATTGGTGACAAGGTGATGGACGGTTTGCGCACCGGCCGCGCCGATGACCGGTTGCAGCAGATCCAGTTCCTGCTGGAACGCAAGGAAGCCGCATTGTCCCAGGCCCGCCGCCATATCCGCATGAAGGCCAGCCTTGAATTGTGGCTCTATATCCATGTGCCGGTGACGGTCGCGCTGCTCGCGGCGCTGCTGGCGCATATCATTTCCGTCTTCCTGTACTGGTGATCGGGCCATGAGCTTCATCATCCGCCAACTTGCGAAACGCGCCGACGGGGGGGACATCATCCGCACCCGCACGCTGGTGCAGGCCGAAATCAGCATCGGGCGCGGCACCGATTGCGATATCCAATTGGCCGATCTGGCGGTGATGCTGCGCCATGCCCGGCTGGTGCGCATCGCGGCCGGCCGGGTGAGCCTGGAAACCACCGGCGGGGTGCCGGTGGAAGTGGGCGGCAAGTTCGTCACCCGCGCCGATCTGGATCTGGCCGATGCGCCCACGGTGGACATCGGGCCGTTCCGCCTGTCGCTTTCGGATGGCGAAGATGGTGCCGTTGCCATCACCGCCGAACGGGTGATCCCGCCGATCGACACGGCCGATGCCGGCCAGGAAGTCTCGATCTTCTCGCTGCAAGGCGCGATGCCCACGCGGCGGCGGCTGGCGTGGATTGGCGCGCTGGTGGTGCTGGTGGGGCTGTTCCTGCTGCCGTTGCTGCACTTCATCGGCGAAGGCAGCGCCGCCTTGCCCAAGGACATGCTGGCCGAAGCCGCCCAGCCGGTCACGCCGGGCCAGGCCTTTGGCGATGGCAAGCTGCAGGTGCCGCAAGCGCGGCCGGCAGCGGCCGGCGGCTTTGCGCCCGATGAGGTCTGGTCCACCGGCGCGCTGTCAAACGCCCACGCCAGCCTGTCCAACAATTGCGGCGCCTGCCACAACAAGGCCTTCACCAGTGTGACCGACACCTCGTGCCAGGCCTGCCACACCAAGGCGGCGCTGCCCGATCATGCCGCACCGGCGCGGCTGGCCAAGGGCCTGTTGCCCGAAAGCGGCGCGATGGCGGTGGCGCACAAGGCCTTCAATCTGCCGCAAGGGCGCTGCACCAGCTGCCACAAGGAACATGAAGGCGAAGCCACGGTCATGACGGTGGCGGAAAGCTTCTGCACCGATTGCCACACCGGCCTGAAATCCCGGTTGGCCGATACCGCGCTCACCAACGTGCCGGGCTGGAGCAAGCATCCGGATTTCCGCGCCACGCTGGTGGCCACCCCGGCCGCAGAAACCCCGCTGTTCACCCGCACGGCGCTTTCCGGCGCGCGGGAGAAATCCGGCCTGATCTATCCGCACGACATTCACCAATCGTCGACCAACGCCGTGGCCAACATGGCCCAGAAGCAGCGCCTGGCGCTGGCCAGCGATGGCAGCCTGCCCTGTGGTTATTGCCACACGCCGGATGCCGACAAGCTGCGCTTCAAGCCGATCGAGATGGAGGCCAATTGCGGCGCCTGCCACGATCTGGCCTTTGCCCGCGATGGCGACACGCTGCGCACCCTGCCGCACGGCAAGCCTGCGCAGGTGGCCGGCATCATCCGCGATTTCTATCTGTCGCAGGCCGTGGCGCCGCGCGCCGGCGTGCAGCGCATCGCCTTTGATCGCCGCCCGCCCGGACGGCTGGCCGAAGTGGAAGCGGCCCAGTTGCGGCTGGGTTCCATCGGCGATGCCCAGGGCCGCGCCCGCGCCGCGGTGGCCAGCATCTTCGTTGGCGGCGGCGGCCAGAAGGGCCTGTGCAGCGATTGCCATGTGGTCAGCGACAGCGGGGGTGCTGATGTCACCCGGCGCTTTGCCATCGCGCCGGTCAGCCTGAATGATCATTATCTGCCCAAGGGCCGGTTCCCGCACGGCCAGCACAAGAGTTATGACGGCAAGACCGGCGATGCCGCCTGCGTCGCCTGCCACACCGGCATCATGAAATCCAAGGCCGCCACCGATGTGAACATCCCCGGCGTCGCCAATTGCCGGGAATGCCATGGCGCCCCGGCCAAGACGCTGTTTTCAAACACTGCCAAGGCGGGCGCGACCTGTGACACCTGCCATGGCTATCACGAAGGCCCGTTGCCCGCCGTCGCGCCTGGCCATGGCCAGCCGGCGCGTGTTGCCGATCGGCGTGGGGCGGTGCGCAACGCGGGGTTCGGCTCCTGAGCCACGGCTCATCTTGCCTGCCGCGCCTGCCTGCGTCAGGATCATGTGCTGTTGCGTATCTCGGGTCGAAAAGGGCTGCCAGTTCGGCGGCAAAGCCGGCGAGGGCTGAACAATGCTGATTGCCCAAGTGACGGACATTCATCTTGGTTTCCAGCCGGACGACCCGGCGGAAATGAACCGCAAGCGCTTTGATGACGTGCTGGCCTCTTTGCAGGCCATGAACCCGCGCCCCGATCTGTTGCTGGCCACCGGCGACCTGACGGAAAATGGCACCATCGCCTCCTATGAAACGCTGAAATCGCTCACCGAGCGGCTGCCATTCCCGGTCTATTTCGCGCTGGGCAATCACGACACGCGCGCCAATTTCCGCGCCGTTTTCCCCGATGTGCCGGTCACCGCCAGCGGCCATGTGCAATATGATTTCGTGCACGGGCCGCTGCGCTTTGTCGTGCTCGACACGCTGGAGGAAGGCCATCACGGCGGCAGCTTCTCGGCCGAACAGGCGGCCTGGCTCGAAGCCACGCTGGCCACCGATGATCGCCCCACCATGCTGATCCTGCACCACCCGCCGATCGAAACCGGCAACGGCTGGATGACCGAGGATCTGGATGCGCCCTGGGTGAAGCGGTTGGCGGCGGTGGTGGAACGCCATCCCCAGGTGATCCGCATGGTCACCGGCCATTTGCACCGCGCCATCGTCACCGGCTGGCACGGCACCACGCTGGCCGTGTGCCCATCATCGGCGCCGCAGGTGGCGATCGATTTCCGCAGCATCGATCCCGACGATCCCGATGGCCGCGACATGATCGT
>JAIXQY010000007.1 GCA_027485485.1 Sphingomonadales bacterium | reverse complement strand
GAGTGGCAGGCCGGGGCACCTTCGACACGAAAGAGCGGGGCGCAGGGTCAAAACGCCATGGTGCTCTTTCGGCCGATCTCTGGCGCCAGCCAGTCGTGTGGCAGCACGGCCGGCGGCATGGCCCAGGCGGCACGCAAGCGGTGCAGCGTGGGCTGGTTCACGAAAATCTGCAGCGCCGCCACGGCATTGACGCCCTCGCCATGTGGCAGGCCCAGCGGTTCGGCATCCCAGCCGATGGAGAGCAGGCTGGGCAGCCACGGCATGTGGGTAACCATGGTGTACCGCGTGATGCCGACGGCCAGTGCATGTTCGAACAGCGCGATGGACAGCTGCCGCCGCACCTGCAGCGCTTCGGCGCGGGACAGGCCGGGCGTGGTGACCAGCCGGGTGATCTCGCACACATCCGGCCCGATCGGCACAGCATCGGCACACAGATGCGCGAACACATCGCCCAGCAGATGCGGGCCAGTGGTGGGCAGCAGCCGCACCGAGCCCAGATGCCGGCCGGTTTCCGGCTGGTGCACGATCAGATAGAGCGTGTCGGCCGCGTCATATTGGTCAAGTTCGTGCAGGCCATCGGGCGATTGCAGATCCCAGCCCAGTTGATCGATCAGCACCGTCTTGCGGTCGCGCAGCATCGCCGAACGCAGCGCCGGCTGCGCCTTGCCCCGGCTGGCCAGGGCCGCGGCCTCCCCATGGGAGTCGCGCCACAAGCCGGGAATGGCCTTGATATCATGACTGGTTCCGGTGCGGGCGGTGCCAAACATCTGCCGTCTCCACGGGCGGGGTGAGCCTGCATCTGGCATTGGTTGACGGGTGCGCGCCATATCCCTGAAAAGGGGCAATGACTCATGGCGGTGAACAGCAATATCTTTCCCTGATGGACCGTGTGTGGCGCACCGGCGCGGTGCGTGGTGATCGCACCGGCACCGGCACCCGCGCCCTGTTTGGCGAAACGCTGAAATTCGATCTGGCCGATGGCAGCGTGCCGTTGCTCACCACCAAGCGCGTGTTCTGGAAATCGGCGGTGAAGGAGCTCATCTGGTTCCTGAATGGCGAATCAAACATCCGCGGTCTGGTGGAACAGGGCGTGCATATCTGGACGGATTGGCCGCTGGACGCCTATCGCAAGGCGACAGGCGAAGCGATCAGCCGGGATGATTTCGAAGCCCGCATCATCGCCGACGATGATTTCGCCGCGCGCTGGGGCGAGCTGGGCCCGGTCTATGGCGTGCAATGGCGGCGCTGGCCGCGCTTTGCCGCCAATGCAGACGGCACATACCGCGCCGACACGCCGTTTGATCAACTCAGCGCGCTGGTCGATGGGCTGAAGCGCAACCCCAACAGCCGGCGCCACATCTTCACCGGCTGGAACGTGCCCTATCTCGATCAGATGGCGCTGCCGCCCTGCCACATGACCTATCAATATTTCGTCGCCGATGGCCGTTTGTCAGGCATTCTCTATCAGCGCAGCTGCGATCTGGGGCTGGGCTTTCCGTTCAACATCTTCGAAGCCGCCGTGCTGATCCGCATGCTGGCGCAGCAGTGCGGGCTGGAACCGGGCATGCTCACCTGGATGGGGGCGGATTGCCATGTCTATGAGAATCACACGCATCTGGTGACCGAGCAATTGTCGCGGCAACCCCGCCCCTTCCCGCGCCTGGATTTCGCGCGGCAGCCGGAGGACCTGTTCAGCTACGCGCTCGAGGATTTCATCATCACGGGTTATGATCCCCACCCGCACATCGCGGCGCCGGTGGCGGTGTGAGAATGTCCCTCCCCCAAACCCCTCTTGGCTGCGGGAGGGGCGTTACTGTCTTGCTCCCCTCCCGCTTGCGGGAGGGGTTGGGGGTGGGCATGACGCAGCCATGACACCGATCACCACCCTCGACATCACCATCGTCGTCGCCCGCGCCCGCAATGGCATCATCGGCAACAAGGGCGCCCTGCCCTGGCATCTGCCGGTGGACCTGAAGCGCTTCAAGGCGATCACCGTCGGCAAGCCGGTGGTGATGGGCCGCAAGACGTTTGAATCGATCGGCAAGCCCCTGCCCGGCCGGCAGAATATCGTGCTGACCCGACAGCCCGGCTGGACGGCCGATGGCGTCACCGTGGTGCCCAATCTGGCCGAAGCCGTGGCAGCGGCCGGGCTCGATCCACGCATCCGTGGCCACATCATGATCATCGGCGGCGCGGAGATTTACGCCCTGGCCCTGCCCATCGCCACCCGGGTCGAGCTCACCGAGGTGGACGCCGCGCCCGATGGTGATACGATCCTGCCGGCCTTTGATCCGGCGCGCTGGATCGAGGTGGCGCGTGAGACGCATGCGGCCGAGGGCGAGCGGCCGGGATTCAGCTTCATCACGCTGGAACGGCGCTGATCCGATTTTTGGGGGGGAACGGGCATGAAGAAATTGCTGTGGGCCAGTGCGGCCGTGATCGGCGTGGGCGCCATCGGCTTTTTCGGCTTTGCCCCCGGCATCGTCGAACGCGGCATGAACCGCTGGACGGGCGCGGTCTGGCCGGTTTCGGCCGAAGCCAGCGCCGTGCATGGCCGGCTGACCGTGATCGATCTCCACGCTGATACGCTGATGTGGCAACGCGATCTGCTCAGCGAAACCGAACAGGGCCATGTTGATCTGAAACGGCTGGAAACCGGCAATGTGGCGCTGCAAGTGTTTTCCAGCGTCACCAAAACCCCGCGCGGCCAGAATTATGAGGCCAATGGCGGCGATACCGACAATATCACCCCGCTGGTGATCGGGCAGATGCAGCCCACCCGCACCTGGTTCAGCCTGCTGGAACGCTCGCTGTGGCATGCACAAAAGCTGCAAGACGCGGAAGACCGCGCCCAGGGCCTGCTGCGCATCATCCGCACGCCGGGTGATCTGGAAAAACTGCTGGCCGATCGCGCGGCGAAGGTGCCGGTGACGGGCGCACTGCTCTCCACCGAAGGCGCGCAGAATCTGGAAGGCGATATCGCCAATCTGGGCACGCTGCACGAAGCCGGCTTCCGCATGATCGGGCTGGTGCATTTCTTTGACAATGATGTGGGCGGATCGATGCACGGCCTCAAGAAAGGCGGGCTCACCGCGCTGGGGGCGCAGGTGGTGCGCGAATCCGAAGCGCGCGGCATGATCATCGATCTGGCCCACAGCAGCGCCGCCACCTATGCCGATGTGATGCGCATCGCCACCCGCCCGGTGGTGGTGAGCCATGGCGGCGTGAAGGCCACCTGCAACACGCCGCGCAACCTGACGGATGATCAATTGCGGCTGCTCAAGGCCAATGGCGGCATGATCGGCATCGGTTATTGGGATGCCGCGGTGTGCGAACCCACGCCGCAGGCCACGGCCAGGGCGATATTGCACGTGATCAAGGTGGCCGGCATCGATCATGTTGGCCTGGGCAGTGATTATGATGGCGGCACCACCGTGGGCTTTGACACGGCGCATCTCGATGCCCTCACCCAGGCGCTGCTGGCGGCGGGACTGTCGGAGGCGGATATCGCCAAGGTGATGGGCGGCAATGCGGCGCGCCTGCTTGCCGCCGGCCTCGCACCCCGCTAAGCGCCGGCCATGCAGCTGATCACCAAGGGCGACGCCCTGCCCGGCCCTTTGCGCGGCGGCATCGTGGCGCTGGGCAATTTCGATGGCTTTCATGCCGGCCACCGCGCCGTGGT
>JAIXQY010000208.1 GCA_027485485.1 Sphingomonadales bacterium | reverse complement strand
GTCTATGCCGATCTGGTCGCCACCGGGCGCACCTCCATCACCATCGAAGTCGAAGCCTGGCGCCGCCCCCGCACCGCCGAAGACCGCACCCAGGTCACCCACGCCCGCTTCGTCTTCGTCGCCATCGACGCCGACGGCAAACCCCGGCCGGTTCCGCCCGAACCGGTTTAAGAAGAAGGAAATGCCTCCGGCGGCAAGGGGCACAGCCCCTTGACCCGTTGGTTTTCGGACGCGCCCGACATCCTCACCACTGCCCGGCAGGAGAGAAAAAAGCAGGCGCGGCCCCTTGAGCGTGGTTTCACCGGCGACCATGCCGCTGAAACAATCTAAGACGACCAAGTGTTCTCCCGCCCGCAATGCCAGATGACTCCCTAACAATGGCTCATAATTCATAAATAAAAAATACCACAGAGCAAGAAACAACATTTATCTTTATATATAGATGATAATTTATCACGATGAAACGATACGGAATAAAATTGAATATTTATTTTTGATTTTTATCGAATTTCACCGAATTTGCTTTGCAAGGATTGGCTAGGGTCGTCGCCGAAATCTGCCGAATTAAATATTGCTCGACAGGAATGGCATAGCTTCTCTTGCCGGCCAATGCGCCGCCAGCTGCAGCAGCTGGCGCACGGGTAATGACGCCAGCAAGATGCCAGCTTGTACCAATTTTCACCAGCAAGGGCCCGCCGGAATTACCGCTGGTGGCTTGGCAGTTTGCTGCCACTATCCCAATAATCAATCGGGCAACCACAAGACAATCGGGATCGACCCACGGTTTGGGATCAGCCCGATCGAATCGATCTGCTGGGTAACCGACTGTTGCGGCCATCATGCGCGACAACACACAGCAATCTGATGGCAGCAATTGGGTAGCTTCAATCCTCTCTACCGGCTCTGATAGGAACAGAAGTGCCCAATCATCAAGCAGAGGGTTGCGCTGGCGGCCGGACTGTCCCCCAGCTGATACCATTTTGGCCTGCCTGGTGAAATTACCATCGAGGCCAACAAAGCGAAGGGTGATGCTGCTGGTGCCTGCTTGAGCTCCGGTAGCGGGCACCGCCGCGCCCAAAAGATGTCGTGCCGTGAGCACCAGGCAAGGCGACACCAACACGCCACTTCCAAAATCAGCAGCGCGGCTCGCTCTGTTTCCCTGGCTGAGCGCGACCTGCATTTTGACCAATGGCGTGGCGGCCGCGAGGCTGCTCAAGCCAGATGGCAACAAGGCATCAGTTCCCACACGGCGGCGGTCCACGCTTCGACCCGCCTCACCTCCCACATCTGGTGTTGATGCGGTCGGCAAATGACCGCTCGATCCAGACAATGATTGAGACTGTGCTGGCACATGCAACAGCAATGCGACGACAAGTGCTACATTACGGGAAAAGCGGCAAGCCATTGAGATAGAAGTGAACCCTATTTGGTTGCTGTTGCACCGTAGGCTATCTTGAGACGGGCCAATCCCGAAAGCATGGCGGCTTGCGATTCGGCCGTTGCGTCACGCTGGGCGATTAACACGGCCTGGTGGCTGTTTGCGGGCTTGATGTTCGGCCTAGTGATGGTCGCCTCCCACGGCAGAGGCGGCGGGGGCGCTGGCGCAGCGGCAACAACGGTCTTGGTCGGGGCTGATTTGCTTGGGGGCGTTTTGCTTGAGGATGATTTGTTGGCAGCACCAGCCTTGACAGCCACTGGCGTTGCAACTGGTTCCGGCGGTGGCAATGCTGCGACTGGCGGCGGCGGGGCTGGCGGTGCAGCGCTGCCTCCAAAAGCCGATGTGGCAGATCCAAAGGCAGATGCTGTGGATCCACCGATCGCGGTGGCCTGGGCAAGGATGGCCGGCGGCTCCACGGCCACAACATAAGCTTCAGCCGGGCCTCGGAGGGAGGCCTGACTCGTGCCTTCCACCTCCGCCTGAGCCTGAGCCATAGCGTTGATATCATTATCAAAAAAGCGCAGAATGTCATCCTGCACCTTCTTGTCATCATTGATGGAAGCCTCTATCAGGCCGCGTTCCACATCCATTTGCGCCATGATCTTGCCATCAGCCTTCGCCTCGGCGCCAGTGGTTTTCATCAACAACTTTCGCGCTTTGTCATCGGCAGCTGCGGCCAACGTAGCCGCTCTGGCCGCTTCGCGGCGCGCAAATTCTGCGCGGGTGGCATCAAGGCGCTGCTGCCAGGTCGCAATCTGATCCTGCCGACATTTTCCGGTGGACTTGATCGAGTCAGCTAGCACCTGAATGCGAGAGGAATAGCCACGGGCATCGGCATCAATCAAGCGGGCCAACTCACGATTGTCTTCCGTAATCTGCCGCTTCGCAGCCAGATACTCGATATAGCCGCCCGCCGCGGCTCCCACGAGGCCGCCGATCACGAGGCCAGCCGTCGAGGGGCCGCTTGTGCTGGTCTTGCTGGCCAGCGCTCCCCCCAGCAAGCCGGCAGCAAGCCCAGTCAACACGCCTCGGGTGGTGCGTTCAGAGATCTCTTTCTTGTACCGCTGTTGCAACTGCACGAACGGTGTCCGCTGAACGGCACAGGCACTGATCGCTGCATCCACTGGCCTTGGCTTCTGTGCCGAAGCTGCGATCGGCGCGGACAACAGCAACAACGCCGTGGAACAACGCAAAATTGATCGCATCATCTGACACAGCCCCTAATCTGAGTCTCAATCCCCGGATTGATACCGTCAAGCCTTGCGATTGAACAAGCTGATATTTGGACAACTGCAACTTTCTGATCGACACGCGCAGCAGCATGTTGACGAGGTGGCAATTGCGGCGTGATAAGGGCTCACTGATCAAGGACTGGCGAGATGCAAGCGAAGCGGAATCGCAAACAATTCAGCAACATGGCTGGACTGGCTTTTGTCTTGACCGCTTTGTACTCAGGCAATTGCCACGCGCAGCAGCGCAGCGGCACCGTATACCGCGGCGTGCTCGAAGGCGGCATATGGTTGGAATTGGCAGACAATAGCGCCGGCACGACAGAATTGGCGGTTCTTGATGGTCTGGCCGGCGGTGTTCCGCAAACCCAGTTCATTGCCCTTGTCCGCAACAATGATGGCTCCAGCTGTCAGGCGGCGGGCGGGCGGGTGGTCGTGTCTCCTTGCCCAAGGGGCGCCGGTTCGGTCGAAGTCCAGTTGGATCAAACCAAAGGCCGCGCGATCCTGCATGATGTGGGCTGGGACGGAAGTTTCGCCTGGGGCAGCGCGGCAGCCAGCATCGCCAACGTGCGCGCCCAATGTCAAATGCCCGGGTTGCTCAAGGCACCGGGCATTGCCGGCAGCCGATTCGCCAGCGCACTGGCCGAGATCGGTCGCGACGTGGCCAACTTGCCCGAAGCTGGTTCAGAAGCAGCGGATGTGATCGATCAGCTCCGTGCTGATCGACTGGCGGCTTATGCTGCCATTGTCCTGTCTCCGGCCGAAGCCCAACGCAAAGCCCGTCTCGACGCCGCCGTTGCCGGTGTTGGCGGGGGTGGCGCGCCGATATCACTGGCGGAGGCCACTCGCCTGCGTCAGGGCTTTGAGGCCGAGGTTTTGCGCCATCCGCTTCGGCTGCGTGCGCGAGATGATCTGCTGCGGATCGACCGTCAATTGGCGGACCTGTATGATCCGGTCAGCGGCAGGGCACAGATGCAATTGCGCTATCGCCTGCGCGGCCAAACATTGCCGGCCGCGCAAACGGCGCTTGTTGATGTGCTGGCCAGCGGCCAACCCTCATCGGTGGCCGACCTGCTGGCACTGGAAACCGTGGCGCCCGATCTCGACAATTGCGCCGCCGCCTTGCGGCAGCCACCGGGCTTCAGCGCCCAGACACTGGTGCGCACGGCCCTGGGCTATCGCGCGACCGAATTGGCCGGAACCATCATGGCCAGCGTGAACGGTGCGGGTGACGCGGCTTCGGCCCGCAGCGCCCTGCAACAGTTCGAAGCCAATCCCGCGGTGCGACTGGCGCTGGCGAGCGGCGGAAAATCCGCCAGCCTGGCCACCGCCCGTGCGCGCATCAACCAGATGAGTGCTGCGGAGGAGAGAGCGCGACTGGCAGGCGTGCGGGCAGCAGCGGCGCAAGTGGCGGCCGATTCAGTGCCACCGACCACGGCGAGTGGAGGGCGGTTTCAGGTGGCTCGGGTGGCTGGTTCAGTAGTTTGGGTGGTAACAGACAAAGGCTTAGGGTCTGGTTTTGTTGTTGCGCCAGGCATTGTGGTGACAAACGTTCATGTTATTGAAGGTTCCAGCGCCACTTATGTTGTTATTGATGGGAAAAATAAATTTGAAAAAATAAACCAACTTAGCGCTACAGTTATTGCACAGTATCCGATTCACGATGTGGCTATACTTCGCGTTAAAGATTTGCAAACTAGATTGCTAGCTATATCAACGAGAGATCCACAGCGAGGATCAGAAGCTTGGAGCGTAGGATTTCCGGGAGTTGGCGAATCCGCTGATAAGCAGGACGAAGCGATTGCTACCGTTACTCGCGGAATCATCTCAAGAGTTTTTGTCGGCTATTCTGTAACTGCAAATGGAAATGGGCAAACTAAACTTGTCCAGACTGACGCAATGTTTTTACCGGGCAATTCTGGAGGCGCCCTGTTCGATAACTGCCATCGAGTAATCGGAATTACGAGCCAAGCATCGCCAGTAAAAGATAATCCGGGTTTAGAAATACGAGAAGCAATATCTGCAACCTTGCTTCCCGAATTGCTAAAGCAAGCTGGTGTGCATCCGTTAACATCTAACGCAGTTTGTGGATGAAATCGGTTTGTATCGAATTCCGTGGACACCGTACCTAATTGCTCTGATCACGCCCTTGCCATTGGGATCGAGGCTGTTTGAAGACCGAGAGGTCAAGGGCCTGTGACCCTTGCCGCCGGAGGTTTTTTCCCTTTGTTCCCGCTCTGTCCTACAGCCCAGCCAATGGGTTACACTCATGCCCATGAGCACCCAGACCCACACTCCCGCCCTTCGGTATCAACACAACGGCTGGACGCCGGAGCGGCAGCACAGGTTTCTGGAGCATCTGGCGTTCAATGGCAGTGTGTCGGCGGCGGCGCGGCATGCCGGGATGTCGAAGCAGTCGGCCTATTGGTTCCGGCGGCAGCCCTATGCGCGGGAATTTGCGGCGGCGTGGGAAGCGGCCTTGGCAGACAGTGGGCGCTGGGTTGAGGATCTGGCGATGGACCGCCTGCTCGATGGGGAGGAGGAGGTGATCGAGCGTGATGGTGCGGTGGTGGCGGTGCGGCGGCGGCCGGCCGATGTGCGCTTGTTGTTGTTTCAGTTGCAGCGGCTGGAGGATCGCCGCGCGGCGCATCGGCGGCTGCGCGAGGCGGTGATGCTGGAACGGGCGCAGCGGCGGACTCAGGCGGAGCGGCGCCCGCCCGACTCGGCAAGTGCGGCAAAACTGCGGGCCGAATTGCGGGCGTTGGTGGGCTTGCCGCCCACCGGTGAGCCGGTACCGCCCTGCGCTGACCTGGCTATTTCTGACGACGAATGAAGTCCCGCAAATCGTCTGACAGTTTCTTCCGGTCCTGCGCCCGCACATACATCATGTGGCCGGCATCATAATAATGGAACTCGGTGCGGCCTTCGGGCCAGCCGGGGCGGTTCATCGAATATTCGGCGAAGGCGAAGGGGGTGGCGAAATCATACCAGCCCTGGCCCACCCAGACCTTGGTGCGGCTGTTTTCGCGAAGGGTGCGGGCGAGGCCGGGGGCGACGTTGATATAGGAATCGCGGCCTTGGCCCAGGCGCCAGTCCCACGGGCCGACGCCGCCGATGGAGACATAGGAGCGATCGGTCTTGTAGCCCAGATCGCCGCGCAGATAGGCGTTCACGGCGGCGGGGTATGAGGCATCGATGCCATAGAAGCTGGGATCATTGTCGGGCGTTTCGCCGGCGTTGTCATAATCCTTGCCGGTGTAGCGGGCATCGAGCCGGCCGATGGACAGGCCGCGATCGCGCAGCAGTTCCTTGTAGAAGCGGCCGGGGGTGACGCGCAGATTGGCCTGGTCCAGATAGGTTTCGGACAGGCCGGTGAAGCGGGCGAGCTGCTTGCGGATGGCGGTGCGTTCGTCGGCGGGCAGGCTGTTCCCCTTGATCAGCGCGGTGATGTAGGGGCCGGCGGCAAAGGCGCGGGCTTCGGCAGCGAAGGCTTCGACGCTGGACGGCTTGCTGGCGATCTTGTCGTGATACCAGGCGGCGGCGGCATAGCTGGGCAGCAGGCCCATATATTGCATCTCGTTGCCCTCATCCTCGGCCTCCAGACCGAAATCGAGGATGGCGGAGATGAGGATGACGCCGTTCAATGCCACGTCGTTGTATTGCCGGTTGAGCTCATGGGCGACGGCGGCGGAGCGGGTGGTGCCATAGGATTCGCCGCCGAGGAATTTGGGGGCGTTCCAGCGGTTGTGCTCGTTCAGCCACAGGCGGATGAACTGGGCGATGGATTCGGCGTCGGACTTCACACCCCAGAAGCTTTTGGGATCGGTCTTGCCCAGGGCGTGGGACCAGCCGGTGCCGACGGGATCGATGAACACCAGATCGGCGACATCGAGGAGGGATTCGGGATTATCGCTGATGTCATAGGGTGGGGCGCCATCATCCTTGGCATCGGGGATGTTCACCCGCTTCGGCCCGAAGGCGCCCATGTGCAGCCACAGGCTGCCCGAACCAGGGCCGCCGTTGAACAGGAAGAACACCGGGCGGTTCGGCTCCGGATTGTCCTTGAGGTAGGTGGTGGAGAAGATGGCGGCGGTGGGTTTGCCGTCGCGATCCTGGAGGAAGGTTTCGCCGGCGATCGCCGTGTAGTTGATCTTGACACCGCCGAACGTGCCGGCGCGCTTGGCGGTGACGCGGTTGGGGGCGGGGATGGCGGCTTCCGCCGGTGGCTTGTCAGTGGTTTGGGCCAGCACGGGCCCGGCCAGTGCAGCAGCCAGCGCGATCAGCGAAACGAAACGGACCATGAAACTCTCCCCTTGCTGCACTTGGGGATAGCCGGCGGGAGGGCCAAGTTCAATCGGAAGCCTTGGGCGGTGTTTTGGCCAGGCGGCGCACGCCCCAGGCGCCCACCGCCATGGCCGCCAGACCCAGCGGCGAGACGCGGCCCAGCACGAAGGGTAGCGCCACGGAGGCAACAGTGCCGATGGGTCCCAGATCGGCACCCTTCACCCTGGTCGCAATCTGGCGGCTGGCAGCAGCGGCGGCGGCACGAACGGCCAGGCGGGCAATGGGATTGGCCATGGGAGGGCTCCTTGGATGGGCGTGGATCAGGGCGTGATTCTGGCGGCGCTGGTGGCGCCCGACAGCGTGTCGACCGCCGTCACCCAACTGGCCCCGGCCGGCACCGCGGCGGCAAAGCGCCCGGTTTGCCCGGCCCATTTCAACGGCACGGCGGTGGCGCCAACCCAGGCCTTCAATTCAAAGCGCTTTTCATCCCACAGCGTGCCCGGCGCGATCGGGCAGCCGCACAGCATCGACACATCGGCCACCACCTGGCCGGCTTCGCGGCGGGCGGTGAGGGCCAGGCCAGGCAGATCCACCACCCAGCCATCGCCCACCACCGGCTGGCCGGGGATCAGCCAGCGGGTTTCGATCTTGGCGACGGCAACACCGGCGGGCTTCATCGGGCCCATCACCGCCACCCGGATTTCCTTGGGCTCGCTGATGTCGATCATGGCGTCGAACCTGGCCGTGTTGGCATCGGCGATGGGGGTGCCGCGCGGGCTGCCGTTCATGATCTTGGCGGTGTCACCGGTGCCGCCTTCGATACGACCCTGGGCCAGCGGCGCGCCGGTGGCGGCATCGGCCAGCACCACATCCACGCCGCCCATGCCGGTGCCGATGAACTTGGCACCCTGGCTCAGCACCCGCACCGTCACCGGGGTGGGCACGGCCAGTGCCGGGGTGGCGGCGGCCACAAGGATCAATGCAACCAGCTTGTTCATGCGGACTCTCCCATGAGGCGGGCAGCAGCGGCCCGCATTTCGGCATCGCGATGGCCCAGCCGCTCTGCGGTGATGGCTTGAACCTGGGCCACAATCTCGGGCCGGGCGCTGGCGGGCGTGCCGCCGGGCTGGGCATCGGGATCATATTCCAGCGCCAGCCGGATCATCGCGGCCACGTCGGGGCCGTGCAGATGCGCCACCACCCGGAAGGCGAAATCAATGCCGCTGGTCACGCCGCCGGCCGAGATGATGTTGCCATCGAACACGGTGCGCTGGGCCACGAATTCGGCGCCGAACAGCGGCAGATAATGGCCCCAGGCCCAATGGCAGCCGGCCTTGCGGCCATCGAGCAAGCCCGCTGCCGCGAGGATCAGCGAGCCGGTGCACACGCTGGTGATCCACTGGAGGCCCGGTGCCTGGGCGCGCAGCCAATCGAGGGTTTCGGGATCATTCATCACCGCCGAACAGCCATAACCGCCCGGCACGCACAGCAGATCAAACTGGCCCGACTCGGCCAGCGTCAGCGTCGGCACCAGCGCCAGCCGGCAATCGCTCATCACCGGATCCAGCGTCTTGGCGACATAGTCCACGCTGGCGCCGGGCATGCGGCTGAGCACCTGGGCCGGGCCGGTCATGTCAAGCTGGGTGAGTTGATCATAGAGCAGGAAACCGATGCGCATGCCGAAGCTCCCCGAACGGGCGATTGTGAGGGCAGCCATAGCGGCTTGGCATGGCTGATGCCAGCGGTGCCGCATTGCAGCATCGGCACGCCTATGCTAACCGCCGGGCCTTGTTCAACGGGTGGACGTTTTTGCATGTCAAACCAGGGTGCGTCGCAGGATGCGTCCGCTCATGCTGATCATCACGGGCACGACCAATCGCTGTTGAAGCTGGCGCTGGGCGCCGTTGGTGTGGTGTTTGGCGATATCGGCACAAGCCCGCTGTACGCGTTCAAGGAAACCTTTGCGGGTCACCACCCGCTGGCCCTTGATGCGACCTCCGTTTATGGCGTCATCTCGCTCATCTTCTGGACGATGATGCTGGTGGTGACGGTGAAATATGTCTCCGTCATCATGCGGGCAGACAATCGCGGCGAAGGCGGTTCGCTGGCACTGATCGCGCTGATCTCGCGCCTGTCCCCCGGCGACACACGCTCGGCCCAGCTGGTGCTGCTGGGGGTGATGGCCACGGCCTTGTTCTTTGGCGATGCGATCATCACGCCGGCCATGTCGGTGCTGTCGGCGGTGGAAGGCATCACCGTGGTGGAAGCCCGCATGCAGCCACTGGTGGTGCCGATTGCCATCGCCATCCTGCTGGCACTGTTCCTGATCCAGAGCCGGGGCACCGCCAAGGTGGGCGCCATTTTCGGTCCGATCGTGCTCGTCTATTTCGCCACGCTGGCCGTTTTGGGCATCAGCAACATCATGGCCAATCCGGCCATTCTATATGCGCTCAATCCCGTTTATGCGTTCAAATTCATTGCCATGACGCCCGGCGCGGCCTTTCTGGCGCTGGGCAGTGTCGTGCTGTCGGTGACGGGGGCCGAAGCGCTTTATGCCGATATGGGCCATTTCGGCCGCAAGCCGATCCGGCTGGCCTGGTTTGCACTGGTGCTGCCGGCCTTGATGATCAACTATCTCGGCCAGGGCGCGCTGCTCACCGCCCATCCCGAAGCCGTGGCCAATCCCTTCTTCCTGATGGCTCCGGAATGGGCTCGGCTGCCGCTGGTGGTGCTGGCCACACTGGCCACCATCATCGCATCGCAGGCGGTGATTTCGGGGGCGTTCTCGGTCACGCAGCAAGCGATCCAGCTGGGTTTTCTGCCCCGGATGAAGATCGTCCACACCTCGGCCTCGGCCTTTGGGCAAATCTACATCCCGGCGGTGAACTGGGCGCTGCTGGTGCTGGTGATGTTCCTGGTGCTTGCCTTCCAGTCTTCCTCCAACCTTGCTGCCGCCTATGGCATTGCCGTCACCGGAACGATGCTGATCGATACGCTGCTGGTCGGCGTGCTCGTGCTCACGATCTGGCGCTGGCCGGCATGGTGGGCGATGCCCTTGCTGGCGGTGTTCCTGATCGTCGATTTTGCCTATTTTGCCTCCAACCTCACCAAGGTGCCGGATGGCGGCTGGTTCCCGCTGGTGATTGGGCTCATCGGCTTCACCGGGCTCACCACCTGGTCGCGTGGGCGGGCGTTGATGCAGGAACGGCTGCGCGATTCGTCGATGCCGATGGATGTGTTCATCAAGTCTGCCGCCGCCGCCGCCACCCGTGTGCCCGGCACCGCGGTGTTCATGACCACCAGCCCGGTGGGGGTGCCGCAGGCGCTGCTGCACAACCTGAAGCACAACAAGATCCTGCACGATCGCATCATGATCCTCACCGTTCTGATCGATGAAGTGCCCTATGTGTCCGACGAGGATCGCATTGGCGTGAAGGAACTGGGCGGCGGTTTCTATCGCATCCTGATCCGCTATGGCTTCATGCAGGAAATCGACATTCCGGCCGTGCTGAAGACGGTGGAGAATTGCGGGCCGCGGCTGAAGATGATGGAAACCAGCTTCTTCCTGTCGCGCCAGACGCTGCTGGCCAGCGACAAGCCCGGCATGGCACTGTGGCGCGAGCATCTGTTCAGCTGGATGATGCGCAACGCCGAAAGCGCGATGGACTTTTTCAAGCTGCCCACCAACCGGGTGGTGGAACTGGGATCGCAGGTCGAGATTTAGTGTCCCTCCTCCCCTCCCGCTTGCGGGAGGGGCCGGGGGTGGGCTTACCCGCTAGGGTGGCTTCAATCACAGGAGACTCCGACCATGACCATATCCCGCGAAATCTGCCTTGCCGCCCGCCCCGTCGGCATGCCCGCCCCCGGCGATTTTGCCCTGGCCAGCCGCGAGCTGCCGGCGCCCGGCCCCGGCGAGGTGCTGGTGCAGAACAAATATATGTCCGTCGATCCCTATATGCGTGGCCGCATGTATGATCGGCCCAGCTATGTGCCGCCGTTCGCCATTGGTGAGGCGCTGCAGGGCGGCGCGGTCGGTGTGGTGGTGGCCAGCAATTCCGACCGTTTGCAGGTTGGCGATGTCGTCTCCTCCATGTTCGGCTGGCGTGAAGCCTTTGTCGCCCCGGCGGGCGCGCTGCAGAAACTGGATGTGCCGCCGGGCGTGCCGTTGCAGGCGTTCCTGGGTGTGCTCGGCATGCCCGGCCTCACCGCCTGGGCCGGCCTGACGCAGATTGGCAAGCCCAAGCCGGGTGACACGGTGTTCGTCTCCGGCGCCGCTGGCGCGGTTGGCAGCATCGTGGCGCAGGTTGCCAAGCTGAAGGGCTGCACCGTGGTGGCCAGCGCCGGCACCGAGGAGAAATGCGAATGGCTGCGCGGCCTGGGCATTGATCATGTCATCAACTATCGCACCTGCGGCAACCTGCTCTCCGCCGTCCAGACCGCCGCGCCCAAGGGCATCGATATCTATTTCGACAATGTTGGCGGCGAGCATCTGGAAGTCGCCATCGAAGTGGCCCGGCCGTTCGCCCGCCTGATCGAATGCGGGATGATCGGCAGTTACAACGACACCGAACCCACCCCTGGCCCGCGCAACATCATCCAGGTGGTGGGCAAATCGCTGACCATGCGCGGATTCATTGTGATCGAATTCCAGGGCCTGCAAGCCGAATTCGCCGCCGAAGTGGGCGGCTGGATCGCATCGGGCCAGCTCAAGTGGCAGGACACGGTGATGGAGGGGATCGAAAGCGCACCGGCGGCGTTCATTGGCCTGTTCGAAGGCAAGAACACCGGCAAGATGGTGGTGAAGCTGTAAGAACAATCCTCCCCAAACTGGTTTGGGGAGGTGCCGAGCAACGCGAGGCGGAGGGGCGACTTGCAATCCGAGCCCCTCCGTCGCCTGCGGCGCCACCTCCCCAAACAAGTTTGGGGAGGACCGGTTACCCCACCGGCCGCCTGGCATTCAGCGCCAGCGCCAGCGTGCCCTCGTCCAGATAATCCAGCTCGCCGCCCATCGGCAGGCCTTGGGCGAGTTGCGAAACCTTCACGCCCGTCGCGACCAGCGCATCGGCGACATAATGCATGGTCGCCTGCCCCTCCATCGTGGCCGACAGCGCCAGCACCACTTCCTTCACCAGCCCATCACTGGCCCGCGCCACCAACGAAGCGATGGCCAGATCCTCAGGCCCCACGCCATCCAGCGCCGAAAGCCGCCCGCCCAGCACATGATAGCGCCCGGAAAACAGCTGCCGGCCATCCAGCGCCCACAGATCTGCCACATCGGCGACAACGCACAACAGGCTGGGATCACGGCGGGGATCGCGGCACACACTGCACGGATCGCTGGTCTCGACATTGCCGCACACCCCGCACACCACCAGATTGGCGGTGACGGCCTGCAAGGCCTGCAGCAGCGGGAACAGCGCCACCTCCCGCCGCTTGATCAAATGCAACACCGCCCGCCGCGCCGAGCGGGGGCCAAGGCCCGGCAGCCGGGCCAGCGCCTGGGTGAGCGCTTCGATTTCAGGGGACGCCATGCCCCCTTATCGGTGATGCTTTTTACCGGCGCAACCTGTGCAGGATTTGACACGAATTGTCAGGCTGATGGGCTTTTCGCGCTGCACCATATCGGCTAGACCCACAGGTGCGACATATTGTCAAAAAACACGCACATAATCAGATTTGGGAGACCGGACATGACGGCCATCGGGCAGGACAGCCTCAACACCCGCCGCACGCTGAACGTTGGTGGCAAGGATTATGCCTATTACAGCCTCGAGGCCGCCGCCGCCAGCTTGGGCGATGTGTCCCGCCTGCCCTATTCGATGAAGGTGTTGCTGGAAAATCTCCTTCGTTTTGAAGATGATAGCACAGTCAAGGTTGCCGATGTGCAGGCCATCATCGATTGGCAGGGGCCGCGCACCTCCAACCATGAGATCAATTATCGCCCGGCCCGTGTGCTGATGCAGGATTTCACCGGCGTGCCCTGCGTCGTCGATCTGGCCGCCATGCGCGATGCCATCACCAAGCTGGGCGGCGATCCGGGCAAGATCAACCCGCTGGTGCCGGTGGATCTGGTGATCGATCACAGCGTGATGGTCGATGAGTTCGGCAACCCCACCGCCTTTGAAGACAATATGGCGCTGGAATATGCCCGCAATCTGGAGCGCTATGAATTTCTGCGCTGGGGCTCCAAGTCGCTGCGCAACTTCCGCGTGGTGCCGCCCGGCACCGGCATCTGCCACCAGGTGAACCTGGAATATCTCGCCAAGACCGTGTGGTCATCTGAAGATGCATCCGGCGCTATGGTCGCCTATCCCGATACCTGCGTGGGGACTGACAGCCACACCACCATGATCAACGGCCTGGGCGTGCTGGGCTGGGGCGTCGGCGGCATCGAGGCGGAGGCCGCCATGCTGGGCCAGCCGGTTTCGATGCTGATCCCCGAAGTGGTGGGCTTCAAGCTCACCGGCAATCTGCCCGAAGGCGTCACCGCCACCGATCTGGTGCTCACCGCCACACAGATGCTGCGCAAGAAGGGCGTGGTCGGCCGCTTCGTCGAATATTTCGGCCCCGGCCTCGATGCGCTCACCCTGGCCGATCGCGCCACGCTGGCCAACATGGCGCCGGAATATGGCGCCACCTGCGGCTTCTTCCCGGTTGATACCAAGACCATCGAATATCTGGTGCTTTCGGGCCGCACGCCGGAGAATGTCGCGCTGGTCGAAGCCTATGCCAAGGCGCAGGGCCTGTGGCGCGAAGCCGATACGCCCGATCCCGTCTTCACCGATGTGCTGGAGCTTGATCTGGCCAGCGTGCTGCCCAGCCTGGCCGGTCCGCGCCGCCCGCAGGACAAGGTGCTGCTCTCCGATGCCAAGCCGGCCTATGAGAAGGAACTGGCCGGAAGTTACGGCAAGTCCGACCAGATGGCGCAGCGGGTGCCGGTGGCCGGCGCCAATTATGACATTGGCCACGGCGATGTTGTGCTTGCCGCCATCACCAGCTGCACCAACACCTCCAACCCCGCCGTGCTGGTCGCTGCTGGGCTCGTCGCCCGCAAGGCCCGCGCCCTGGGCCTGAAGAACCAGCCCTGGGTGAAGACCAGCTTCGCGCCCGGTTCCAAGGTCGTCACCGATTATTTCGACAAGTCGGGCCTGACGGCGGACATGGACGCGCTGGGCTTCAACCTGGTTGGCTATGGCTGCACCACCTGCATCGGCAACTCGGGCCCGCTGCCGGAACCGATTTCCGATGCGATCAACGGCAATGATATCGTCGCCTGCTCGGTGTTGTCGGGCAACCGCAACTTCGAAGGCCGTGTGTCTCCGGACGTGAAGGCCAATTATCTGGCCTCGCCGCCGCTGGTGGTCGCCTATGCGTTGGCCGGCACCATGCGCAAGGACCTCACCAAGGAACCGATTGGCCAGGGCAGCAATGGCCCGGTGTATCTGAAGGATATCTGGCCCACCAACGCGGAAGTCGCCGGCATGGTGATGGCCAATGTCACGCCCGAGATGTTTGCGGCGCGTTATGCCAATGTGTTTGACGGCGATGAGCGCTGGCAGGCGGTGCAGGTGGAAGGCGGTGCCACCTATCGCTGGAACCCCAGCAGCACCTATGTGCAGAACCCACCCTATTTCGATGGCATGACGATGACGCCCAGCCCGGTGGCCGATATCGTCGGCGCCCGCGCTTTGGCCAGATTTGCCGATTCGATCACCACCGATCACATCAGCCCGGCCGGCAGCATCAAGGAATCCAGCCCTGCCGGCAAATATCTGACCGAACGGCAGGTGACCAAGGCCGAGTTCAACTCCTATGGCGCCCGCCGCGGCAACCATGAGGTGATGATGCGCGGCACCTTTGCCAATATCCGCATCAGGAACGAAATGGTGCCGGGCGTGGAAGGCGGCGTGACGCGGCATGTGCCCACCGGCCAGCAGATGGCCATCTATGATGCCGCCATGGCCTATAAGGCGGAAGGCACCCCGCTGGTGGTGATTGCCGGCAAGGAATATGGCACCGGTTCCAGTCGTGACTGGGCGGCCAAGGGCACCACGCTGCTCGGCGTGCGCGCCGTGGTGGCGGAAAGCTTTGAACGCATCCACCGCTCCAACCTGATCGGCATGGGCGTGCTGGCGCTGGAGTTCGCGCCGGGCACCGATCGCAACAGTGTCGGCCTCACCGGCGATGAGCTGTTCGACGTCACTGGCCTGGCCGATCTGAAGCCGCGCCAGATGCTGACCGTGGCCTTCACCCGCGCCGATGGTTCCACCGGCAGCTTCGAAGCCCTGTGCCGGATCGATACCGAACAGGAACTGGAATATTATTACGCCGGCGGCATCCTGCCCTACGTGCTGCGCAACCTCGCAGCCTGATGGACTGGCAGGAAATCGCCATCGAGGCGGCGGGCTGGATCGGGGCGGTGCTGGTGTTGGCCGGCTATGCCCTGGCCAGCGCCGGCCGGCTTGATGGCCGCTCGCCGCTGTTCCAGTGGCTGAACCTGGTCGGCGCGGCGGGCTTCGTGGTCAACACGGCCTGGCACGGCGCCATGCCATCGATGGTGCTGAACATCATCTGGTGTGGGATTGCCGTGGTCACCCTGCTGCGGCGGCGAGCCTAGACGGCCAGGCACAGCGATTCCGAAGCAGGCAAAATCACCTGCTGCCGAGTTTTCGGATTTTCAAAGAACGTCTGGTTATACTGCAATCGCCGGGCTGTAGGACAGGTCGGCATTTAAACCGCTGATATCAAATACCAATCCGGCCCGCCGGAAGGGCGCTTGGCACCATGAACAGTCGCTTTGTGGGATTCGCCGGGCAACGTGCCGCCCCAAAAAGCCGGAATTTCCGGCGTTTTGGCCAGGCTGGTGGCCAAAATCGGGCCGCTGGTGGCCAGATATGCCGGCCGGGTGCTCGCACGGCCTAAGCCCGTTCCAGCAAACTGCCCTTGATCCGCCCCCACTGCACCGCTGGCCAGCCCCGCTCGGCCGCGATGGCGGCCAATCTGGGCGATGGATTGGCGCACAGCACCTGCCCGCCCGTTTCCAGCGCCAGGTCAAAACAGGGCAGATCGCTGTGGTGATCGCTGGTGAAATGCACCACCCCATCCTGCAAGCCGTGGGCGGCCAGCCAGGCCTCCACCGCCACCCGCTTGGCCGCGCCATAGCAATTGTCGCCGTCCAGCCGGCTCAGCAGCCAGTCGCCGTCGCGCGCTGCCTCGGTCGCCACCACATCGGCCACCCCCAACCGGGCGGCGATGGCGCGCACATAAAAGCCATGGCTGGCCGATGCGATCAGCAAACGGCGGCCGGCCGCCGCATCGGCCGCCAGCGCCGCCAGCGCCGGGGCCAGCGCATGGGCGGCCACGAAATCCTGCGCAAACCGGCTGGCCACCGCGGCCAGATGATCGGCCCGCACCCGGCCGCCGATCAGCCAGCGCTGTGACCAGGCTTTCAAT
>JAIXQY010000125.1 GCA_027485485.1 Sphingomonadales bacterium | reverse complement strand
CTGGCCGATTCCGCCATGAAGGCCGCCCTGCGCTACCGCGCCCAAGCGCCGGTGGTGGACAATCTGCTGCGGGAACTGGGGCTGGACGGTGCCAGCCTTGGCCTGCCGCCGGTGAAGGGGCCGCCGGCTGGGACCTGAGTTTGGTCCCATTGCCCGGCTCCAGAGCGCAAGCAATGCCGCCTCCGTTGCGGCCCATAAGGCCATCATCGCGCCATGACGGCCTGATCCCGCGCGTCCCGGTGGTGCAGCAAGGGGCCATCCGCCGGCTTGCCAGCCTGCCATGCATCGGCAACAACAGGCGTGCGCCGGGGGGCGACAGGAGGGGCGGATGGGTGCAATGGCGGGGACGCGGCGGCAGTTTCTCAAAGGGGCCGGTGCGCTGGCCCTGGCACCCGTGGCTGCGCCAGCCAGCGCCGCGCCGACGCTCGATCCGCTGCTGGCCATGCCGGGGCGCGAACTGGCCGGGATGATATCGGCGAAGAAGGTGAGCGCCGTGGAGGCGCTCACCACGGTGCTGGCGCAGATTGCCCGGCACAATCCGGCGCATAACGCCATTGTGGCCCTGCAGGATGGTGACCAGTTGCTGGGCCAGGCCCGCGCCATGGACGCGCGGCTGGCGGCGGGTGAAAGGCCTGGGCCCCAGAACATGCCATTGTTTGGCATCCCCTGGGCGGTGAAAGATCTGGCCGGGGTGATCGGCATCCGCACCACCAACGGCTCACTGGTCAACAAGGACAATATCCCCACCAGTGAAGGCATCATGGTGCAGCGGCTGCGCAAGGCCGGCGCCCTGTTCATCGGCAAGACCAATGCGCCGGAATTCGGCCTGGGATCGCACACCATCAACCGTGTTTATGGCCCCACCCGCAACGCCTGGAACACCGGGAAATCGGCCGGTGGCAGCAGCGGCGGGGCCGGGGTGGGGCTGGCGCTGCGCATGCTGCCGATGGCCGACGGTTCGGATTTCGGCGGTTCCCTGCGCAATCCGGCGGTGTGGAACAATGTCTTCGGCTTTCGCCCCACGCTGGGCACCATCCCGTCCGAGGGTGCCGAACAATGGATTTCGCGGATGAGCACGTCTGGCCCGATGGCGCGGCATGTGGCCGATCTGGGGCTGATCCTGTCGGTGATGGCCGGGCCGCATCCGGGGGCTTTGGGCGCCTTGCCGGTGGACGCGCGCAGTTTTGCCGGGCCGCTGGTGGCCGATCACAAGGGGGTGCGTATCGGCTGGCTCGGCGATTGGGGCGGGCGCGTGCCGCATGATCCGGCGGTGTTGCGCATCTGCGAAAATGCCCTGCCGGCGTTCCGGTCCATCGGGTGCAGCGTGGATGAAGCCAGCGTCGATCATGAGATCGAGCCGGTGTGGCAGGCGCTGATGCTGTTGCGAAGCTGGGTGTCGGGCACGGGCCTGCAGCGCCTGGCCGATGATCCCAAGACGCGCGATCTGATCGGCCCACAGGCGCATTGGGAAATCGCCAACAGCCGCACCATCACTGGTGCGCAGGTGCTGGCCGCCTCCACGGTTCGCACGGCCTGGACGCGCGCGGTGGACAAATTATTTGACCGCTTCGATTTTCTCGTCGCCCCGGCGGTTCAGTTGCTGCCATTTCCGGTGGAGCAGCTGTGGCCGACACAGGTGAACGGGCAGACGATGCGCACCTATCACGAATGGATGCTGGGCACCTTCCTGGTGACGATGACCGGCCTGCCGGCACTGGCGGCACCGTCGGGCTTTTCGGCGGATGGCCTGCCCGCAGGCATCCAGATCATCGGCCGGCGCGGTGCCGATCTGGCCTGCCTGAAGCTTGCGCACGCCTATGAACAGGCGATGCGGCCGGTGATCAGCCGCCTGCCGCCGGGGCTGGTCTGATGGTCATCTATGGCGTGGCGGTGCTGGCCGGCTGCACCCTGGTCGGGCTTTATGTCGGCGATCTCCTGGGTGCGGCGCTGGGGCTTGAGGCCAATGTTGGCGGCGTCGGCATCGCCATGCTGCTGATGATTGCCTGCACCAATGTGAAGGGCGCGCCGCTGAAGCCGGGCACACCGGCGGGCAGCGGGGTCGATCATTGGGGACTCATGTATATCCCGATCATCGTCGCCATGGCGGCGCAGCAGAATGTGGCGGCGGCGGTATCGGGCGGGGCGATGGCGATGCTGGCCGGTGTGGCGGCGGTCGTGGCCGGCTTTGCGCTGGTGCCGGTGCTGGCGCGGATGGCACGCAAATGATGGGGTTGGAAAAATTCGCCGCCGCCAACGGGCTTTTGGTGGGCTTTCTGTTCGTCGGTCTGTTGATGATGCTGGCCTATTGGATTGCCCGCCACCTGGCGCGCGGGCTGCTGCACGGGTCGGCGATTGCCATTGCCCTGGGGCTGCTGCTGGCCTGGGTGGCCGGCGAACAGACGGGGGGCAACAAGGGCGTCGCGGATTGGCCACTGCTGGCCGGTGTTGGCGTGCTCGGCGGATCAATGTTCCGCGATTTCGCCATTGTTGCCACGGCCTTTGGTGTGCGCCTGTCGGATCTGCGCAGCGCCGGCTGGGTGGCGGCGCTGTCTATCCCGCTGGGTGTGGTGCTGTCGTTCCTGTGCGGGGCGGTGGTGGCTTATGGTTTTGGCCTGCGCGATCCGGTGGCGATCACCACCATCGGCGCCGGTGCCGCCACCTATATCGTCGGGCCGGTGACGGGCGCCTCGCTGGGGGCTGCATCCGACATCATCTCGCTCAGCATCGCGGCCGGCCTAGTGAAGGCCGTGCTGGTGATGATCGCCACACCGCTGGTGGCGAAGCGCATCGGGTTGGACAATCCGGCCAGCGCGATGGTCTATGGCGGGTTGATGGGCACCAACAGTGGCGTCACCGGCGGCCTTGCTGCGACCGATCCGAAACTGGTGCCCTATGGCGCGATGACAGCCACCTTCTACACCGGGTTGGGCTGCCTGATGGGGCCATCGGTGCTGTTTCTGGCAGTAAAGGCGCTGTTGGGGCCTGCGTGAACAGCGAGTGGCCGTGTGGCG
>JAIXQY010000021.1 GCA_027485485.1 Sphingomonadales bacterium | reverse complement strand
GCGCCGGGGGCCCAGTCCTCCCCGGCAAAGCGGATGGCGGGGGCAATATGATGGCGGCCATCCGCCATCGCAATCAGGCCGCGCTCCGCCACATGCGGCTGGGCAAAGGCCTCGGCAAAATCCAGCACCGGGGCATAGGCCACATCCAGATCATGCATGAGCGCATCCCACTCGTCCCGGCTGCGGGTGCGGAAGATGTCGCGCAGGAAGCCGATCAGCGGGGCCTGCGCCGGGCCAGCATCGGCTTCGGCCAGCGCGATCAGATCGGGCCGGCCCAAGGCCGTGAGCAAGCTGGTGGCGAATTTGATTTCGCGCCCGCCCAGCACGATGTGTCGGCCATCGGCGCAATCATACACATTGTAGAACGCCGCTCCACCCAAGGAGCGCTGCGCCGATGACCGGGGGGCCTTTCCGCCCGCCAGAGCACCGCCGGCGATATGGGCGCTCCAGGGCAGCAGACTGTCGAACATGGCGATATCGAGATAATCGCCCTGCCCGCTTTTCTCCCGCCCGATCAACGCCATCAACACGGCCGCAAGCCCGGTGAGGCCAGCCGCCACATCGGCGGCCGGCACACCTGGCACCACCGGCGCGCTGCCATTACCGGCATCATTCACGCTGATGAACCCGGCCATCGCCTGCACCGCCATATCATGCGCCGGATGCTCGGCCAGCGCGCCTGTTTGGCCAAAAGCGGAAATCGAACAATAGACGATGCGCGGATTGAGGCTGCGCACGGCATCCCAGCCAAAGCCCAGCCTGGCCATCACGCCGGGCCGGAAGCCTTCCACAAACACATCGGCACCAGCGATAAGGTCGCGCAGCCGCACCTTGCCGGCCTCGCTCTTCAGATCAAGCACGATGCTGGCCTTGCCGCGATTGAGGTTGGCGAACCACACGCTCTGGCCGTTCTCAAACGGGGCCTGGGCACGGGCCGGATCTCCGGCGGCCGGCTCCACCTTGATCACCTCCGCCCCCTGATCGGCCATCATCACCGTCAACATCGGGCCGGGCAGAAACTGCGACAGGTCGATGACCTTGATGCCGGAAAGCTTGCCCATCGCGCGCCTCACACAATCCCGGCGCGTTTCAAGTCGGCAACCTCGTCGGCCGGCAGCCCCAGATCAGCCAGGATGGCATCCGTGTCGGCGCCCAACAGCGGCGCCGCGCGGTTTGGCAGGCGCTGACCATCAATTCGGATCGGGTTGGCCAGCACCTGCATGTCAGCACGGTCAGGATGCGCAACGCTGTCGCGCATCCCCGTGCGGCGCAGCCAGGGATTGTCGAGCGCCTGATCCAGGCCATAAACCGGCGCCACCGGCACATGGCCGGCAAGCACGGCCTGCCAATGTGCCATCGGCTGCGCCTCGAAGATCGCATCCAGCGCCTCCGTCAGCGCCTCTCGGTTGGCCAACCGGCTCTGGTTGCTGGCAAAGCGCGGATCGGCGCTCAACTCAGGATGGCCGATCCGTTCCACCATGATTGTCCAGAATTTCGGCAGCTGGCACATCACGAACATCCAGCCATCGGCCGCCTTGAACATCTGGCTGGGCGTGGCGGTGGGATGGGCGCTGCGCGGGGTGCGCTGCGTCACCACACCGGCATTCATGTACCACAGGGCCGGATAGCTAGTCTGGTGCACGGCGGCCGACAGAAGATCAGTATCCACGTCACAGCCAACGGCGCTGCGCTGCGCATCCACCAGCGCGGCCAGCAGGCCGATGGCATGGATGGTACCGGTGATGAAATCCACCATCGAAAGGCCCATGCGCTGCGGCTCGCCATCGGGATCGCCGGTGAGCAGGCAATAACCTGCCTCAGCCTGCATCAAGTAATCATAGCCTGGCCAGCGCGCCCGCTCATTGTCCCGCCCATAGGCCGAAAGATGCGCACATACGATGGCCGGGTTCACATCCTTGAGCGCATCATACGTCAGGCCCAGCTTGGCCGGTAGATCGCCACGCATATTGTTGGCAACGGCGTGGCTCGTGGCGGCCAGCTTGCGCAGGATGGCCTGGCCTTCCGGCGCATTCAAATCCAGCGTCAGGCTGCGCTTGTTGAGGTTGAAGGCCTGGAAATAAAGGCTTTCGCCATCGCGCAGGAAATGCGGCCCCACGCCACGCGCCGTGTCGCCGCCCTTGCCCGATGGGCCCGGCGGTTCGATCTTGATCACCTCCGCTCCCAGCTGGGCCAGGAACATCGAGCCATATGGCCCGGCGCCATATTGCTCGGCGCTGATCACCCGGAAGCCAGAGAGGGGCAGATGAGCCATCAGGCCGGGTTGGCCTTCAGCCACTGTTTGGCGATGATCATCCGCTGCATCTCGTTGGTGCCCTCACCAATGCACATCAACAGCGAATCCCGATAATAGCGCTCGATGTCATACTCCTTGCTATAGGAGTAGCCGCCATAGATGCGCATCGCTTCCTGGCTGTTTTCCACCGCGGCCTCGCTGGCGAAATATTTGGCCATGCCAGCTTCCATGTCGCAGCGGTCACCCCGGTCATAGGCTTCGGCGGCATCCATCGTCAGCAACCGGGCGGCGCGGGCGCGGGTCACCATCTCGCCCAGCTTCAACTGGATGGCCTGATGTTCGGCAATCGGCTTGCCCATGGTGGTGCGTTGCTGGGCATATTGGGTGGCCAGCCGGAGCGAGCCCTCGGCCAACCCCACACCGCGCGCCGCCACGTTGATGCGGCCCAGTTCAAGCCCGCCGGTGGCCTGGAAAAAGCCCTGCCCTTCCACGCCGCCAATCAGCTGATCGGCCGGAATGCGATAATCCTGAAACACCAGTTCGGCACTGTCGATCGCCTTGTATCCCAGCTTGTCGAACTTCTTGCCTGTGGTAAAACCCTCACGCTTGTCGGCAATGAACAGGCTCATGCCCTTGTAGCGCGGATTGGCGCCCGGATCGGTCTTCACCAGCAGGGCAAAGCAGCTGCCATTCAAAGCGTTGGAAATCCAGGTCTTGGTGCCGTTGATCACATAATCATCGCCGTCGCGGCGGGCCACGGTGCGGATCGCCTGCAGATCGGTCCCGGCATTGGGCTCCGTCAGCGCCAGCCCGCCACGGATTTCGCCAGTGGCAAATTTCGGCAGCCATCTGGCCTTCTGTTCAGGGGTCCCAAATCGTTCGACGGCGGCTGCCATGATGAGGTGCGAATTGAAGATACCGGTGATCGCCATCCAATAGCTGGAAATGCGCATCACGATCTTGGCATAGGTGGTCGCCGGCAAGCCAAGCCCGCCATATTGCTGGCCGATGGTCGCGCCAAACAGGCCCATCTCGGCCATTTCGGCCACCAGTTCGGCCGGCCAGATATCGTTGTGATCATGGTGCATCACCACCGGAATCACCCGGCGTTCCAGCCAGCGATCAATCGCGTCCAGGAACGCGGCCTCTTCGGCCGGATCGATGGTGCGGCCCTGATCGGCCATCAGGTCTAGCTTGGGGGCGGTTGCCATGCTGGCTCTCCTCAGTCATCCACCGGGCCGCAGCCCCGCTTCCACACCAGCATGGTGCGGTTGAAGGTGCAGACCACGTCACCATGCTGGTTCTTGCCGATGGTGCGCACGGTCACGATGCCCTGCTCCGGCCGGCTGGCGGACTCGCGCATTTCCAGCACCTCGCTCTCTGAATAGAGCGTATCACCACAGAACAGCGGGTGGGTAAGCCGGATATTGTCCCAGCCCAGATTGGCCACGGCCTTCTGGCTGATGTCAGACACGCTCATCCCCACCATGATGGCAACAGTGAGCGGCGAGGCCACCAGCGGCTTGCCGAACTCGGTCTTCTTGGCAAATTCATAATCGAAATGGGCCGGATGGGTGTTCATCGTCAGCAGCGTGAACCACACATTGTCGGCATCGGTGATCGTCCGGCCCGGGCGATGCTCATAGATATGGCCCACCACGAAATCCTCGAACGCCCGGCCAAAGACTTCGCGGAACCGGCCAGGCGCCACTTCCCTCACACCGTCACGCATGCTGCATCCTGTCCTTTGCGTCGAATACTGCCCGGTCACGGCGGATGATGGGCGCTTGCGGCCTTTGCTCACGAAAACGGATGACCTGGCCGACGTCCATTGGACGGGCCGCAACCATGGTCACACGGGCCGTGCGAGCCTTGCCGAACCGGTCCGCCCGGTGAGCCGGAACGAACAACAGGCTTTGCGCAGTGAACACGGTGCGATGATACTCCGGCCAGGCTGGCCAAGCCTGAATCAACCCGCGGCCACAAACACGGCTTCACAATTTGTCCGGACAACTCTATTGTCAAGCAATAAGCGGAAGGGCCATGGCGAGGAGTGGGAAATATGATGCGTTCCAAGGCATATGCGGCGATATGCGCCACATCGGTTGCGGCCCTGTTGGCCGGCCCGGTGCTTGCGCAAGGCAAGGCCAAACCGGCGAAATCGCGCCTTCTTGACCCTGCAGTGGCCGAAGACGCGCTGGAAATTTCCAAGCGCGTGCAATGCGGTGAAGCCGATGGGAAGCCCGGCGTCTATCACTGGTCGGGCAGGATCTACAGCCGGGTCGCGGGTGAGCCCGATCGGCTGTTGTTCAAGGCGGAAGGCATGAACATCCGCACCTGCACCACCGTTGACGATCCGGTGCGCGGCAAAGGCTGGCGCCTGGTCAGCCGCGAACTGCTGCTCTATCTTGATCCCAAGACGGGCGAAGTGGTGCGGCAGTGGGACAATCCCTGGACAGGCGAAAAGCTGGAGGTGCTGCACATTGCCAATGATCCGGTGAACCAGCCACCGCAGTTCCCGAAATCGGCCAGCGGCACCCCCTATTCGATCCCGACGTTGCGCCGCGAAGGCCGCTGGTTCCTGATGCCGTTTGAAGCGCCCTTGTTCTATACCAACCCGCTGCAGGGCTCCTATCAGGATTGGGTGGGCGGCAAATATCATGCCATGGAGATCTTTGATTTCGCCTTTGATGCCGCCGAAATGCTCGACACCAAGAATGCCACGGCCTACCCGACCGTGAGCTGGGTGCGGATTTCGGATTTCCTGCCGTGGATGAAGATGCGCGGCCGCCAGGGCCAACTGGTGTTCAACGCCATGGGCAACAAGCTGAAGGGCTTTGGCGAATTGCCCGCCGTGCTGAAGACCGAAATCGCCACCAACTACATGATCTACAACGCACCGCCGCCGGTGGACGACAAGCGGCCGAACGAAACCAGCTGGACCGTGTTCAAGAAGTGGGTGGACGGCAAGGCACCGGCTTCCAGGTAAGTGTTGCAGCGGTCATGAAAAGGGCGCTGCCGGTGTCCCGGCAGTGCCCTTTTTTAGGACCTGCTGCGCAGCTCAGAACCGCATCACGGTTTCCAGGCCAAAGGTGCGGCCGCGGCGCAACGCCGTGAAGAACGCGCGTGGGCCGCCGGTTTCAACCTGGGCGGGCGCTCCGTTGAACGTCACCGTGCTGGCTGCCGGCAAACCACGGCCGGTCGCGCCATAGCGGAAATCAAACCAGCGGGTGGCCAGCGGCGGCGCGTCTTCGTTGGTGAGGTTGCGCACGAAGCCGACAATCTGGATGCCCTTGAAGCGCACACCAACGCGGGCGTTGACGATGAAGGCTTCAGGGACATAGGCAAAATTGTCGGTCTGGACGAACTTCTTGTCTTCATAGGAGAAGTTGACGTTGGTGGTCAGCCGTACAGTCTGGCTCAGCGCCGGCTCCCAGCTGAACGAGCCATTGACCTGCACGCTCGATCCCAGCGGCAGCCGCTTGCCGGTGATGTCACACAGCGGCAAGGCGGCGGCCGGCGGATTGCGCGTGTCGAAGTTCACCCGCAGGCCGCCGGAGTTGAGCTGGAAGAAATCGGCGTCACAGCCATTGGTGAAGCGGGCATCCACATAGGATGCGTTTACCGTGGCGGTAATATCGGGATGCGGCGCCGCCACGATATCCAGTTCAAAACCCTTGGTGCGGGCATCGCCGGTGTTGACCACGATCGAATTGATCGCCGCCTGGGCCGGGATGGCGTTGGTGAGTTGGACCGCAGACAATTCATTGAGATAGGCCGCAGCATTCACCCGCAGCTTGCGATCGGCCGAGGTCCATTTCACGCCGATTTCGCCGCCCTTGACGATCTCTTCGGCATAGGTCGGGCTGCCCACTCCCGTGCCGGCGGTGCCATTGAAGCCACCCGGTTTGCGGCCCTGGCCATAGACGGCATAAAACAGCGTGCCACCCGGCGTGGTGTAATTCACCGTGATGCGCGGATCGGTGCCGGTCCATTCCCCGCGCGCCAGGCAAGTGCCGCCAAAGCCGAACAGCGCGGCACTGTCTGCCTCACCCGCGCAGAAGATCGAGGTGGCGCTGGCGCGATCGATCAGCGTCTTGGTTTCCTGTTGATAGCGCACTTCGGCCTGCACGGTCAGCCGCTCGGTGATGTCCCACGCGGCGAGGCCAAAGACCGCCTTATTCTCGATGCTGGCAACCTGGCTGGCGTTGGTACCAAGTGCATCGCCGGTGGTGCCAGAGGCGAAGCTGATGTCACGCTGGTTGAACTTCTGGCTGTAATAATATCCGCCCACCATCACCCGGAATGGCCGGTCCTGCGGTGAAGCGATGCGGATTTCCTGGCTGAAATCCTTGAAACTCTTGCGGTTGGTGTTGGCAAAGGCCGGCTCCACCGTGGCCGCCGGCGTGGGGCCAGGCGCCAGGAAGAAGAAGGAGTCGCTGTGATCGCTGTCGGTGCCGAAGCGGTTCAGCAGGTCGCGATAACCGGTCATCGACGAGATGACCCACCCCGAGCCGGCAACATCCCAATCGATGATGGCCTGGGCATTGAACTGCTTGTTCTGGATGCCATCGAAGGCCGTGCCGTCGCGCACGCCGAATGCCGTCTGCACCGGATCGGTGTGCAGGCGCACATTGTTCGGCTGGGCCTGGATCGGGCCGCAGAAATATTGATTCTGATTCTGCGCCCCCGGCGTGGCCCCCAGCGAGGCCGGCACATTTCCGAAGAAGGGCACGCCAGACTGGCGATAGAAGTTCGACCGGAAGCCGGGGCTGCAATTATTGTCAGCCGAACCCTGCAGGAACAGCGCCAGCGCACCGTCATTCTGCTCAGAATATTCGCCGCGCAGGCGGATTTTCAGGTCCTCGGTCGGCTTGGCGAGGATCATGGCATAGCCAACGCGGGTCTTTTCCTGGCCCACCTTGTTGCCGGTCAGCTGGTTGGTGAACTGGCCGCCATAGTCCTGATAGCGACCGCCGATGCGGAAGGTCAGCTTGTCGCCGATGATCGGGCCCGACAGGGAGGCTGAAGCGATATACTCGCCATATTCCGCCACCGAGGCGCGGATGCTGCCACTGAGCGTATCGGTTGGGTCCTTGGTGACGAAGTTGATCGCGCCGGCATAGGTGTTGCGGCCATAGAGCGCCGATTGCGGACCCTTGACGATCTCCACGCGCGCCAGTTGTTCGGGGTCAAAGCTTTGCAGATCGCCCTGCCAATAGACGCCATCAACGAAATAAGCCGCACCGGTTTCCACGCCAAACTGCACATTGGCCAGCACGTTCGACTGGCCGCGGATAACCGGCCGGTCCGACGATCGGCCAAAGGCCTGGCTGAAACTGATGCCCGAGGCCTGCTGGGCGAAATCATTGATGTTGTTGAGGCCAAGGTTGGCAATGCTCTTGTCGGAAATGGCGCTCACCGCGATCGGCGCACTGGACAATTTTTCCTCGACCTTGCGGGCGGTGACGGTGATTTCCTCCACCCCGCCTTCCACTTCGGCCACGGCCTGGGCCATGGTCACAGCCGGCGTCAGCAGACTGGCTGCCAGCAGCATCGATCGCATTGCAATCATCATTCCGTCTCCCACTGCGGCAAAGCTCCCCGGCCGCCGCGCTGATGTGAATAGAATTACGGACCGCGACAAGTTGTCCAGACAAATCGCCTGCTCATCACACCTTGTCCGGACAAATTTTCCTGGTGTGGCCGCCGCGCAACGGCTCAACCGAAGGGCTTGACCGCCCCAAGCCACGAGGTTGCCACCAGCAACACATAGGTGAGCGTGACCCAGCGCCTTGTCTTGTCCATGGTGGCGCGCAACGGCACCTCGGTGGCATCGCTCGAGCCTTGCGCGATCAAGGCCATCAGTTGCGGCCCCACCGGCTTGAAGCTGAGATCGATCATGATGGCCGCCACAAAGATCAAACCGAACAGCAGCGCCTTCCAGGCCAGCCAGGCGATGGCGATGGGATGGCCCGTGATCAGCGACTCTGCTCCCAGCACCAGATAGCCCGCTGCCAGCAGCCAGCGGATCCAGCCCTCGATGCGGCGATTTCGGGCCGCCCTGGGCGTCTGATCATGCCAATGCGCATCCCACACCAGCCACAACCAAAACCCACCAATCAGCCAGCCAAAGGCCACCACCGCCAACGGCAGATCCCACCAGCCACCGGCATAGGACACCGTGAGCGACAAAGGCACCATCAACGCCCAGGCCGTGCGCGGCGTCATGTCGACCAGCACCAGCAGTTTCAGCAGCGCAAGCCGTTGATCCAGCGTGTAATCATGCCGCTTGCGAAAATGCTGGCCCAACAGGAACACGCCCACGTCGGCGCCCAGCCACAACACGAACAACAGCAGATGCACATACACAAGGCTGGGATAAATCAGTTCCGCCATTTGCCACCCCCTCCGGTCGGCGTCCCGCTGCGCAAGGCCTGGCCTGCGGCAGTTGCGCCACACTCACCAAAAAACCCGATGAACCGGCGACAGGGATACGTCAATTGTCCGGACAAATCTGCGGAGCCGACTTGACAGGCCACCACTTGTCCGGACAGCTTCATGGTTGGCTGCCCTGACTAGGGCAACTGGCCGTGGCACGGGGAGGGTGAAACGGCTTGATGCGGGGGTAACATGCGCCGGTTGTCCGGCGAAACAAATTGGGGATCAGATCAGATGAACGTCGCTGCAGTTGTTTCGAACCGTGCCGGTGCCAGCCATGTGGCTCTCGCCGTTGCTCTGATGGCGTTTTCGGGTGCGCCGGCACTGGCACAAGCCGCCCCATCGGCCACGATTGTGGAAGACACAGGCGCGGTGGAAGACATTGTCGTGACGGCCCAACGTCGCCGCGAGCGCGCGCAGGATGTTCCGATCGCCATCACCGCCTTCTCGGCCGAAACGCTGGCGGCGCGCGGTGTCGTCAACGCGCTTGATCTCACCCAGTTCGTGCCCAACCTGGTCGGCCTGAACAACACCGGGCTGGGCACGGCCAACGCCTATTATCTGCGCGGTTTGGGCAACACCGAGTCGGTGGCGACGTTCGATCCGCCGGTTGGCACTTATGTGGACGATATCTACATCAGCCGTCAGAATGCCAACAACTTCAACCTTTTCGACGTGGAACGGGTGGAAGTTCTGCGCGGCCCGCAGGGCACGCTGTTTGGCCGCAACACCACCGGCGGCGCCATTTCCGTCGTGATGCGTGAACCAGGCGAGCGCACCGGCGGCTATGTCGAGGCCGGCTATGGCGCCTATGAACAGAAGCTTCTGCGCGCCGGCATCGATCTGCCGGTGAGCGACAGCTTTGCTTTCAAGGTGTCCGGCTATTGGCAGGAAGATGATGGCTGGGTGCGCAACACCGTTACCAACGAGCGGCTGAACAACAACAATGGCTGGGGCCTCCGTCTGGGTGCTCGCGCCAAACTGTCTGAATCGGCCAGCTGGACCGGCAGCTACACCCACACCTTTGCCGATTCGACCAACGTGCTGAACTTCGATTGCAACCCCGCCGCACCCACCCAGTGCGGTGGCCGCTTTGCCACCACCGGCCTGCGGCGCAACAATGATTTCGGCGGGCGCTTTGTCGGGGCCAAGGATGATTTCGGCAACGCCAACCGCGTGTCGATGGATCTGCTCACCTCCAATTTTGCCGTCCAGCTGGCCGACAAGGTCAATCTGAACATCATCACCGGCTGGCTCGACATGAGCCAGGAGTTTGCGCTGGATTTCGCCGATGGCAGCACCCTGCCCAGCCTGACAACCCCGACGCCGCCGGTGCGCAGCTACAGCGTGGGCGGCTTTGTCATCACCAATGATGGCCGTCACCGCCAGTTCACCCAGGAAGTGAAGCTGTCGGGCTCGGCCTTTGATGGCGTAGTCGATTATGTCGGCGGCGTGTTCTATTTCAAGGAAACCAACACCACCGATTTCGGCGATCTGTTCAACCTTGGCCTGGCACCGCCGCCGGTGGGCTTCCCGCTCATTCTGGCCGATCGCACCTTGCGCAACACCACCGAAGCCTGGGCCGGATATGGCCAGGTCGATCTGCATCCGATCGAGTCTGTGACGGTCACTGCCGGTATCCGCTACACTGATGAAACCAAGACGTTCGGCGTGCGCGACAACCGCGCCAGCTGCAACGATGGCAGCATCGAAGCCACCTGCATCGATACGGCCAATCTGCGGGCACCCAATGGCGTGGCGATCCCCACCAACCAGCGTGTGAAGCTGTGGACACCGCGTTTCGCCCTGTCGTGGAAGGCATCGGACGAAATCCTGCTGTTTGCCAGCGCCACCAACGGCTTCAAGTCGGGCGGCTGGAACGCCCGCGGCACGTCGGCATCCGAACTGCTGCCGTTCGGCCCTGAAAAGGTCTGGAGCTATGAAACCGGCTTCAAGGCCGACCTGTTCGACAAGCGGGTCCGCTTCAACCTCACGGCTTTCCTGATTGATGCCAGTGGCTTGCAGACGCCGTCGGCCTTTGTGCGGCCCAACGGTTCGATCGCCTTCCTCACCCGCAACTTCGCGGATTATCTGAACAAGGGGATCGAAGCCGAAATCACCGCCCGTCCCATCGACGCGCTGACCCTGTTCGGCTCGCTGGGTTATCAGGACGACCGATACAAGCTGCCATCCAACGCGCCGGCGTTCGATGAGTATAACTTCCAGTCGGTGGCCGGCCAGCAGGTCGCCTGCCGCCAGCAGCTGGCAGCGGGCCGCGTGGCGCTGGGTGCGGCGGCGGAAGTCGCCGCGGCCTGCGGCGTCGGCATCGTGGCGCCCGATGGCAGCATCGCCACCCCGGTGCGGACCCCGGCCTGGACGATCAGCATGGGTGCCACCTATGCCCTGACCATCATGGACAAGTTGAGCCTGATCCCATCGATCAACGCCAACTGGCGCTCGTCCAGCGAAGTCGGCACCAGCGCGGTGAGCTTCTTCAACCAGGGCTTCACCAGCGCTGGCGGCGTGGCTTATCCGGCCAACGCAGCCTACCGCGGCGATTTCATCCGCGGTTCGTTCAGCCAGTCGCGCTGGATCGCCAACGCCAGCCTGACGCTGAAGAGCGCCAGCGAAGGCTGGTCGGTGCTGGTGGAATGCCGCAACTGCTTCGATGAGGAAGCGGTGGAATCCAGCCTGGCCAACCACAGCTACCTTAACCCGCCGCGCACCTGGACGGTCAGGGCCCGTTATAATTTCTGATGCAACACGCTGTTCTTGCAGCCTTTGTTCTTGCCACCCCGGCCAGCCCCGCGCTGGCCGGGTTTGCGCAGGATCATGGCGTTGCACCTTGGACGGAGGCCGTCATCAGCGTCAGCGATGTGGCCCCGTTCGCGCGCTTGGTGGGTGAAATCGGCGGCTGGCGGCGTGTGGATCAGGGCAAGATTTCAGCCGCCGAACTTGCCTATTGGCAGGTGCCGGCCAGTGCCAGCGCACGCTTTGAGCGCTGGTGTGCCCGGGAAGTCAAAACAGGCTGCCTGCGCTTCATCACCTTCAAGGGCGTGCCGCAGCAACCCATCAGGCTGGGGGCGCGGGCGTGGGATCCGGGTGGCATTTATTCGATCATGATGCGATCGGATGATCTGCCAACCCTGTTTGACCGGGCGATCAAGGCCGGCTGGTGGGCTGAAAGCCCGGTGATCCGCTTCAACTTTGGCGGCTCCGATCTGCGCAATGTGGTGCTCACCGGGCCGCACGGCGTGAATTTCGGCGTCTATCAACGCCTGTCACCACCGTTCACCGCCTTCCCGACCGGCCTGATCAGCCAGGGCTTCAATGCCATGCGCATGGTGGCCAGCCGCACCCGGGCGCGCGATTTCTACAATCAGCATTTGGGCTTCAACATCGTGTTTGATGGCGATGGCACCAACGCCATCGGCAGCGTGCCGGAGCCTTCGAATTTTGGCATCCCGTTGAATTACAGCCTGAAAGCCCTGCGCGCCGCCGCAGCGCTGGGTCCGGTGCCGGGCGAGACCGGCCGTGTGGAGGTGATGCAGATCACCGAGTTTGCCGGCATCCCGCAAGGCGGCATGGCCCGCGCGCCCAATCTTGGTATCTTGTCGGTCCGCTATCCGGTGCGCGATCTGGCCGGATACCGCGCGGCGCTGGCCAAGGCTGGTGTCACCCCGGTGCAGCAGGCCAGCGCGGTTGCCATCAAGGGGCTGGGCACTGCCGATCTGTTTGCCGTGGCCGATCCGGATGGCAATCTCACCGAGTTTTACCATGTCCGCTGACTTTGCCCCCCTGCCCCAGCGCCGGGGCCGCATCGCCTATCGCAGCGCCAGCAGCCATGCGCTGTGGGGAACCGAAGACTTCCGCATCACCCGCCAGGACGATGGCGGCCGCACTCTGATGGTGGAATGCCAGATGCGCCACGGCGCCGAGGATGTCACCCGCTTCACCACCCTGGCCGTGGATGCCGATCTGCAACCCATTGAAGCGCATGTGCGAATCCTCAACCACGGCCGCCCCACCGGCAGTGGCTGGTTCCGTTTCACAGGGCATGAGGCCGAGGCCGAAACCGCCACCCTGGCCGAAGGCCGCCTGTCGCAGCGCGTTCCCATCACAAGGCCGATGCGCGGCTTCGGCATCCATGCCCTGATCGGCGATGGCTGGCTGGCCGCCAGCTTCCCCTTCGAACAGGGCCCGGGCCACACGCATTTCTGGGGCCCCAGCCTGCTGCACAGCCTGCACCATTTCGGCGCCACCGGGCCGATGCTGGTCACCTCCTCCTCCGGCCTGCGCTATGAGGCGCGGGAGACCATCAGCGTGCCGGCCGGCCGCTTTGACTGCCATCGCCTGTCATTTCAGGGCATGACAAACAATCATCCGCCCTACACGATGTGGATCAGCGCCGATGATGACCGCCTGTATGTGAAGGGCCTTGTCACCGGCTATATGGATGGGCTGTTCCAGCTCGAAACCCTGGATGGGGATGCCGCGTGAACCAAGGAAGATCCGAGTTTTCCGCCGGCTGGAAGGTGCTCACCGCCGGCATGCTGGGCGTGATGTGCGGGGCATCGCCCTTGCCTTTCAACACGATAGGCTTTGTGCTTGGCCCGCTGCATGAAGAATTTGGCTGGAGCTTTGCCAGCATTTCCGCCGGCGTCACCATCTTTGGCATCACCGCCGCCCTGCTCGCCCCGGTGATCGGCGGGCTGGCGGATCGTTATGGCGTGCGCCGCATCGCGCTGGGGTCGCTGCTGCTGTTCGCGCTGGGCTTTGCCGCCATCGGGCTGATCCCCGGTTCGCTTTATGCCTGGTTCGGCATCTGGTTCCTGATCGGCCTGGTCAGCATGGGCAGCACGCCCGTCACCTGGAGCCGGGCGATCAACATGTGGTTTTATCACCGCCGCGGCCTGGCGCTGGGGCTGTTGCTGGTTGGCACCTCGCTGGCGGCGCTGATCGTGCCCAAGGTGGCGGTGTGGGCCATCGGCAACTGGGGCTGGCGCGGCATGTATCCGGTTATCGCCTTGTTTCCCTTGCTGTTGGCGCTGCCGGTGGGCCTGGCCTGGTTCCGCGAGCCCCGGCTGGAGGAAGCCCCGCCGGAGCTCACCGCGGGCGGCGGGCTGATTGGCGTCAGCTTTGGCGAAGCGGCCCGGGATCGCCGTTTCTGGACGATCTGGCTGTCGATCGCGCTGGTGGCGCTGGCCTATGGCGGTGCCCATATCCACATGCCGGAAATCATCAAGCAACATGGCCTCACGTCCGCGCAAGGCGCTGGAATCATGGGCATGATCGGCATTGCCCTGTTGTCGGGCCGGATCATCACCGGCTGGCTGCTCGATCGGATCTGGGCGCCTTATGTGTGCCTGCCGATCCTCTCCATCCCGGCGCTGGCCTGTTACGGGCTGATGGGCAATACCACGCCGGAAACCATGGTCTGGGCCTCGGCCTTCCTGCTCGGCTTTGCCGCCGGGGCAGAATCCGATCTGATCGCCTATCTCGCCAGCCGCTATTTCGGGATGGCCAATTATGGCCGCATCTATGGCATGCTCTATATGCCGTTCGGGGTGTTTTCGGCAATATCGCCAGTGCTTTATGGCTATATCCGCGATACCACCGGCAGTTATGACCAGATGCTGATGGTGGCCTCTGGCCTGTTCGTGGCGGGCGCGCTGCTGCTGCTCACGCTGGGCCGCTATCCGGTGCTCAGCGCCAGGCCGGCCGCCGCATGACGCCCTATACCGCCATCGCCCTGCAATTGACCGCCCAGAGCGTGGAGCAGGCGGCCGACACCGCCGCTGCCCGCGCACAAATATTGAATCAAATCAATGGCTTGGAAGGCAATATCCGCTCCGCACGGATCTTTGTCGAACAATATGGCGGCTCGCCGGTCAAGCTGGTGGTGCTGCCGGAATATGTGTTCACATCCTATCCGGGGCGCATTTCCATCCCGGATTTCGCCGCCCGCGCCGGCTTTGCCGCCGATGGCCCGGAATATGCAGCGCTGGGCGGCATCGCGCAGCGGCTGGGCCTGTTCATCGCCGGCAACGCCTATGAGACTGATCGGCATTTTCCGGATTTCTATTTCCAGACCAGCTTCATCGTCGCGCCCTCGGGCGATGTGATCCTGCGCTATCGCCGGCTCCTCTCCATGTTTGCGCCCAGCCCGCATGATGTGCTGGATCGCTATATCGATGCCTATGGCCCTGATGCGCTGTTCCCGGTGGTGGAGACCGAGATCGGCCGGCTGGCGGCGATTGCATCCGAGGAAATCCTCTATCCCGAAATCGCCCGCTGCCTGGCCTTCAAGGGCGCCGAAGTCTTTTGCCACAGCAGCTCCGAAATCGGCTCGCCGCTGGCCACCGCCAAGGATATCGCCAAGCGCGCCCGCGCCTTTGAAAATGCCGCCTGGGTGGTTTCGGCCAACACGGCGGGCATATCCGGTTCGGCGCTGCCGCTGATGAGCGCGGACGGCAACAGCCAGATCGTCGCCCCCAGCGGCAAACTGCTGGCCCAATCGGGCAGCGGGGAGACGTTCACCGCCTTTGCCGAGATCGACATTGCCCACAGCCGGGCGCAGCGCCGGCGGCCGGCGATGATCAACAGCCTGGCCCGGCAGCGCCCCGGCCTGTTCGCCCCGGCCTATGCCGCTGCCGACGCGCAGTTCCAGGCCGGCAATCTGATGCTGGATGGCGAAGGCCGCCCTCACGTTCCCGATCGCGCGCAATTTCAGGCGATGCAGCGCGATGTGATTGAAAAACTTGCAAAGGCAGGCGTGATATGAAGCACCGCAGCGTCGCTGGCACCATAATCTACACCAGCATGAAGCCCGGCATGGAAGGCCAGGTGCGCGGCCGCGAGAGCTTCAAATTCACCCACCACAGCGATGGCAGCGTGATCCTGCGTGCCAGCTGCGAGATCGAGGAACCCGATCCCACCGTGCTGCGCGACGTGATCTATCATCTTGGCCCTGGCATGGTGCCATTGAACCTGCATGTGCACCTCACCGTGGGCGATGCCTATATGGGCAGCGGCTGGATGCGCCATGATCCGGCCACCGGCAGCCTGGAGTGCGAAAGCCAGAGCCCGTCGTTGGGCCGGATTTCGCAACAACGACCGGCGGACGGCGCGTTCGATGCCTTTGGCACCCACCCGGTGGTGGGCGATGGCTATCTGTCCCGCGCCATGGACGTGGCCCGCGGCCCGCACCGCCGGATGATGCGGGTGTTCCTGCCCTCCCCCGATCATCGCGGCGCCACACCGCCCTTGATCGCCGAGGTGAAGATCAACCTGGAATATGTTGGCGAGGCCGAAAAGACGGTGGCGGCCGGCACCTTCCGCTGCCGGCATTTCCGCTTTGTCGATGACAGCGCCGAGGGCATGGGCGGCAAGACCCACCCGGATTATGACATCTGGGTCACCGCCGATGATGACTGCATATTGGTCTATGGCAGCATCGATGGGTATATGATGAACCGCTATGAACTGGTTGAATTGACGCAGTGATTGCGCCTGGAACAGTCCGGCGGAGACATCAGCATGAATTTTCAAGGAGCCGGTGCAGTGTCCCACATTGGGCTGCTGTAGGACAGCAGCCGAGCATGGCGTTGATTTTATTGCTTGTTTTTTCCATGCCGACGAGGTTACGACCGATCTGATCGATTCGGCGGGGCTGCGACGCCGGAATCTGCCCCGAAAGCGTGTCCGGCGGGTGGCACGGCGCTGGCCGATTGTGCCCGTTGGTGGGCCCAACATTGGCCGCCGTGGCTGGCGGCTGCCCGATCAGGCGTTGCGGATGGGCGCAAACATGCGGGTGATGAAATCCTTCAGCCTGGCCTCGCGGTCCACGGGGGCGGCGCCGCGCGCTTCCTCCAGCGCCAGCAGCCGTTCTTCCTGCACCCACATTTCCTGGGCCATGTTCATCACCACCGCCACGAAGCGATCCATCGCCGGATCGGCGAAGAAGCGGGCGTTGCCGGCGTCGTCATACAGGCCGGGCGGGGTGTCGTCAGGACGGGGGGTGTCGCTCATTTCTTCCAGGCTCCGAACCCGAACCACATCACGCCTTCCGCCAGCCGGCCGGTGGTGGCCTGCCCAACTGCTTCGGCGGCATCGCTGGCCACCATCGCGGCAATGGCATCTTCGCCATAAATGCCCACCGATGGCACCACGAACTGGAAGCAATCCGCCGCGGCAAAGCCGGCCTTCACGCAATTTTCCTGCGGGATTTCATCACGATAGCCCTTGTAATAGGGCTCTTCGTTATACCATGAGTCCCAATCCAGATAGAAGCCGTCAAAGGCGCTCATCTCCGCATTGGGCGGCAATTCCATGTGCAGCATCAGCCCGCCGGGCCGCAGCACGCGATACGCCTCGGCCAGGGCGGCGGCGCGCTGTTTCTTCGACAATTCGTGCAGGAACATGGACGACCAGACGAGATCGAAGCTGGCATCGGGATAGTCCAGCTTGTCCGCACACATTTGCACGAACTGCACATCCTGGCCCTGCATGGCGGCGCGCGCTGCGCCATAGACCAGGCCGCCGGGCGCGGCATCAATGGCGATCACTTCGGCATCGGGGTAGGTCTGCTTCCAGGGCAGCGTGTTGTGGCCGATGGTGGTGCCGGTATCGAGAATGCGCGTGGGCGCAAAATCCGGATAGCGCAGGGCGATGTAGCGCGCCATCGACAGGCCGATATCATCCAGATTGGCCCCCATCAGGCCCATGGAAAACACCGCCAGCCCGCGATCATACACGGCGCCGGCTTCCACGCTGTCGCCGCCGCGCGTGTAGCTGCCGGGCATCAGATGCACTTCGATGGCGCCGACATTCTTCGGCACATCCAGTTCCGGGTTGAGCACCGCCTTGCCCGCCGCCGCCTGCGCCGCCGCGCCCAGCCGCCCGGCCTCGCGCTCCACGCTGTCGGCCACGCTGGCCCACACCATTTTCTGGGCCTGCACCCGCATGGCGGAATAGATGTTGAAGGCCGGATCACCGCGCAGCGCCTTGTGCGCCTCCGCACTGGTGGCCGGCGGGCGGCCGTGGGCGCGCTCCCAGGCCGGCGCGGCGCGGCGGTCATAGGCTGCCTTCATGTCGGCGGCCAGATCGTTGAGGATCAGGCCGCGGATGCCCGAGACAAAACGCCCGCGCGCGGCTTCATCGGCGGTCAAGTCCGGCTTCATGCCATGTTGCAGTTCCACGCTCACGGCTTGGCTCCTTCCACTTGCGCAATCCCTTCGGCAGTGAAGGGCGCACGATAGGCGTTGTCCCCCACCTTGCCCACCATATCGGCACGCAGCGGGGCTTCGGGATAGACGGTGACGATATAATCACCGGCAGACGGATTCTGGCGCAGCGGCTTGATCTTCTCCTGATACTCCTTGGAGAACCAGAAGGCGCGGGCATTGGCCATGCACGGGAAGCGCACGATCAGGTTGACATAGCCTTGTGGAGCGCTGCCTTCGAAGATCGCCTGTGGGAAAGCCAGATTGACATAATAGCCGCCCAATTTCTGATACAGGCCGCTGTCGGCAATCGCCTTGCCATAGGCCAGCATGCGCGCCCGGTCGTGCGTGGGGCCGGACACGATCATGATCACCGGCGCGTTGCAGGCTGGAGCCGGGGCCGCCGCCAGCAGCATCAGGGCTGCAATCATGACCGCTCCTCGTTGCACAGGGTCCATTTCCACGGGGCCCCGCCCTGAAACCATTGCCAGGTGCGGGCGCGCGTGCGCCGGTCGGCAGCCAGCGCGATCATCTCGATATAATAGGCGTCTGGCACATCAAGCCGGTCCAGCCGCAGCATCAGCACATCTTCGGCCGTCTGCCAGCCATAGCCGGCAAAACGGTCGGTCTCCCACACCAGCCGATCCCCCACCAACGTGCCGCCAAATTCATAAGTGGCGCTGCGGCCATCATCCCATGTCAGCCAGTTGTGCTGGACATAATGGAACGGCCCATCATCGGGAAATTCGCACCAGGTCTTCACCCGGTGTGCATCGAGCAACGCGCCATCGGCGGCAAAGTGGCGATACCAGCCCTGCCAATGGCCATCATGCAGCAGCATCGCCGGCACCACGGCGGCGAGATCGGCGCGGTTGCCCATCAGTTGCCCCGTTCCGCGTAGGCCGCCATGGGGAGCGGCTGGCCGGTCTGGATGATCAGTGCCTGGTGGCGGAAGAAGCGGGTGAAGCCTTCATCGCCCATCCGGCTCGGCCCCAGCCCGCTGGCCTTCTGCGAGCAGTTGGTGGCATCCCACACCATGGAGGTGAGCGAGCCATCGTTGATCGAGATCGCCCCGGCCTCCAGCTGCGCCGCCACCGCCTCCGCCGCATCGCGCGGGCCGACCACGGCGGCGGACAGACCATAATCGCTGGCGTTGGCCAGCCGCACCGCGTCGGCCACATCGTCATAGAGCGTCACCGGGATGACCGGGCCGAAGGTTTCCTCGCGCATCATCACCATGTCGGTGGTCACATCCACCAGCACGGTGGGCCGCATATACCAGCCGCCGCCCAGTTGCTCGGGCTTGCCGCCGGCCAGCAGGCGCGCGCCATGGGCCAGCGCATCATCAATCTGCGCCGCGACCTTTTCGGCCTGGGCGGCAAAGATGAACGGGCCAATTTCCCCCACATCGATATCCGGCCAGTTGGGCCGCACTTCGCCGGCGCGGGCGACCAGTTCGGCGAGGAAGGGCTCGGCCATGGCGCGCGGCACATAGACCCGCTCGATCGACTGGCAGGCCTGGCCGGTGGCGGCGACACTGGCGCGCAGGGCCAGGCGCGCGGCGGCCACCGGATCGGCGCCGGCCAGCACGATCATCGGATCCTTGCCGCCCAGTTCCAGATTGGCCGGGATCAGCGCGCGGCCGGCGGCTTCGGCCACCTTGCGGCCCGTGGCGGTGGAACCGGTGAAGCAGATATAATCCACAGCGCCGATCAGCGCCTGGCCGGTTTCGGCGCCGCCCAGCACATAATCGAACACCGCGGCCAGTTCCGGCACCTCGGCCAGCGCGGCGCGCATCGGTTCGACAAAGCGCGGCGTCACCTCCGATGGCTTCACCAGTGCGGCACAGCCGGCCATCAGCGCCGGGATGGCATCGATGTGGGAGAGGATCACCGGGAAATTCCACGGCGCAATCGCCCCGAACAGCGGATAGACGACATGGCGCGGTTTCAGGATGATGCCGGGCACCACGCTGGGCACCTCACCGCTGCTCATGCCGGCCATCAACTGCTGACCGCGGCTGGCCCAGCGCCTGCAGGTGGACGCGAGGGAATCAACCTCCACCCAGGAGATTGCCTTGCGGCCCGTATCGGTCGCCAGCGCGGCGATGATCGCCCCGCTGTGGCGTTCGATGGCCTGGGCAAAGCGTTCCAGCACGGCGGCGCGGCCCGCTGGCCCCAGCGCCGCCCAGGCCGGCTGGTTGGCGCGCAGGCGGGCGGCGATGGCCGTGATGTCGGCGGCGCTGGCCGGCGTGATCGCGTGATCATATTCGCCGGTGCGGGGATTGCGGACCTTCATTCGGCCTCCTGTGCCACGAAGGCATCGACGATGGCGCCGCCGGGCGCAAACCAGCATTCGCTGCGCGCTGCCAGCCGGGCCAGCAGCCGTTCGAAGGCGGCGATGCGATAGGGCAGGCCCATGATATAGGGCGTGATGTGGATGGGCAGCATGCGGGCACAGTTGGTGGCGGCGGCCTCGGCGGCCAGCCAGTCGAAGGCGTCCTCCAGCGATTGCGCCCAGCTGTCGGCGGATTGCTGCTGCACGGTGATGATCTGCCGGTCTGACAATTCATGGTTGAGCGGCAGGTTGATGAGGCCGTTGCGGAACCGATAAGGCAGCTCGTCATTCACCCAATCGCAGGCATAGCGATAGCCGGCTTCCACCAGCAGATCGGCGGTGTGGAAGCTCTGGCTGCGGGCGATGGAGAGCCAGCCATCGGGCTGCACCCCACAGTCGGCCAGCCGGTCGCGGGTTTCGGTGATCAGGGCGCGCTCGGCGTCCTGGCCCAGCGTGGCATCGATGGTGCCGTTCATGTCGGTGCTATGGGCGATCACCTCATGCCCGCCGGTCTGCACCGCGGCCAGCAGGTCGGGCAGGCGCTCGGCCACGGCGGCGTTGGTGGCGAAGCTGGCGGTGGCGCCGGCCGTGCTGAGCGCCTCCAGAAAGCGCCAGGCACCGATGCGGTTGCCATAATCGCGCGCGGTGTAGTGGCGGAAATCCGGATAGGCCGTCTGCATATGGCCGGGGGCGCGGAAGGGTTTGTCCGTCGGCAGGATCGGGAAATACTCGAGGGAGACGCAAATCCACACCGCAACGCTGCCCTTGGGCCAGGTGAGTGGCGGGCGTTGGTGCAGGGCGGACCAGTCATAAAGATCATGGTCATAGCCGTGGCGGCGGTGCGGATAATGGAGATAGGCTGGATCAAGCATCAATCAGATCCTCCCCAAACTTGTTTGGGGAGGTGCCGAGCAACGCGAGGCGGAGGGGCTCTTGCCGCAAGCCGCCCCTCCGTCGCCTTCGGCGCCACCTCCCCAAACAAGTTTGGGGAGGATCTGTTCGTTGGCGCTCATTGGCCGGCCTTCCACGCATCGACAATCTCACCCGCCGTCGCGATCCAGGCCCGGCCATCGCCGGCGATATGCTTGAGCGCCTGTTCAAACGGCCCGATGCGGTGCGGCTGGCCGATCAGATAGGCGTGCAGCGGAATGCACATCACGCTGCCGGGCTCCTGCGCCAGCCGTTCAAACTGGCGGATCAGCGTTTCGGCATAGTCCCGGCCCGACATGTTGTAGACGAAGAAGCCATAATGATCATTCACCTCCAAACTGTAGGGGATGGAGACGAGGCGGCCGGATCGGGTGTGGACCGGCTGCACCTGATCATCGTGATAGAGATCGCAGGTGTAATCCAGGCCATATTCGGCGATCAGATCGAGCGTGCGGGGCGTGTGGGTGAGCGCCGGCGCCAGCCAGCCGCGGATGGTCTGGCCGGTGGCCTCGCGCACGGTCGCAATCGAATCCTCGATGATGGCGCGTTCCTGTTCCTCTGCCATGTCATAGGCATAGCGGGTGTTGTAGATACCGTGGCTGAAGAACTCCCAACCGCGGGCATTGGCATCGGCCACCACCTCCGGGTGATGCTGGCACAGCGCGACGGACAGCGACACGGAGCCCGGAAAGCCGTGCCTGGTCATCACATCGGCCATGCGCCAATGCGAGACGCGGTTCGAATGATCGCGGTGGCCATAGCCCACCACATCGGGATGCGGGCGCGTCCAGGCCTTGCGGCGCGGGTGCGGCGGCGGGTCAATCTCATAATATTCCAGGTTCGGCGCCACCCACACGGCCACCGTCTTGCCGCCCGGCCAGGTGAAGCGGCGGCGCGCTGGCGCGGGATCGTAGAGGCCGGGATCGGACGCGTTCTCAATCACAAACAGATCCTCCCCAAACTTGTTTGGGGAGGTGGCGCCGAAGGCGACGGAGGGGCAACTGGCAAGGGCCCCTCCGCCTCGCGTTGCTCGGCACCTCCCCAAACAAGTTTGGGGAGGACCTGGCTTGGTCCGCTCACCGCTGCGCCTCCAACCAATCAATCACCGCCTGCACCGGCTCCACATCGGCATATTTCAGCTGCAAATCCGTCAGATTGGCGAAGTGATAGCTCTCATGCTTGTCCGCACAGGTTTCGATCGGCACGATGGTGCGATAACCGTGGGACAGCGCATCGACCGCCGTGGCGCGCACACAGCCCGATGTGGAGCCGCCGGTGATCACCACCGTATCCACCTTGTGCCACACCAGATAACTGGCCAGCGGCGTTTCGAAAAAGGCGCTTGGCATGCGCTTGGTGTATTGCAGATCATCCGCGCCGATGGCCACGCGCGGATCATATGCGTGGCGCTCGCTGTCATATTTGATGTTCTGCAAACTGTCTGGCGTGTTGGTGCGCGTGCCCCACACGCCGGCATCGCCAGCATCACCCTTGTAGGCCACGCGCGTCCAGATCACCGGCATGGCCGCCGCGCGCGCCAGGGCACTGATATAATTGACATGCTCGATCTGGCGCGGATCCGTTTCATAGGCCGTCGCAAAGCCTTCGATATCGGTATAGGCGCGCTGGAAATCGACATTCACGACGGCGAGCTTCTGGCCAAAGCCGAACTTCTTGCGGGCCGGATTGGCCATCACCTCGTCAAAGATCTGGCGCGCGGTCTTGCCGTCGCTCACCATGCGGGTGCCCTTCAGCGCCATGCCCATCCTCCTGATTCCCTTGAGTGCAACCTTGGCCAAGCAGAAAATGCTTGTCGAGGGCAATTTGTCCGGACAAGTTGCGCTTTATGATCAGCCGCCACTTCATCGATGTGCCCCTGCCCGATGGCGGCCAGCGCCGCGTGCATTATCGCCGCTGCGGCGAAGGCCCGCCGCTGCTGATGGTGCACCAGTCGCCGCGGTCATCCGGCGAATATGCGCCGTTGATGCAGGCCTGGGGCCGGCATTTCACCTGCATCGCGCCCGATACGCCGGGCTTTGGCCAATCCACGCCCCTGCCCGATACGCCCGACATCAATGATTTCGCCGATGCCCTGATCGCCCTGATGGACGCGCTGGGACTGGAGCGCTGCCCGGCCTATGGCTTCCACAGCGGCGGCATCATCCTGGTCACGGCGCTGAAACGCCATCCCGGCCGCTTCACCGGCATGGCGGTGGGCGGCTATGCGATCTGGACGCCGCAGGAAATGGCGATCTTTGGCGAATCCTATCTGCCGGCTTTCAAACCAAGCGCTTATGGCGAACATATCACCTGGTTGTGGAACCGGATGCTCGAACAAAGCTGGTTCTTCCCCTGGTTCGACATCCGCGATGAAGCCCGCTTGCCCGGCGCCCACGCCGATGTGGCGCGCGTGGACCAGGCGGTGCGCGAGATGCTGGAAGCGGGCGATGCCTATCGCGCCGGCTATGGTGCCGTGCTGCGCGCGCCGCGGGATATTCCGGCGGCCGAAACCGCAGTGCCGCCCGTGCTGATCTCCGCCTATGCCGG
>JAIXQY010000027.1 GCA_027485485.1 Sphingomonadales bacterium | reverse complement strand
TTGCTGCAGGCCCGATTGGACCGCAGTGTGGAGCGGCTGGCCGGCAGCGCCGCGCGGCTGGCCCCGGCGCTGGCCCGGCCACTGAACGCCGATGCCGAGAAGCTCGCCCGGTCCGGCGCCGCCCTGCGGCCTTTCCTGATCGAACAGCGGCTGGCCAGCGCCAGTGCCCGGCTGGATCAGGCCGGGCGGATGCTGGCCAGCCTGGGGCCGGAACAGGTGCTGGCCCGCGGCTATGCCATTGTGACGGATGGGCAGGGCCATGTTGTCGCCTCAGCCGAAGTGGCTGCAGCCCAGCCCAGCTTGACGATCCGCTTTGGCGATGGCCAAACGCCGGTTTATACCAGTCCGCCGGCCAAGCCCGTGCAGGGGAGTCTGTTCTGATGCTCGATCGTTTTGGCCGCGCCGCCAAGCTTCATTATGAAAGCGGCAGCTATCGCGTGCTGCAATCGGGCGATCATGTGCTGTGCGCCGTCACCCAGCAGCGCATCCCGCTGGCCGCCCTGCGCTATTGGAGCCACGAGCTGCAGGAAGCCTATTTCAGCGCCGATATTGCCAGCAACCGCTATGCCGAACTGCGCGCCAAGGGTGTGTTCCCGGCATGAAGTTCCTTGCGGTCCCGCTGCTCGTGGCCAGCGCCGGCATTGTTGCCGCCGCCAGCCCGTTGCCTTTGGTGATCGCCGAACCCCTGGTGGCCCGGCAGGGTGAATTGGTGCGCGGGGTGCTGCCGCCGGGCAGCCGGGCGCTCACGCTGGATGATGCGCCCGTCACCTTCACTGCCGATGGCCATTATATGCTGGGCATCGATCGCGATGCCACCGGCAGCCGCCGCCTGGCCTGGGTCACCCCCGATGGCCGCAGCGCCAGCCGCACCCTCACCATCACGCCCGGCACTTGGGAGATTGATCGGCTGCCGGCCCGGCTGGTGAACCAGAACCCCAACGCCGCGCCCAACCCGGCGTGGGAGGCGCTGCGCACGGCCGAAACCGATGCGATCAAGGCCGCCCGCGTTGAAATCACGCCCTGGCCCTTCTGGCAGTCCCAGCTGCAATGGCCGGCCACGGGGCGCATTTCCGGCGTGTTCGGATCGCAGCGCATCTATGGCGAACGCGCGGCGGCCTATCATGCCGGGCTGGATATCGCCGCCCCGCACGGCACGCTGGTCAAGGCGCCGCTGACCGGCATCGTGCGGCTGGCCAGCGACGGACCGTTCAGCCTGGAAGGCAATATCATCATCCTCGATCACGGCCAGGGCCTGTATTCGGCCTTCCTGCACCTGTCGCGCATCCTGGTGAATGAAGGCGAGATCGTGGCGCAAGGCCAGTACATTGGCCGCATCGGCACCACTGGCCGATCCACCGGGCCGCATCTGCACTGGGGCATGACGCTGGCCGGCGTGAAGATTGATCCGCAACCCTTGCTGCCCCCCATGCCCACGGAAAGCCGCCAAGCGAATGACTGAAACCGATGTGCCGGCGCTGTTTGCCTTGAACCCATCGCTGAACCGGCCGGCGATTGCTGCCGCCCTCGCCGAAAACCGGCTGGTGCAGGTGGAGGATTTTCTGGAGGCCGCCTCGGCCGAGGCGCTGTGGCAGATCCTGTCCAGCCAGACGCCCTATGGCCTGGCCTGGGCCGGCGATGGCCAGCCGGGCGGGCAGCATCTGCGCCCCGAACAATTGCGGGCCATGCCGGCCGAACAAAAGGCCCAGATGGGCAATGCCGCTGCCAATGCGGCTGCCAATGGGCGCTTTGCCTTCCTCTATGGCCAATATCCGCTGGTGGAGGCCTATACCCAGCAATGGCACCCCGGCCACCCGCTGTATCAGCTGCTGGAAGAGATCAACGCCCCGCCCAGCCTGGAGTTTGCCCGCGCGGTGTCCGGCCATGGCGATATCGTCAAGGCCGATGCCCAGGCCACGGTCTATGCCGCCGGGCATTTCCTCACCGATCATGATGATCTGGTGGAAGTGGAAGGCCGGCGGCTGGCCTATGTGCTCAATCTGGCCAAGGACTGGAAGCCGGATTGGGGCGGTTATCTGAATTTCATGGACATCAAGGGCAATGTGCTGGCCGGTTTCATGCCGCGCTTCAACACGCTGAACCTGTTCCTGGTGCCGCTGCGCCACAATGTGTCCCACGTGCCGCCGTTCGCGCCGATGGGCCGCTATGCCATCACCGGCTGGTATCGCAACAAATGAGCCTGGCGCTGGCCGCCGGCATTGATGTGACGGCGGCCGCTGCCGCCTTTGCGCGCAATGGCCATGTGCGTCTGCAGCCGTTTCTGGCCGAAAGCGCCGCCATCGCCTGCCTGGCCGAGATGAAGGGCCGCGACGATTGGGTGCAGGTGGTCAACAGCGGCGGCAAGGTGTTTGATCTGTCGCGCGCCGCCCGCGCCGCGATGACGGCGCAGCAGCGCGACGGGCTGGACCAGGCAGTGCTGGCCGGCGCGCAGAGCGGCTTTCAACACCGTTATGAAGCGCTGCGCCTGCCCGATGGCGATGCGGCGGCGCCAGACGGCGACTCGCTGATCGCAGGCTGGCCAGGCTTTCTGTCATCCGGCCCGGTGCGCGATCTGCTGCGCGCGATCACCGGCAAGGCCGACGTGGCCTTCGCCGATGGCCAGGCCACCGCTTATTCCCCCGGCGATTTCCTCACCGGCCATGATGATGATGTGCCCGGCAAGCACCGCCGCGCCGCCTATGTGTTCAGCCTCAACCCGGTGTGGCGGGTGGAATGGGGCGGGCTGCTGCTGTTTCACGAGGGCGAAAACCGCGTGCGCGGCGTCGCCCCGGCGTTCAACAGCCTCGATCTGTTTGCCGTGCCGCAGATGCACAGCGTGTCGATGGTGACGGGCTCGGTGCCCAACCGGCGCTATGCCATCACCGGCTGGCTGCGCGCTACTCGTTGATGCGGCGCACCCTTACGGCGATCTGGCCATCGACATTGGCCAGATAGCTGCCCGCCACGGCGCGGCGGATGCGGATCTTCATGCCGGCGCGCGGATCGCGCGCGATGGTCTTGCCCTCGGTCATCACCCACACACTGCCGTCGTCCAGCGCGAAGGTCCAGAAGCCGGGGCGGGATTGCCGGGCCGATTTCAGCACGGCCTCGATCTCGCTGACCACGCCGCGCTCGTCCTGCTTGTCGCCGCTGTCGTCATCATCCTTGCCGAACAGGTTGAAGCTGGGCAGCGCCAGGCCGAACAGGCTGCGCCTGGCCTTCTTCACATCTTCCTTGTCGGCCAGCATCACCTCGCGCTTTTCCACGCCGCTGGCCAGCGCCGCCACGCTGGCATCGAAACAGGCCAGCCGCGCCGTGGCATCCGTCAGCGCCCGGCAATCGAGCAGTTTCTGCACCACGGCCGGCGGTGCTTTCGGCGGCTTGTCTGCCGCCTGTGCGGCCGGGGCTGCCATCAGCAGCATGATCATCAGGCCTGCCCGCATTGGTCGGCTCCCCTTCGGTGTTTGAACATCGTTATGGCCCCGATATTGCATTGCCAAGCCCGGTGACAACAGGCCATGAACAACAGCCAGAGGAGAGGACCCGATGAAATCCGCGATTTTTGCCGCCGCGCTGCTGCTTTCGGGTGCCGCGCTGGCCCAGACGCCCACCATGGCCCCCGATATCGGCCCGAAGTTCAACGCCGTCACGCCGGCCGCCGATTATGTGCGCCGCGAAGTGATGATCCCGATGCGCGACGGGGTGGGCCTGTTCACCGTGGTGGTGATGAAGAAGGGCACCAGCGCCGGCCCGATCCTGCTCACCCGCACGCCCTATAACGCCGGTAAGGCCACCGCCCGCAACCCCAGCCAATCCATCGTGGAAATCCTGCCAGTGGCCGACAAGGAGCTGGTGGAGGATGGCTATATCCGGGTGTACCAGGATGTGCGCGGCATCACCAAATCCGAAGGCGATTATGTAATGACGCGGCCCTTGAAGGGCCCGCTCAATCCCACCGCCGTCGATCACAGCACCGATGCCTGGGACACGATCGACTGGCTGGTGAAGAATGTGCCGGAAACCAATGGCCGCGTTGCCATCACCGGTTCGTCCTATCCCGGTTTCACCAGCCTGATGGCGCTGGTCGATCCGCACCCGGCCTTGAAGGCCGCCGTGCCCATGTCTCCCATGGTTGATGGCTGGATGGGGGATGACTGGTTCCACAACGGCGCCTTCCGCCAGACCATGCTGGATTATTTCACTGGCCAGACGTCCTCCAAAAGCGGCGGCGATCCTGTCGCCATGGGCCGGCGCGATTATTATGCCGAATTTCTCAGCGCCGGGTCCGCCGGCGGCTATGCCCGCAAATATGGGCTGGATACGCTGCCCGGCGTGAAGAAACTGATGGAGCACCCGGCCTATGACGCCTGGTGGCATGGCCAGGCGCTGGACAGGATATTGGCGGCCCGCCCGCTCACTGTGCCGACCATGCTGGTGGTGGGCCAATGGGATCAGGAAGACAGCTATGGCGCGCCCGCCGTCTATCGCGCGCTGGAACCCAAGGACAAGGACAACACGCTGTTGTCACTGGTCATCGGGCCGTGGCGCCATTCGGGCGTCAACTATGATGGCTCCGGGCTGGGCGTGCTCAAGTTTGAAGGCGACACCGGCCTGCAGTTCCGCCGCAACGTGATGAAGCCGTTTCTTGACAGCCATCTGAAGGCGGGCGCGCCGGCGTTCAACACGCCGCCGGTGTTCACCTATGCCGTGGGGGCTGACAAATGGCAGCGGCACGACCGCTTCCCGGCCGGGGACACGGTCAATCTCTATCTGGATGACCGCTTCAGCCTGTCGCTGAACCAGCCCTCGGCCAAGGCGGCGCATGATGATTATGTCTCCGATCCCGCCCACCCGGTGCCGTTTGTGCCGGTGCCGGTGAATGTGCGCGACCGCGCCACTTGGGGCCCGTGGCTGGTGAGCGATCAGCGCCATGCCAGCACGCGGCCCGATGTCGTCACCTATGTGTCCGCCCCGTTGAAGGCCCCGCTGCAGATCCACGGCCAGCCGGAAGCCAATCTGTTCGCCAGCACGTCGGGCACCGACAGCGACTGGGTGGTGAAGCTGATCGATGTGTTCCCTGAGGAAAACAGCGAAAAGCCCGATCTGGCCGGGTTGCAACTGGGAATCGGCATGGAAATCTTCCGCGGCCGTTATGTGAAAAGCTTTGAAAAGCCCGAACCGCTCACCCCCGGCAAGGCCGAGCGTTACCGCTTCCTTCTGCCGGGCGTGAACCATGTCATCCCGGCCGGGCACCGGATCATGGTGCAGGTGCAATCGAGCTGGTTCCCGCTCTATGACCGCAACCCGCAGACATTCGTGCCCAATATCTTCAACGCTGCGCCGGGCGACTATCAAAAAGCCACCCAGGGCGTGTGGCGAGACGCGGTGCGGCCCAGCCATATCGCCATTCCGGTGGTGGGCGGCGCGGCGGCCGCCCAGGCCGCCTTGGCCCAATGATTTGCAACAGGGGAACTATACCATGCTGACGGCTTATCCACTCACCACATTGGCGCTGATCGCGGCGCTGATCGTCTATTTCGGCCTGGGCGTCGTGGTGGGCGGCGCGCGCGCCAAATATGGCGTGCCCGCCCCGCAACC
>JAIXQY010000234.1 GCA_027485485.1 Sphingomonadales bacterium | reverse complement strand
CACCGGGGGCGGGTGCCGGGGGTCTTGTCTGCGCTCGTCACGCATGCAGCCGATGGTGGTTACGCGTGCGATCCGGGCAACAGGGGCGAAAACCCGGACCGCCGAACACCGGCTGTGAGAACATCTATGGCTGACCTGACCTTTCCGTCCCATGAACAGAAACGGTCGTTGTCTGAAAAACTTGTGCCCGTCAGCGCGCCGCCTTGCGCGGATCGACAAAGCCGAAGTCCACTCCGGCCATGCTGGCGCCATAACGCACATTGGCCAGCCGCACTTCGCTGCGGCCGCCTTGGGCATCCAGCGCCGTCCAGCCGGCCAAGGCCAAGCCAGCGGGGGCGGCAGCTGAGCGGGTGAAGCGGATTTGCAGCGTGCCGAACTCCGGCCGCTTGGGATCGCGGGCCGCCACTTCGATCAGGCCGGGCGAATCGAGGGTGATGCGGGCCAATGGTGCCAGATCGGGTTCGGCTGCCAGCAGGATCTGCAGCGGCGTCTTGCGTACTGGCCAGCGGCTGACCTGCTTCACCTCATAATCGACAAAGGCCAGGGTGCGGCCATCGGCGACCAGCAGCATTGGCGCCTTGTCATATTGAAAGCGCACCTTGCCCGGCCGGGCCAGCCACAATTTCCCTGTCAGCGTGCGGCCATCGGCTCCCTGCTGCACGAAATCGGCGGCAAGGCTGGTGGTGCCTTTCAACGATGCGGCCACATCGGCAAGGCTTGTGGCGCTGGCAGGTGTGGCCAGCAAAACGGCAAAGATCATGGTGCTGCGCATGGACGGGGCCTTACACCCCGGCGGCTTCATGCGCCATGAACGGAATTCGCGCCAGTCAGGCGGCAGCGCCAAGATAACCCAGCTGGGCCGCCTTGAAGATGGTCTGGCTGCGGTTGACGGCGTTCAGCTTTTCGCCGGCATTCTGGATGTGAAAGCGCACGGTGGCGTGGCTGCGCGACAGGATCAGGCTGATTTCCTTGTCGGTCTTGCCTATGCTGGCCCAGCGCAGGCATTCCACTTCGCGCTTGGTGAGCTGGCAATCGCCCGGCAGCCAACGGCGTGTGCGGTGCGCCTTCACATAACCGGCAAGGAAACGGTGTGACAGCAGCGCCAGTTCATCGGCATGGGCATCATATTCGGCCGAAAGATCAATGCGACCCGGATCACGGCTGACAAAACACACAGCGCCAATCTGGCCGAACGGCAGATGCACCGGCACCACGATGGCGGCCTTGGTGAGCGCCCGCTTCTCGAAATTTTCGAGGTTCATTTCATCGAGATAGGGGTTGGGCTGACGGGTGAAGAAGCCGCTGGCATTGGCCCAGAACACTTCGGATTCATACCGGCAGGCGCGCGGCAGCGGGGAGGACAGGGCAAGCTTGCTATCCTTCCACCAATGCTCATTCTCGCCGGTCCAGCCGAACACATCGGCGGCCAAGATATTGCCTTCGATATCCTCCATCGGGGCCTTGGAGGCGATATTGTCGGCCGCGATCACGTGCAGGCCGCTGCATTGCAGCGCGATTTCGCGCAAGGCTTCGGCCGCTGGCCTGGCATCGATCATGGCTCTGATCGAAACGGCCGCAAGGTTTGCACGCAGGTCCACAGCATTTCTCCCCAATGGCATGGAAGGGGATGGCCTCTGCCGGGCCGGGTGAAACCCCAATCCCTCCCAAAATGCAGCGGGAGATAATCACAGCCCTTCCCTGCCCGCAACGTGATTCTGTGGCCGAAGCGATTTTGCCGATCCGGGATGTTCAACCCGCGCAAAGCCTTGCATCAATGGGCCGGTTTGCTACGCTATGCCGCACCGGGGGGACAGTGAGCGTGCACGTTCAAGGAACAGCGAGTCGCGTTTCAGCGATGACAACTGTGGCATTGGCTGCATGCATCAGCCGGTTTGCGCGGTTTCTGGCCGTGATGGCCATGCTGGTGCTGGGCGCGCCGGCGGTCTCTGCCCCGCATGATCGTGCCTTGCATCAGGGCGTGGCCACCTGTGCCGGTTCCACCTGCCATGGCCGGCAGGAAGCCACCGGCCCGCGCGTGCGCCAGAATGAAGTGCTCACATGGAGCAACCCGGCCAGCCTGACCGGGGTCCATTCGCGGGCCTGGAAGGTGCTGAACGAGCCCCGCGCCCAGGCCATCGGCAAACGGCTGGGTATCGCCAATGTGGCGGCCAGCGCCGAATGCATCAATTGCCACGGCGATCCCGCCCCGGTGCGCGGGCCGAAATGGCAACAGAGTGATGGCGTCGGCTGCGAAGCCTGCCACGGCGGGTCGGTGAACTGGCTGGCCAGTCATGCCAGCGTGAAGGCCAGCCATGCCGACAATATGGCCAAGGGCATGTGGGCGATGAACAATCCCGCCGTGCGCGCCGGGGTCTGCCTGGATTGCCATTTCGGATCGGACAAGCCGGGCCAGTTCGTGTTTCACCGCATCATGGCCGCCGGCCACCCGCGCGTCGCGTTTGAACTGGATCTGTTCACCAGCCTGCAATCCCACCATGATGAAGACGCTGATTATCGCGCCCGCAAGGGCGTGGCCGGCGGTGTGAAGACCTGGGCGGTGGGCCAGGCGCTGGCGGTGGAGCGGGCCTTGAGCCTGCTGCCGGCGGCGTCGGGCAGCGTGACCGGCCCCGATTATTATTTCTTTGATTGCCGCAGCTGCCACCGCACGTTCAGCGATGATCCGGCCGCGCCGCTGGTGGCGCGCAGCAATGGCTGGCGGCCGATTCCACCGGGCCAGCCGGTATGGAATGATGAACAGATGATCATGCTGGTCGCCGCCGCCCGCGTGGCCGCGCCGGACCTGGCGCGCAGTCTGGAAAGCCAGTCGCGCGCCTTCCATGCCGCCTTGGGCGGTGACCGTGCCGGGGCAATGAAGGCAGCGGCGACCCTGAAGGCCACGGCGGCAAATCTTGCCAAACGCTTTGCCGGGGCGAGTTTTGACCGGGCGCAGACCTTTGCGCTGATCGATGCCGTGCTGGCGGCCAATGCTGGTGCCTACACCGATTATCAGGGCGGCGCCCAGGCGGTGATGGCGGCAGACACGCTGTTGAACGCGCTCGTCGCCGCCGGCCAGGTGGATCGCGGCGCGGCGCTGGCGCTGCGGCCCGATCTGGATCGTGCCTATGCGCTGGCGCGCGATGCCAACCGCTGGGATGCGCTGGCCTTCCGTGCCGCGCTGGGCCAGATCGCGGCACGGGCGCGGGCGCTGAAATGATCCGCGCCACCGGCATCATCACGCTGGGGGCGGCGCTGTTGTTGGCCGGCTGTGGCGGCGGCAGCGCGCCGCCCACCCCGGCCGCCGTAAGCCCGACGCCTGCGCCTTCGGTTGCCCCGGCCAGCGTCTTCACCCGCCCGGCGGCCGAGGCGCTGACCAGCGCCGATGTGCAGTCCATCATCACCCGCGCGGCCGCCGAGGCCAGCGCGCGCGGCTTGCCGGCGGTGATCGCCGTGGTGGACCGGGTGGGCAATGTGCTCGCCGTCTATCGCATGGCCGGCGCGCGGGCGACGGCGACAACGCGGGCCAATGCCAACGGCGCCAACATCGATGCGCAGGGGGTGACGGTGCCGGCCGAACTGGCCGCCATCGCCAAGGCGATCACCGGCGCCTATCTGTCGTCGGGCGGCAATGCCTTTTCCACCCGCACGGCCTCGATGATCGTGCAGCCGCATTTCCCGCCGTCGGCCCGCACAGTCGGGCTGGAATCCGGCCCGCTCTATGGCGTGCAGTTTTCGCAACTGCCCTGTTCCGATCTTGTCACCCGCTTTGGGGTCGGCAGCCCGTTCATCGGGCCGAAGCGCTCGCCCTTGGGGCTGGCGGCCGATCCTGGTGGTTTCCCGCTCTACAAGAATGGCGTGGCGGTGGGCGGTGTCGGCATCATGGCCGATGGCGATTACGGCTTTGATGCCGAAGTGACCGACACCGATGTCGATGCCGAAGAGCATATCGCGCTTGCCGCCACCACCGGTTTCGAGGCTCCGGCCAGCATCCGCGCCGAGCGGATTTCGGTGGACGGCACGCTGCTGCGGTACAGCGATGCGGTGGCGGCGGGCCTGCGCTCCAACCCTGCTGCCGCGCCCAGCTTTGCCAGCCTGACCGGCGCCTTGGTGGCCGTGGCCGGCTTCAATGCCGCCAGCATCGCCGCCGGCACAGCTTATGGCAGCGAGGCCAGCGGTGTGCGCGCGGCCACCGCGGCTGAGTTCAACCATCCCGATGCCTTTGTGTTGTCCGATGGCAGCGGCGCCAATCGCTATCCGGTGCGTGCTGCCAGCGATGCCGGCGATGTGGCGCAGCCGCTCACCGCCGCCGAAGCTCGCGCCATATTGGAAGAAGCCTTTGCCATCATGGCCCGCGCCCGCGCGCAGATCCGCCAGCCGCTGGACAGCCGGGCGCAGGTGTCTATCAGCCTGGTGGACACGCGCGGGGTGGCGCTCGGGCTGGTGCGCTCACCCGATGCGCCGATCTTCGGCATCGATGTGTCGCTGCAAAAGGCACGCACCGCGGCCTTCTTCTCCAACGCCCGGGCCGCGGCGGAACTGGGTGCGGTGGTGACGGCAGCCGGCGCGCCCGATGCCAACGTCCGCGATTTCGTGACCAAGACCAACGCCTTCTTCGGCAGCGCCGGCTTCCTCACCGGCCAGGTCGGCGTCTCCAACCGCGCCATCGGCAACATCGCCCGCCCCTATTTCCCCGATGGTGAGGCCGGGCGGCCGCCGGGCGCGCTGAGCCGCGACATCAACGGCTGGTCGCCCTTCTCGACCGGGCTGCAATCGGCGCTGATCCTGCAGAATCTGGTGCAGGTGCTGGGCGGCGGCGATCCGCGGCAATGCACCTTCCTGCCGAACACGCCCGGTGGCCAGAACCGGCTGGCCAATGGCATCCAGATCTTTCCCGGCGCGGTGCCCGTGTATCGCGGCAATGTGCTGGTGGGGGCCATCGGCGTGTCGGGCGACGGTATTGATCAGGATGACATGATCAGCTTCCTCGGCACCAGCAATGCCGGCCTGCGGCTGGGCGGCAGCATTGGCCTGCCACCGGCCAGCATCCGGTCTGATCAGGTGGAGGTGCCGCTGACGACCGGCACCAAGGTGCGGCTGCGCTTTGTTGGCTGCCCGTTTGCGCCCTTCCTCGACACGGCTGAGAACAATGTCTGCCATGCGCGCTGAGATGCGGGCCCTGATGCTCATCGCGCTGCTGGGCAGCGCAGCCCCGGCCATGGCCAAGCCGTTCGGCAAATGGTTTGACTGTTACGCCAAGGTCGCTCCGCCCAAGGACCGCTTGCCGGCCGAGGAAGCCGCAACGCCGGGTGATCCCGATGCCGGCAATCTGCCCGGCCGCCGCGTGCCCGGCCCTGGCGGACCCAGCACGTGGGATCCGGTGGTGCAGGCCAACCAGGGCGCCGTGGCCTGGCCGAAACAAGGCGATTTCCCGTCAGACCATCTGCCGGTGCCCGATCGCTGGCGGCTGATCGAAACGCTGGGGCTGGTCAAGTCCAACTGGAAAGATCCTTATAATCAGAACACGTTGAAGGGTGACCGGCCGATCTGCGGCACCCATGATCTGTTCCTGCAACTCACCGCCATTTCCGACACGCTGGCCGAACCGCGCAGCTTTCCCATCCCCGTCGGCGTGCAGACGACCGAGCGGCCGGGCAACAATGATGTGTTCGGCCGGCAGTATAGCGAGGTGTTCGCGCAGACCTTCATCCTGGGTGCGGCGCTGACCAAGGGCAGCACGGCGTTCAAGCCGCCCGAATATGAGCTGCGCGCCGCCATCGCCTTCAACGTCAATCATGTCGATGTGCCGGAACAGCGGGTGCTCTCGGTGCTGCCATCCAAGCGCTCCCTGCGCACCGATGCGTTCGTGGGCGTCCAGGAATTGTTCCTGGATTATCACTTGCGCAACACATCAGACCGCTATGATTTCGACTCGATCCGCATCGGCATCCAGCCCTTTTCCAGCGATTTCCGGGGTTTCCTGTTTCAGGACAACCAACTGGGCGTGCGCCTGTTCGGCAACCGCGACAACAATCGCATTCAATACAACCTCGCGGCCTTCTGGCGGTTGGAGAAGGACAGCAACAGCGGCCTGAACGCGGTGCTGCGTTCCCCGCGCAGCGATGCGCTGTTCGTTGCCAATCTCTATCGCCAGGATTTGCCGCTGCCGGGGATGACCAGCCAGGTCAGCGCCATCTGGAACCTGAACCGTGAGCGGAACGACATTCAGGTTGATACCAACGGCTTCCCGGTGCGCCCGGCGCTGCTCGGCAGCTTGCGCGGCCGCAGCTATGATGTGGTCTATCTGAGCTACAACGCCGACGGCCATATCGGCCGCATCAACCTGTCGCTTTCGGCCACCCACGCCACCGGCACCAACCGCAACAACATCTTCACGGACCGGCGCGCCAGGATCAACAGCTGGTTCGTCGCCATCGAGCCGAGCTATGATCGCGGCTGGGCCCGCTTCCGCGCCTCGGCACTTTATGCCTCGGGCGATTCCAACCCGCATGATGATGTGGACAGCGGCTTTGCGGCGATCTTCGAAAACCCGCAGTTCGCCGGCGCCGACACAAGTTACTGGGTGCGCCAGACCATCCCGTTCGCCGGCGGCGGCCGCGCCATTTCGGTGAACAGCCGCAACGGTATCTTGAACGATCTCAGGTCCTCAAAGGAACAGGGTCAGGCCAACTTCACCAACCCCGGCACCATGTTGCTGGGCGCCGGCGCCGATTTCGACATCTTGCCCGAGCTGCGGATCAGCGGGAACGTCAACCATCTGTGGTTTGCCACCACGGCCACGCTGCAGGCGCTGCGCGTCGAAGGCAGTATCCCCAAGGATATCGGCTGGGACTTTTCAACGGCAGCCACCTATCGCCCGCAGTTCAACCAGAATCTGGTGTTCCGCCTGTCCGGCGCGATGCTGAAGCCCGGCGCCGGCTTCCGTGACCTGTTCACCAATTCCCCCCGCACCGGCCATTATTATTCGGTGCTGTTCAACGCTGTGCTGGCTTATTGATGATGTGGAAGCGTCTTGCCCTGCTGCTGATCCTGCCGTTGATGGGGGTGGCCATCGCGTCGGAAGGTGAAAAGCCGGTGGCACGCGATTATGCCCGGGTGCGCGCGCCGGCGGCGCCGAAATGGCAGACGCAGGAACTGGCCGATGCCAAATCCGCCGGCTGCATCAGCTGCCACACCGACGGCGATGAAGCGACGATGCATGCGCCCAAATCGGTGGTGCTGGGCTGCACCGATTGCCATGGCGGTGATTCCCACATCATCGCGCCGGCTGCGCTGGCCGCCACTGACCCCAATTACAAGAAATTGCGCGACGAAGCCCATGTGCTGCCAACGTTTCCGGAAGCCTGGCATTTCCCGTCATCGGCCAATCCCAAGCGCGGCTATACGCTGCTGAATCGGGAATCGCCGGAGTTCGTGCGCTTCGTGAACCCGTCAGACTATCGCGCCGCGCGCGATGCCTGCGGCGCCTGCCACATGGAAATCATCGAACGCGCCGAACGCAGCCTGATGGCCACCGGCGCCATGCTGTTTGGCGGCGCGTCCTACAACAACGGCATCTTGCCCTATAAGAATTATGTGCTGGGCGAAGCCTATTTCCGGCCGGGCCAGGCGGCCGGCATGTTGGGCGCGTGGAATGGCGACGCATCGGGCCATGGCGAAATTGGCCTGAAACATGACAACGGACACGGGGACGGTCATGGCGAGGCCCATGGCGGCAAGGGCGGCGCCCATCATGACAACAGCCTGCCTGCCCTGATGTTCAGCCCCGGCGCCGGCGGGGTTGGCGTGCTGTCTGATGCCGAAAAGGCGCGCGGCTCCTTGCCGTTTCTTGCCCCGCTGCCGGCCTGGCAGGTGATCCCGCCCGGTGACATTTTCCGGGTGTTCGAACGCGGCGGCCGCAACATCAACCCCACCTTCCCGGAAATCGGCCTGCCCAATTCGCTTGGCGCCATCCAGCGCCTGGAAGAGCCGGGCCGGCCGGATATCCGCCAGTCCAACCGCGGCCCCGGCACCGGTCTGCGCATCGCGGTGCCGGTGATCAACATCCACAAGACCCGCCTCAACGATCCCTTCACCTGGTTCATGGGCACCAATGATCAGCCCGGCGATTATCGCACCTCGGGCTGTGGTTCCTGCCACATCGTCTATGCCAATGATCGCGAAGTGCGGCACTCATCCGTGTATGCCGCTGCCGGCCGGGACGGGCAGACGCAGACCGCCGATCCGACCATCAAGAAGGACGAGCCCGGCCACCCGATCAAGCACAGCTTCACCCGCGCCATGCCGTCCAGCCTGTGCATGAATTGCCACATGCACCAGCCCAACATGTTCGTGAACACCTATTATGGCTACACGATGTGGGATTATGAAAGCGACGCGCCGCGCATGTGGCCGGGCAAGGACAATCCCTATCCCAAGCCGCCGGGCATGAGCGATGCCGAGTATGACCGGCTGTTCAAGCGCCAGCGTTACCCAACCGCGGCCGAAGTGCGCGAAACCAATGATCGCAACCCGGAAGGCGCAGCGGCGCATGGTTCTTGGTCCGATCTGGATTTCCTGCGCACCGTGAACGACCGCAACGACAAGATGAAGGACACCCAGTTCGCCGATTATCACGGCCATGGCTGGAATTTCCGCGCCGTGTACAAGCGCGACCGCGAAGGCAATCTGCTCGATGCCGGCGGCAACATGGCGACCTGGGGCACCGATAGCGCCCATATTGTTGCCAATGATGATCCGGAAAAATTCCGCAAGGCCGGTGCGCCGCAATTCACCAAGCCGGCCGCGGTGCCCGGACCAGGCCAGCCCGGCAAGGCTGTGCATCTGATGGATATCCACACCGAAGTGGGCATGCAGTGCGCCGATTGCCATTTCGCCCAGGATGCCCATGGCAATGGCTTCATCCATGGCGAAGTGGCCAACAGCGTGGAGATCGGCTGCAAGGATTGCCACGGCACCGCCGATGCCTATCCCAGCTTGCGCACATCGAACCTTGCCGCGCCGCCGCCGGGCACTGATCTGTCGGGCATCCGCAACCCCGATGGCCGGCTGCGCTTTGAATGGAGCCAGGATGCTGCCGGCCGCCGCATTTTGCTGCAACGGTCGGCCAGTGATCCGGCCTTGGTGTGGCGCGTCAAGCTGGTGAAGGACAGCGTCAATCGCGAGCATCCCGATTTCAACGCCAAGGCTGCGCGCGCCAAGCTGGTGGGCACGCTGGCAGCCACCGGCGGCAAGATGAATTTCGGCCCCGGCGTGGGAGACCGCGCCCACAAGGACGACAACATGGCCTGTTTCGCCTGCCACACCAGTTGGACCACCAGCTGCGGCGGCTGCCACCTGCCGATCGAAGCCAACTGGAAATCCAAGACCCAGAAATATGAGGAGCAGGAAACGCGCAATTTCGCGACCTACAACCCGCAGGTCGCCCGCGACGAGATTTTCCAGCTTGGCCGCCATCAGACCAGCAAGGGCGGCATCATTACGCCGATCCGCTCCAGCTCGGCGCTTATCCTCACCTCCACCAACATCAACCGCGAGCGGATCTATGTGCAGCAGACGCCGATTGCCGCGTCGGGCTTCTCATCCCAGGCCTTTGCGCCGCACTTCCCGCACACTGTTCGGACGCAGGAAACCAAGACCTGCACCGATTGCCATGTGAGCGAGGATGACGACAACAACGCCGTGCTGGCGCAGCTGACTCTGCAGGGCACCAACTTCATCAATTTCGTCGGCATGCACGCCTTCTTCGGCCTCGATCGCGCCGTGGAAGCGGTGCGCGTGACGGAGTTTGGCGAACCGCAGGCGGTGTTTGGCTCTTACTTGCACAAATATGCCTATCCGGATTTCTGGAAGCTGCATGTCGAGAAGAACAAGCGCGAGCTGATCAACTGGAACCGCGGGCGCATATTCGACAAGAAGCTTTCGGGCGAAACCAACCCGACCGAGGAGATCCGCAACATCACCCAGGGCACTTCGGGCGAGGTGCGCTGCATCCAGAATCGCGGCGAATATCTCTATGTTGCCGAAGGCAAGGGTGGCTTTGTCGCCTATGATATCGCCAATCTGTCGAACAAGGGCGTTTCGGAACGCATCGTCAAATCGCCATTCTCGGCCTTGGGCCATGACGCCCAGGTGAAAACCGCCAACGCCACCTGCATGGCGATTGCCACCACCCAATCCATCTCGGTGCCGCGCAACGACAAGATGGTCGGCGAGCAGGACGCCCGCGCCGCCGGCAAGCCGCTGGCCGATCCGCTCGCCGGCTATAACCAGGAACAGAAATTGCACGAGATCTACCGCTATGCGGTGGTGACCGATGCCGTCGAAGGCCTTGTGCTGGTGAATGTCGACACGCTCACCGATGGCGAACCGCGCAACAATTTCCTGAAGCGTGAGCGTCTGGACGGCGGCAAGACGGCGTGGAACCCGGACGGCGTGCTGAACGGTGCCCGCCACATCACGCTGGCCGGGTACATGGCCTATGTCACCACGCCGCGCGGGCTGGTGGTGGTGAATCTCGATAATCCCAAGGCGCCAAAACTGGCCGCCAGCCTGCCATTGAATGACGCGCGGGCCAGCGCCGTGCAGTTCCGCTATCTGTGGGTGACGACGGCAAACGGCCTGGAGCTGTTCGACATCGCCGATCTGTCCCGGCCCATCCACCATCCGGAAGCCACGCTGCCGATCGCCAATGCGCGCAAATTCTATCTGGCGCGCACCTATGCCTATGTCGCGGCCAAGGGCGAGGGGCTGGTGATCGTGGACATCAAGAAGCCACTGGCACCCAGGCTGTACCAGCGCTTCACGGCGGGCGGCACGCTGAACGATGCCGAGGATGTGGTGGTGGCCAGCACCAACGCGACGCTGTTTGCCTATGTGGCGGATGGCAAGAACGGCGTGAAGCTGCTGCAGCTGACCAGCCCAGACAGCCAGCCCAATTTCTATGGCTTCTCGCCCAAGCCGGTGCCGGAGCTCATCGCCTTTGCCCGCACGGCCCGCCCGGCGCTGTCGGTATCCAAGGGGCTGGACCGCGACCGCGCCGTCGATGAGACCGGCGGCCAGATCGCCATCCTGGGCCGGCTGGGATCACGCCCGTTCAATCGCAAGGAAACCGAGCGCTTCTTCGTGGGCGAGAATGGCCAGCCCTATCGCGTGACCGACCGGGTGGACATGGCCGGCTGGTCACCGCTCAGGAAATAGGATCAGCAAAACCGGCGCGTCATCCCGGCGAACGCCGGGACCCATCGCCCGCCCGCGCCGCCAGCAACCACGTTGGGGAGATGGACCCCGGCGTTCGCCGGGGTGACGACGATTGCCTTAAGGTGCCACCAGCGGAAAATCCGGCTTCGGCGGCTGGAACAGGCCCATGAAGCGCTGCAGCACAGTCAGATCGCCCTTCATCTGCAACTGGCCGGCCGCCATCAGCTCCGGCGCCTTCACCGCCCCGCCGATCAGGCCGATCAGCGCCCGGCGCGGCACCACCAGCGTCGCCTGCGCGGCATCGGCCACGCCTTGTTCGTGCAGCATCACGCCGTTGCCGATGCTGACAAGGTGGCGCTCCTTGGCGTCCGGAATCTCGAACGCGATGGTCATCGGCGCAATGGCGCGGTCCGGCACCAGCCGCACGCTCATGCTGTCCAGCAGCATCGACACGGTGAGATTGGCGGCAATGCCGGCGGCGCTGGCGGGCTGGCTGGGCCTGATCCCCTGTTCCAGTTCCTGTGCCCCGGTCAGATAGAAGTTGCGCCACGGCGCGGCTTCCGCCCGAAAGGCCAGCTGCCGATACACGCTAGCCAGCGCCGCCTTGGCGCCTGGCGTATCGGGCGCAGCGCGCACCAGCGTGGACAGCAGCGTGGCAGCCCAGCGGTCATCGCCCTTGGCAGCCGCCGCCTTGCCAGCGGACAGCACCTTCTTGGCGCCACCCATCTGCGCCACCAGTCGCGGCGCGAGGTCGGCGCGCGGCAACGGATCGAGACTGGCCGGATCGCCATCGAACGCACCCAGATAGCGTTGATAAACGGCGCGGGCGTTGAATTTCAGGCTGCCGTAATTGGGGCGGTTGAACCAGGCCTTGGCCAGCGGTTCCGGCAGCTTGATCGCCTCCCCAATCTCGACCGCGTTCAGGCCCTGGTTCATCAGCCGCACGCTTTCGTTGTGCACAAAGGCATAGGCCTGGGCGTGGCGCAGCAGATAATCGCTGATGTGCGCCTTGCCCCAGCGCGGCCAGAAATGGCTGGTGAACAACACGTCCGCCTCACCGCCCCAGCGCCGCCGCGCCTCCACCAGATAATCCGCCCAGCCCTTGGCATCGCGCACTTCGGCGCCGCGCGGCGTGAGCAGATTGTGCATGGTGGCATTGGCATTTTCGGCCAGGCACAGCGCCTTCCACGCCGGCAGATAGAGATTCATTTCCGAGGGCGCTTCGGTGTTGGGCGTCAGCTGAAACTGGATCTCCACCCCGTCCACCACGCGGTTGCTGTTCGCCGCCGTGATGCTGTCAGTCGGCGGGATCAGGCCATAGGTGCCCGGCGTGTTGAGCGACGACAGGCCGGATGAGACGTGGCCGGTGGCATTGTGCGGCAGGCTGGTGCCGAACATGTAGACAGCGCGGCGCAGCATGGCAGGGCCGGCGATCACATTCTCGGAAACCGCATGCGCCATGAAACCCTCCGGCGCGAAGATTGCCACCTTGCCGGCCGCCACATCGGCCGGGTTCACCACGCCCAGCACACCGCCGAAATGATCAACATGGCTGTGGGTGTAGATCACCGCCACCACCGGCCGCTGGCCCAGTTTTTCGGTGACAAGCTGCATGGCCGCTCTGGCCGATTCGGCGCCGGTCAGCGGATCGATGATGATCCAGCCGCTCTGGCCGCGGATGATCGTCATGTTGGCCAGATCGAGCCCGCGCACCTGCCAGATCCCATCGGCCACCTGAAACAGGCCATGTTTGGCCACCAGCGTCGCGTTGCGCCACAGGCTGGGGTTCACCGTGGCCGGGGCTGGTCCGGTGAACTGCGCCTCATCGGCCAGATCGCGCAGCACCGCGCCCTTGGCATCCCTGATCTTGCCATCGGGGATGCTGCCCAGAAAGCCGCGCGTGGCAAATTCGAAATCCTGTTCATCTGCCCAATTCAGTGTCGCGGCCAGCGCCGCATTGTCCGCCTGGGTTTGCGGGGAGGCCTGAGGCAGGGCAGCAGCAGGTTGGGCGGCGGTGCTGGCAAGCAGCAGTGCGATGAGATGCGGTGTCATGCGCGAAGGCTAGGCCCGCGTCTGACAGGGCTCAACTGTGAATTCGCACAATCATGCTCTGGCTGGCGGTGGCCATCAAGGTGCCGTCGCGGGCAAACAGGTGCACCCGGCCGTGGGCAAAGCCGTTGTGGACGCCGTGGATGCGCATATCGGCCAGCACCCAATCGGTGGGCACGACATTCAGGTATCGGATGGTGTTGTCCAGGCTGTTGCCGCCGGCATTGGCGCCCAGCGCATTGCCCACGCCGCTGGGCAGGAAATCCGCCATCACCGCCAGCACCAGGCGATCAATGGGCAGATCGGGGTTGTTGGGGCGCACCCACAGCCGGCCGATGCCATCTGTTGCTGGCGGTGCCTTGCCACGATCCCGGCCAAAGCTGCCGCTGGCGACGCGGCGATCCCATTGGCTGTTCATGTCGTCGGGGTCGCGCTGCCAGCGGATGGTCATTTCCGGGCAGGCCTCCGGCGGCGGCACGTCGGGCATTGCGGCCCATTGGTGGTGCGGGCTGTCGGGCCGGCTGCCCAGGGCGGCGTTGACCGTGATGATCTCCTGATCGCCGGCCCTGGTGATCACCCGGGCCTGGCTGTTGTATTTGCCGGCCACCGGCACGATCACTTCCAGATCAAGCTCGGTTCCCGGCCGGGCATAAGACAGATATTGCGCCGCCGCCCACACGGTCGGACGGCCGGTCGCCGCCTCCACAGCGGCCAGCGCACTGGCCAGGCCGACCCCGCCGAACATGAACAGGCGATCGGGCGGGCCAACGCAGAGATTCTTCGGCACGGTCATCCGGTAATGGCCCGGCCGGTCGGTCGGCTCGACAGGAATGAAGGGGTGCAAGGGCTTCAGCTTTCGATGAAGGCGCGGATGCGGGCGGTGAAGGCGGGATCGGCGAAGCGCGAGATGGGCGCCGGCGTGCCGCCGGAATCGGCCAGCAGGGCCGCGGCGCGAGTGTGCAGATCAACGGCATCGGCCGCGATGTGCAGGCCGGGGCGGTGGCCGAGATGCTTGGCGGTGGCCAGCTGGTGATCGTTGTTGTGCTCGCCCAAAGCTGCAAGCCGCGGCAGCATCAGGATCGGCTTGCCGGCTTCGATGGCCGAAATAATCGATCCCATGCCGCAATGCGCAACGAACAGCCCACAGGTCTGCACCCGCGCCTGATACTCGCTCAACGGCAGCTTGCGCACCCAGCGGGCGTGGCGCGGCTCATATTCGCCCTTGCCGATCTGGATTTCCACGGCCACCTCCGGATGCGCCGCCGCCCATTCGTCCATGGCGCGGGTCAGCCGGTCAAACGGCATCATCGATCCCACCGATACGAACAGGCCGCTCACAACACGCTGCCCCAATGATCAACCTTGCCGGTGGCCAGATGCGGCCATTGGGTGACGACCTGGGCGCACACCCGCCCAGCCTGCGCACCCGATCCGGACATGACTTCACTGTTGGCGATACTGTCCACCCACAGGCTCCTGATGCCGAACGGCCGGCCCAGTGCCGCCGCGATCAGGCCGGGCAGGGCGCCGGTGGTGATGATCACCTGCGGCCGCACCGCGATCAGGATGCGGGCGATATCCAGCGCGGCGGCCGGAATGCGCCACCAATCGGCGCGGGAGACATCGCGGAAGGTGAAGAACGGCACATCACCGGCCAGCGCGGCGGTGCTGGGATCAACCGTGGCAACACTCACGTCGTGGCCGGCCCAGGCCGGCTGCAATCGCATCAGTTGGATGAAGTGGCCGCCGCCCGAAGCGATGGCCAGCACGCGCTTGCCCATGGTGTTTCCCCGTTGCTGGCCACGGCCTTAGGCGGTGAAGCCGGGAAAATAAAGCCGTCAAGCATCCACCATGGCCATTGCCTCCATGGCCAGGCTGTAACTGCGCTTGCGGTCGTCATGGCCGTGCAGGATGTTGACCAGCATCAGCTCATCGGGGGCATATTCGGCGATCACCTGATTGAGGCCGGCGCGCACCGTGGCGGGGCTGCCGGCCACCACGCGGCGATTGGCAAAGGCCTTGGCGACATCCGGCCGGTCTGCCAGCCAGGCCAGCGCCACATCGGGTGAGGGCACGGCGATGGATTTGCCCATCAACAGATGCGCGAACATCATGCGGGCCGGTGCTGCCAGGCGCAGCGCGTCCTCATCGGTGTCGGCGCACACCGTCCACACCGCCACCATCAGGTGCGGCCGGTCGCCGGGGTGGCGGGGGGTGAAGCGGTCGCGATACTGAACCGCCAGTTCGCCCAGCCGTGGCGCGATGAAATCGGCCAGGCAATAAGGCAGGCCCAGATCAGCGGCGAAGGCCACGCTGTCGGGTGAGGAGCCCAGAACCCAGGGTTCGGGCACATGCGGCCGTCCGGGCAGGGTGGCGGCATAGGGGCGGAAGGGGTGATCGGCCGGCAGCGAATCCTCAAGATAGCCAATCAGTTCGGCCAATTGCTGCGGGAACTGGTTCGGCGCATATTGGCGGCGATCCTGCTGCAGGGCCACCGCCGTGCGCTGATCACTGCCTGGCGCGCGGCCCAGGCCCAGATCGATGCGGCCGGGATAGAGGCCGGCCAGCAGGCTGAACTGTTCGGCGACCTTCAGCGGCGAATAATGCGGCAGCATCACCCCGCCCGATCCCACCCGGACGCGGGAGGTGGCACCGGCGACCGCCCCGATCAGGATTTCCGGCGCCGATCCGGCCAGCGCGGCGCTGGCGTGATGTTCGGCCAGCCAGAACCGCTGATAACCCAGGTGTTCGGCGTGGCGGGCCAGATCAATGCTGTTGGCCAGCGCCTGCGCCGGGGTGACGCCTTCGGGAATCGGCGTCTGATCAAGAACGGACAGCGGGATCATCGCCACAAACCCTTCTTCACCACCCGGTGCCGCAACCCGGCCAGGATGGCGCGGCGTTCGTCATCATCGGCGTGCGGCCAGCGGCCGATCTCGTCCAGCGAGCGCTTGCAGCCTTCGCACCAGCCGGTCCGCTTGTCGATGCGGCAGACGTTGGTGCACGGGCTGGCCACGGTGCGGGCTTCGCTCATGCCCGCCGCTTTCGGCCGGCCTTCACCAGATGATAGAGCAGCAGCCCGGTGGGGCCGGCGACGAAGGTGAGCGCCAGGCACGGCAGCAGCAGCCAGTGCGGCACGCTGTTGTCCTCCGCCTCCCAACTGCCCACCCACAGATCGAACACCAGATAATGCACCCAGCCGGCCAGCAGCGCCTGCGGGCTGGAGAGCAGCAGGCGCACGCCGTCCAGCGTGTTGAAACTGGCGCCCGCCGGCGGACCATCGCCGGCCAGACCGGTGACCAGCAGGGAGACATAGAGGCCCGACAGCAGCACGGCGATCACCCTGGCCAGCAGCACCAGCCGCGCCCGGGCCAGCGGTGCAAAGGCCAGCGCCAACCAGCCGGGCAAGACGGCGGCACTGGCAAGGCTGAACAGGCTTTCGGGCGTCATCACGGCGCACAGTGGCGGTGGCTGCGGTGATGGTCAAGCGCGCCACATTGTGGCAGCATCGGGCAAAATCAGGGGAGAGACGATGATGAAGCGCACGCTGTTGCTGGCCGGTCTGGCCAGCCTGTTGATCGCCGCCGCACCGGCCGATGTGGTCACTGCGCCGGGCCGGCCGGACGCCATGGTGGCGCTGGACGCCGGCCGCCAGCCGGCCGCGGTGCTGGCGCAAAGCCTGATCCGGCCGGGCGCCCGGGTGATGGATGTGATGGCCGGCCAAGGCTATTACACCGAATTGCTGGCCCGCCATGTCGGACCCAAGGGCAAGGTCTTCGCAGTCGAACCCGTCAGCTACATGGACGATCCCAAGACCGCCGCCGCCTGGGACGCGCTGAAAAAGCGCCAGCGCAATGTCGAACTGATCGTTGGCGCACCCGGCGACACGCCCATGCCCGAACAACTCGATGCCGCCTTCTATCACCTGACCTATCATGATCTTTACTGGCAGAGCGAGAAGTTCAAATATCCGCGCACCGAGGTGGACGCCTATAACGCCCGCCTGTTCGCCGCGCTGAAACCCGGCGGCGTCGTCATCATCATCGATCACCACGGCGTGCCCGGCATGGACAGCCGCGCCCAGGCCGACAAGACCCACCGCATCGACGCCGCGGTGGTGAAAGCCGACATGGCCCGCGCCGGCTTCCGCTTCGCCGGCAGCGTGCCGATCCTGGAAATGACCGGCGATGATCCGACGAAACTGGTGTTCGATCCGGCCCTGCGGGGGAAGACCAGCCGGTTCTACTATCGCTTCGTGAAGCCGTAAGGGGTTGAAGAACAAGGATTGCCTCCGGCGGGCAGGGTCGCAGACCCTGCACCCGAACGATCCTGCGCTGCCCTCGCGGCGCGGCTTGTGCTGATCTGAGAAAGAGCAGATTTTTTCGTGGATGGCCGGCACTCGCGCCATCCGATGGCAGTGTATTCGGCGTCAGTTTTGACTCATTTGACGATTCTCGTGCGATTTGGCCTTATTTTTGCTTGGTTCTGGGCACTGCCTAATGACAGCGATCATGGTCAGCATGACAGGATTCGCCCATGTAGGACAGTGGAGCAATGCGGCCCTGCCTGCCATTATCCGTACGCGGCTGCAGGTCTGCCCTGCGGTGAAGAGCGGACGTTACAGGACGCTCGTGGCAGCCAAATATGGAAGCAATAACAGAAGAGACAAGAAGCCAACCGCCACAGTCCACGTGCTCTTGTCAGAGGCAAAATCCACAGCCTTTCTCGCCAGAATTACATAAAGCACCCACGCGCTTGCTGTCAGAACAAGCATGATAAGCGGCGCTGCGACAAAAAGCATGACCTGCCCATCGCTCAAATAGCCTGTGTAGGTCCGGAACGCTAACTTCCAGCCTGACCACAGGCCCTCTACCAAGAGAGAACTCCAGCATAAAGTTGCAACGAAAAAACCGCTTTCATGCACGAATAATAGCACGCCTCTTGATGCCGGCAATTGGAGCGATTGCTGCCATCTCGATTCCCGTCACCCCGGAATTGATCCGTGGCCCCGCTTTTTTGCGGTGCATTGTGATTGCGGGCAACCCTTTTGCTGCGCGAGATGAACGGGAGCGGCGCCCTCTGAGTTCACAAACGAAGTGCAACACCTCAGACAGGTGCTGCCATGTCGAGATATGCCCAGCTATCGCTTGAAGAGCGCTGTTCGATTGCCCGGCTTCGCGAAGCCGGGCAATCGATCCGGCAAATCGCTGCAGCTCTGGATCGCCAGCCGTCGACGATTGCCCGCGAGCTGAAGCGCAATACGGGCAAGCAGGTCGGTTACCGGCCAGCCTATGCTCAGGCCCAAGCGGCAGCGCGGCGCTGGACTGGCTCCCGGCTCGAACGCGACGATGCCTTGCGCGGCAGCGTGCTTGATCGCCTGGCTGTAGGTTGGTCGCCCGAACAGGTTGCCGGCCGGCTCGCCCGCGAAGCAGGGCGGGCCATCATCAGCCACGAGACGATCTACCGCTTCATCTATGCCCAGCTCAAGCGCACCAACATCACGCAATGGCGGCTCTACCTGCCGCGCGCCAAGATCAAGCGCGGCTGGCGCACCAAGGGCGGTTGGCCGCGCAGCGCCGGCAAAACATCCATCCATGATCGTCCCGCCCACATCGCAACGCGCGACAGCCCGGGCCACTGGGAGGCCGACTGCATGCTGTTCTCAAGCCCAGGCCCGGCCGTGCTCATCGCCCACGAACGCCACTCGCGGCTCACCATCGCCATGCCGCAGACCCGCATCAGGGCCGACAGCGTGGCGGACAGCCTCGCAGCACTGCTCACCACGTTGGCCCCGCCGCTGCGCCAATCCATCACCTTCGACAACGGCGGCGAGTTCAGCAAGCACCAGCGCCTCGCCAGCCAGATCGGCATCAAACCCTACTTCTGCGACCCGCGCGCCCCATGGCAAAAAGGCGGCATCGAAAACGCCATCGGACGCCTCAGACGCGACCTGCCCAGAAAAACCGACCCAACAACCTTGCCAGCCGAACACATCGACGCCATCCTCAACGCATACAACAACACCCCCAGAAAATGCCTCGGCTTCAAAACCCCAGCCGAAACCTTCAACCCGTTGCACTTCGGTTGTGAATCCACACCCGTGTCAAGCACGGGGCGACGGGGATTTGGAGCTGCCGCGATGATTAATATGGATCACAGCGCACAACGACAGAATTGACGAGATCAAAACTCAGTCTCTTCAAGTTTGTATTATTTATTAATGCAACAGTTGGGACATATGCACGAAGTTTTGATTGAAAACGGCCAAAAATCTCGTCGTATGAAATTATGACACGGTCATTGCCATACCAGCCTACACGTACACCCTCGCATTCGGGGGAACTGAGAATGACATTGCTCGGTTCGGGCATGCCACCAGATACTGAGAGATGAATATAGGTCACGTCAGATCCCAGTCCGCCATCTTGCTCTGTTACCCAGATCACATGTTGACCATCAGGAGAGGCTATAGAGGAAACCACAAGCGGATCGGGTTGCTCACATCCGGCCAAGGGCAGGATCAAGATTACACCGAGGGATAGCGCCCGCTTTCGGTGTGTGCTGAAGGAATTTTCAGCGCGGCCCATCCGTATTGTTCCAGTCGAATGCCATCTCACAACCGGATTTAGCAGAAAAAACGAACGGGTCCAGGGTCCTCGACCCTGGCCGCCGGAGGCTCTTTTACGTCACGCCTCGTCCAAAGCGCGGATGTTCGGCTGCATCAGCTGGATGAACGCCAGCGCCGTCAGATACGCGCCCGCTGCAATCGCGAACATAGGCCAATAGCCAACCCCGTTCGTCAAACACCAGCCGGTGAGTTCGATGATGCCGGTGCCGGTGAGGTTGCCGGCGACGCCGCCCAGGGCCATCACGCCGGCGACGCGGGAGGTGGGGACGGTGTCGGCGGCGAGGCCGAAGATGTTGGTGGAGAAGCCCTGGTGGGCAAACAGGGCCAGGCCGATGATGAGGGCGGCGGCGATGGGGCCGGGGGCTTGCATCGCGAGTGGGATGGGCAGGATGAGGACGGCGTAGAAGAGCATGCTGCTCTTGCGGGCCTTGTTCACGCTCATGCCGCGGCCCAGCAGGGCGGGGAACAGGAAGCCGGAGCTGAGGGCACCGAGGCCGGCCAGGCTGAAGATGATGGCGGTGGGCACGCCGATCTGGCCTTGGGACAGGCCAAAGGTTTTGGCGAGGAAATCGGGTGACCAGAACAGCACGAACCACCAGACGCAATCGGTGAAGGCCTTGGCGCCAACGATGGTCCAGGTGCGGTGGTCGCGCAGCAGTTCGCCCCAATTGCCTTCGAGCGCGGCCTTCTTGGCGACGCCCACCGGTTGCAGGCGGCGGGTGCCGGCAATCCAGAAGGCCAGCCAGACAAAGCCGAGGGCGCCGGTGACGATGAAGGCCGATTTCCAGCCAAAGGCCAGGGCCAGCGGCGGGATCAGCAGCGGCGTGAGGATGGCGCCGATGTTGGGCGCGGTGTTGACGAGGCCGAGGCCGAGGCTGCGTTGGGTGAGCGGCAGATAGGTGGCCGATGCCTTTACCGCGGCCGGCGTGTTGACGCTTTCGGCCACCGCCAGCACCGATCGGGCGACGACGAACTGGCCCACATTGGCGGCAGCGGCATGGGCCATGCCGGCGGCGCTCCACACGGCGACGGCAACGCCATAGGCGAGGCGCACGCCGAACTTGTCGACAAACCAGCCCACGGCCAGCAGGGCGAAGGCGGCCGAGAGTTGGAACACGCTGCCGAGGTGGGCGAATTCCTGATCGGTCCAGCCGAATTCCACTTCCAGCGTGGGTTTGAGCAGCGCCAGCACCTGCCGATCGACATAGTTCAGCGCGGTGCCGACAAACAGCAGGGTGATCAGCAGCCAGCGGGCGCGGGCTTCGGCTTCGGATTGCAAATTGCCTCTCCCCAAGGCGTTTCAGGCACCGTTGGCCGGCGCGATGATTTGGTCAATCAAAAATCGAGCTTGTCGTAATGCAGCGGCGGCGGCAAGCCTTCCAGCCGTTCGGCCAGCAGCGGGCGGAAGGTGGGGCGGGACTTGATCGCAGAATACCAGGTTTTCGCCGGTTCATGGCCATCCCAATCCAGCCCGGCCAGATAATCCGCCACCGACAGATGCGCGGCGGCGGCAATATCGGCCAGGCCGAACTGCCCGCCGCTGATCCAGGCGCGGCGTTCGAGCAGGAAATCGATATAGTCCAGATGCATGTCGGCCATGCGGCCGGCCTGGCGGATGGCGCCGCCATCGGGCACGCCTTTCAGCACGGCGCGCTTGTACATGCGTTCGGCCAGCAGCGGCGCGCCGACTTCGGCATAGAATTTCTGATCGAACCAGGCCACCAGCCGGCGGGTTTCAGCGCGCGCTTCGGGTGTGCTGCCCAGCAGGGGTGTGCGGTCGAGCGCTTCCTCGAAATGTTCGGTGATGGCGACCGAATCGCACAGGATCAGCTCCTCGCGCCGCATCACCGGTGTTTGCCCGGCGGGGTTCATCGCGGTGAATTCAGGGCGTTTTTCCCACGGGCGTTCCTGCACCAGATCGTGCGTGACGCCCTTCACCGCCAGGGCAAAGCGCACCTTGCGGCTGAACGGGCAGAGCGTGAAATGGTAAAGTCGCCACATCCTGCCCTGTCTTAATCATGTTTGCCGGCTTGGAAAGGGGCGGGTGCCGTTGATGGTCTATTGCAAATCATTCGCAACAACTTTAGGCAGGTGGGGATGAAGCGGCGAACTGCCTTGTTGGCCCTGTGGGCGGTGCTCATGCTGCCGTTCCTGCTGCTGTTGGCGCAGCCTGGCGATGATCCGGATGCGGCCGTGGCGGCCAGCGGCAACTGGGCGATGGCGTGGCTGGCGCTGGCCGTGGTGATGACGCCACTGGCGCAGTTGTGGCGGCCGCTGGGGCGGCTGTTGTGGCTGCGCCGCGCGGTGGGGCTGGCGGCCTTTGCCGGCAGCGCGCTGCATCTGTGGCTGTATGTTGAGGCAATGCGCGGCTTTGCCGAACCCGGCGGCGAATGGGCCCTGATGGCGGATGAGGCGTTCACGCCGGGCATAGTGACCGGCTGGTTGGCGCTGGCGCTGCTGCTGCTGCCGGCGCTGGCCAGCAATGATGCCGCGATGCGGCTGTTGCGCCGGGCCTGGAAGCCGGTGCAACGCCTGGCCCTGCCGGCGGCGGCGCTGGCACTGGCGCACATGGCGGTGGTGCATGATGGCTTCAGTCTGGCGCTGGCACTGGCTGCCACCGTGGGCGGGCTGCAACTGGTGCGATTTTTCCCAAGCAAGCGAAAGGCATGAACATGCGTGTTGTGATGATGATGGCGGCGATGCTGCTGGCGGGCCCAGCGCTCGCCACCGGCAAGTTGAAGTGCAACGTGGCCCCGGCCGACATGAAGCCGATCGAGGCGCTGAAGGCCGAGCTGACCAAGCAGGGCTGGACCGTGGCCAAGGCCAAGGTGGATGGCGGCTGTTACGAGGTTTATGGCGTGATGCCCGACACCGGCCGGGTGGAAGCCTATTTCGATCCCGCCACGTTCGAGAAGCTCTATGTCGAACAGCGCGGCAAGGTGCTGTTCAAGAAGGGCTGATCAGGCTTCGGGCGGCGGTGCGGGCTTCTGCTCGGCCGCCGCCTTCAGCGCCGCCACTTCGGCTTCCAGCGCGTTGATGCGCAGGGCCTGGCGCACGATGATATCCTGCATCGCGCCAATGGACGCATCGGGCGCGGCCGGGGCGGCGGGCGCTTCCGGCGCGGCTTCGGCCTTGGGCGGCTCCGGCGGCTTGGGCGCTTCCGGCCGCACGATTTCGGCTTCCATGATGGTTTCGGTGCGGAAAATGCCCGAATCGCGCGCCTTGCGGATGAGCGGCGCGGCGGTGACCGCCAGCTGCATCAGCGTTTCGATCAGGGGATCATTGGTCTTGGCCATCACCGGGTCCTTCAACTGTGTTGCTTGTATATAGCAGCGAAGGGCCCGGTTTCAAGGCCAGGCTTATTCTGCCGCAATGCTGGCCGGGCTGTCATTCAACGGATGCGGCAGGCGGCTGAGCATTTCCTTGGGGCAGACCTGCCAGATCGCCTCACGCGTGCGGTCCCATTCGGCCAGCAGGCCAGCGGCCCATTTCGAGCCGGTTTCGGCGACATGCTCGCTGATCAGATCATGCACCAGCGTTTCCCAATGCGCCGATTGCAGCCTCTGCACGGTCACGCTTTCGCGGTTCACCCGGTGTTCGAAGCCGCCATCACGATCGAGCACAAAGGCCATCCCGCCCGACATGCCGGCACCAAAATTGTCGCCGGTGGCGCCCAGGATCACCGCGGTGCCGCCGGTCATATATTCGCAGCCATTGGCACCGCAGCCTTCCACCACCACGGTGGCGCCGCTGTTGCGCACCGCAAAGCGCTCCCCGGCGCGGCCGGCGGCAAACAGCCGGCCCGAGGTGGCGCCATAGAGCACGGTGTTGCCGATGATGGCATTGTCCTGACTGGCCAGCGGGCTGGACGGGAAGGGCCGCACCACGATGGTGGCGCCGGAAAGCCCCTTGCCCACATAATCATTGGCCTCGCCAAACACCTCCAGCTTCACGCCCTGCACGGCGAACGCGCCCAGCGACTGGCCGGCGGACCCGCGCAGGCGGATATGGACGTGGCCGGGTGCCAGCGCCGTCATGCCGAAGCGGCGGGTGATCTCCCCCGAAAGCCGCGTGCCCACGGCGCGGTGGGTGTTGCGCACCGTATAGGCCAGCTGCATCTTCTCGCCGCGTTCCAGCAGATGGGCCGCATCGCGGATCATGTCGGCATCCAGGCTGTCGGGCACCGGATTGCGGCCATCGCCCAGGCCCCAGCGCCGCATCGCATCGGGCGCGTCGACTTTGGCCAGGATGGGGTTCAGATCCAGATCGTCCAGATGCTCGGCACCGCGGTTGACCTGGCGCAGCAATTCGGTGCGGCCGATCACGTCATCCAGGCTGCGGCAGCCCAGCCGGGCGAGGATCTCGCGCACCTCTTCGGCGATGAAGCTCATCAGGTTGATGACCTTTTCCGGCGAGCCGCCGAATTTTTCGCGCAGGGCATCGTCCTGCGTGCACACGCCCACCGGGCAGGTGTTGCTGTGGCACTGGCGCACCATGATGCAGCCCATGGCCACCAGGCTCATGGTGCCGATGCCGAACTCCTCGGCACCCAATATGGCGGCGATCACCACGTCGCGCCCGGTTTTCAGGCCGCCATCGGCGCGCAGCTTCACCCGGTGCCGCAGGCCGTTGAGGGTGAGCACCTGGTTGACTTCGGACAGGCCCATTTCCCACGGCGTGCCGGCATATTTGATGCTGGTTTGCGGGGAGGCGCCGGTGCCGCCGACGTTACCGGAAATCAGGATGGTATCGGCATGGGCCTTGGCCACGCCGGCCGCCACCGTGCCGATGCCGGCGCTGCTCACCAGCTTCACGCACACCCGGGCGCGGGTGTTGATCTGCTTGAGGTCATAAATCAGCTGGGCCAGATCCTCGATCGAATAGATATCGTGGTGCGGCGGCGGGCTGATCAGCGTCACGCCGGGGGTGGAGTGGCGCAGCTTGGCGATCAGTTCGGTCACCTTGAAGCCGGGCAGCTGGCCGCCCTCGCCGGGCTTGGCACCCTGTGCGACCTTGATCTCGATCTCCTCACAGGCGTTCAGATATTCCGCCGTCACGCCAAAGCGCCCGGAGGCGATCTGCTTGATCACGCTGTTGGCATTGTCGCCATTGGCATAGGGCGTGAAGCGGGCCTTGTCCTCGCCGCCTTCGCCCGAAACCGCCTTGGCGCCGATACGGTTCATCGCAATCGCCAGCGTCTCATGCGCTTCGGGTGACAATGCGCCCAGGCTCATGCCCGGCGTGACGAAGCGCTTGCGGATTTCGGTGACGGATTCGACCGACTCGATCGGCACCGCGCGCGTGCCCGGCACGAAATCCAGCAGATCGCGCAGGGAAATCGGCGGCAGCGCCTGCACGCCGCGGCTGAACTTCTGATAATCGCTGTAGCTGTCGCGGCTCACCGCCGTTTGCAGCAGGTGGATCAGCTGGGCGCTCCAGGCGTGCGCCTCGCCATTGGCGCGCCAGCGATAGAGGCCGCCGACCGGCAGCGCGATCACATCCTCATCCCACGCCTTGTCGTGGCGCAGCTGGGCGTTGATGAACAGCGATTCAAAGCCCTCGCCCGAAATCTTGGCCGGCATGCCGGGGAAGAAATCATGCACCAGCGCGCGCGACAGGCCAACGGCTTCAAAATTGTACCCGCCGCGATAGGAGGAGATGACCGCGATCCCCATCTTGGCCATGATCTTCAACAGGCCGTCATCAACCGCCTTCTTGTAGCGGGCGACACATTCGCTGAGCATCAGCGCGCCGAACAGGCCGCGGGCATGGCGATCGGCAATCGCCTCCTGCGCCAGATAGGCATTCACCGTGGTGGCGCCCACACCGATCAGCACGGCGAAATAATGCGTGTCCAGCGCCTCGGCGGCGCGCACGTTGATGCTGACATAGGTGCGCAGGCCCTTGCGCACGAGGTGGGTGTGCACACCGGCCGTGGCGAGGATCATGGCGATGCCGGCGCGGGTGGCCGACTGATGCTCATCGGTGAGGAACAATTGCGTCTTGCCCTGGCGCACCGCCGTTTCGGCTTCGGCGCGGATGCGGGCGATGGCGGCGCGCAGGCCAGAGGGGCCGCTGGCGATATCGAACGTGCAGTCAATCTCGGCCACCTGGCGGCCGAAATGATCCTTCAGCACCTGCCAGTCGCGATTGGTCAGCGTGGGCGAATCCATCACCATCACGCCCGATTGGGTGGCTTCATCGTCGAGGATGTTGGTGAGGTTGGAAAAGCGCGTCTTCAGGCTCATCACGCGGGTCTCGCGCAAGCTGTCGATCGGCGGGTTGGTGACCTGGCTGAAATTCTGCCGGAAGAAGTGGCTGAGGTTGCGGGCGTTTTCGGAAATCACCGCCAGCGGCGCATCATCGCCCATGCTGCCCACGGCCTCCTTGGCGTCTTCCACCATGGGGGCGAGGATCAGTTCCATGTCTTCCATGGTCTGGCCGGCGGCGATCTGGCGGCGGCGCAGCGCATCGCGGGCATAGGCCGCGCCGGGCTCGGGGCCCTGGCGGCCGGGCAGCGCTTCGAAATTGGTGAAGCCGGCCACCAGCGCGGCATAATCCTGCGCGCCGGCCACCTTGGCCTTGATTTCGGCATCGCTGAAGAACTGCGCCGGCGCCGCATCAAGATCCACCGCGATCATCTCGCCGGGGCCCAGCGCGCCCTTCTTCACCACGTCGACTTCCGGCACCACCACCATGCCAGCCTCGCTGCCGGTGATCAGCAGGCCATCGCGGGTGAGGCAGTAGCGCATGGGCCGCAGCGCGTTGCGGTCAAGCCCGGCCACCACCCAGCGGCCATCGGTCATCGCCAGCGCCGCCGGCCCGTCCCACGGCTCCATCAGGCTGGCGAAGAAGGCATACATGGCGCGCGTGGCGGGATCGAGCGTGTCGTCCTTCTGCCAGGCCTGCGGGATCAGCATCAGCTTGGCGGTCGGCGCATCGCGGCCGGAGCGGACAAAGGCTTCGAACACCGCATCCAGCGCCGCCGTGTCTGACGCGCCAGCCGGGATCAACGGCTTGATATCCTCGGAATGCTCGCCAAACGCGGCGGCCGCCATCTTGATCTCGTGGCTTTTCATCCAGTTGCTGTTGCCGCGGATGGTGTTGATCTCACCATTGTGGGCCAGCGTGCGGAACGGCTGGGCCAGCCACCATTGCGGGAAGGTGTTGGTGGAATAACGCTGGTGATAGATGGCAAAGCGGGAAACGAACCGCTCGTCGTTGAGATCGGGATAGAAAACGCTGAGCGATTCCGCCAGGAACAGCCCCTTGTAGATCAGGGTGCGGCACGACAGCGAGCAGAAGTAGAAGCCCTGGATCTGGGCTTCGATCACCTTCTTCTCGATGCGGCGGCGGATCAGGAACAGGTCTTTCTCGAACTGTTCCTTGGCGTCCTCACCCTGGTCCACCGGGCCGGCGATCATGATCTGCTCGATCTCCGGACGGCTCAGCATCGCCTTGTCGCCGATGCAGCTGATATCCACCGGCACCTGCCGCCAGCCATAGACCTTGTAGCCAAAGCCGATGATTTCCGATTCGACGATGGTGCGGCAGGCTTCCTGCGCGCCCAGATCGGTGCGCGGCAGGAACACCTGGCCCACGGCCAGCAGGCCGGCCACCGGCTTCTGGCCATGGCGCTCGACATGTTCGTGGAAGAAATCGATCGGGATTTCCACCAATATGCCGGCGCCATCGCCGGTCTTGCCATCGGCATCCACGGCGCCGCGGTGCCACACCGCCTTCAGGGCATCGATCGCCGCCGTCACCACCCGGCGCTGCGGCCGGCCATCGGTGGCGGCCACCAGGCCCACGCCGCAGGCATCGCCTTCCAGTTCGGGGCGATACATGCCCTGTTCGGCCATGCGGGCACGCTCGGCAGCGCTGGCGGTGAAGATCGGCTGGTTGGTCATGGGCGTGGCTTCCGAAAGGACGGGCTTATTTCTTGGGCGGCGGCGCGGCGCTGTTCAGCGGGGCGAGCGCGGCGCCGATGCGTGCGCCATTTGCCTGCATGGCGGCATCAATCTTCGCACCGATCAACCGCCCGGTTTGCAGGGCGATTTCCTGCTGCACCAGGTTTTGCCGCGCCGCCATCTTCACGCCGAGCGGGCTGCGATAAAAGGCGATGAGCGCATTCAGTTCGGCCGCCGTATATTGCCGGGCATAGGCCTGGGCGGCGGCGGCCAGCACGGCGTTGCTGTTCTGCTGGATCACCTTGGCGGCGATCTCGGCCTGGATGGCGCCGGCCTTCTGCAGCGCCGCATCGAATTTCGCCTTGTTGGCCTGATAGGCCGGGATGAAGCCCGGCTGCTGCGCCAGCATGGAGCCGATCACATTGCCGCGCTTCATCTGGGCCAGGGTGCCATTCATCTGGCGCTGCAGATTGGCCTTCATGCCCAGTTGCGCCACCAGCGCGTTGGCGGCCTGCATGGTGGCGGCATCGGCCTTCACCGGCGGCGGGGCCGGCGGCACGCGCGGGGCAGCCGGTGGCTGGGCGGTGGCCCCACCAAGGGTGGCAACGCTGGCAATCAGGATGGTCGACAGAAACGACATGGCAACTCCTCAGGGGCGGACAGGATCAGGCCGCAGCCGCCGCACCGGCCGCGACATTTGCTTTGGCGCGCAGATATTGGTGCATCTGGGCCGCCACGTCACGCCCATCGCGCACCGCCCACACCACCAGCGACGCTCCGCGCACGATGTCGCCGGCGGCAAACACGCCGTCCATCCCGGTCATCATCGTGCGATGATCGATGCGCACCGTGCCCCAGCGCGTCACCGGCAGTTCGGGCGCGCCGAACAGGGTGGGCAGATCTTCGGCATCAAAGCCCAGCGCCTTGATCACCAGATCGGCGCGGGCAGTGAAGCGGTTGCCGGCATCGGCTTCGGGCGCGCGCCGGCCATCGGCGCCGGGCTGGCCCAGCCGCATCGCCTGCGCCACCACGCCATCGGGGGTGATTTCGGCCGGGGCGGCCAGCCACACGAACTCCACGCCCTCTTCCTCGGCATTGGCCACTTCGCGCGCCGAACCCGGCATATTCTCGCGGTCACGGCGATACAGGCATTTCACGCTGGCCGCGCCCTGGCGGATGGCGGTGCGCACACAATCCATCGCAGTGTCGCCGCCGCCGATCACCACGACATGCTTGCCGGCGGCATCGAGCTGCGCCGCGTCGGGCACGCTGTCACCAAAATCGGCGCGGTTGGCGGCGATCAGATAATCCAGCGCCTCCAGCGTGCTGGGGCCGTTGGCGCCCGGCACATCCACCGCGCGCGCCTTGTACACGCCTGTGGCGATCAGCACGGCATCATGGCGTTCCCGCAGATCGGCCAGGCTGGCATCCCGGCCCACGGCGAAATTCTGGTGGAAGTGCACGCCGCCCGCCGCCAGCCGTTCCACCCGGCGCATCACCACCGGCTTTTCCAGCTTGAAGCCGGGAATGCCATAAGTGAGCAGGCCACCGGCCCGGTCGTGCCGGTCATAGACATGCACATCATAGCCCTTGACGCGCAGCGCTTCGGCCACGGTCAACCCGGCCGGGCCGGCGCCGATGATGGCCACGGATTGGCCTGACCGGTCGGCCACCGGCTTCAGCGGCTTCACCCAGCCCATGTCCCACGCGGTGTCGGTGATGAATTTTTCCACCGAACCGATGGTGACGCTGCCGAAATCCTTCTCGATCACGCAATTGCCTTCGCACAGCCGGTCCTGCGGGCAGATGCGGCCGCAGATTTCCGGCATGGCGTTGGTCGCGGCGGACACTTCATAGGCTTCTTCCAGCCGCCCTTCGGCAGTGAGCTTCAGCCAATCCGGGATGTTGTTCTGCAACGGGCAATGCACCTGGCAGAACGGCACGCCGCACTGGCTGCAACGCCCGGCCTGTTCCTCGGCCTTGGCCAGGATGAAGGGGCGGCTGATCTCCAGAAAATCCTGCGCCCGTGCTTCGGCCTCGCGCTTGGCCGGATAGGCCTGGTCCCGCTCGACAAACTTCAGCAATTTTGTTGCGCCCATGGCCGGCTGTCCTTTCGATGCGGCAGCCCAAACCATATCAATGCGCCCTTGTCACGGGAAAAGCGCATATTAGGTCAGTATTTATGCCCTAACGCTGGGCTTGAACCGAAATCCGGGCCTGTTTTCGCCCACATAATGGCCACTTCGGCCCTATCGCAACGTCAGCCACACCAACGCCGCGCTGCCGGCCACGATTCGATACCAGGCAAAGGGCGCGAAACCAAAACGGCTGACCAGCGCCACAAAGCCCTTCACCACCGCCAGTGCCACCACAAAGCTGACGGCAAAGCCGATGCCGATGGCGCCAAGGTTGGAGGCATCCAGCGTGTCGCGGTTCTTCCACAGCATCAGCACGGTGGCGCCCGAGATGGTCGGCACGCCAAGGAAGAAGCTGAACTCCGCCGCCGTCTTGCGGTCCACCCCCAGCATCAGCGCCGCCATGATGGTGGCGCCCGATCGCGACACGCCGGGGATCATGGCGATGCACTGGCCCAGACCGATCAGCAGCGAATTGCGCGTGGTCAGCGCTTCCACGCCAAACACCCTGGGCTCGCCCATGCGCTTTTCGATCCACAGGATGGCCACGCCACCAACAATCAGCGAGACCGCCACCGTCATCGGGCTTTCCAGCAGCGCTTCGACTGCCTTGATGAACAGCACGCCCATGATCGCCGCCGGCAGGAAGCCGAGCAACACGTTGCGCAGGAAGGCAAAGGCGGATGGTTCGCGTTGCAGCAGCCCGCGCCCCACGCCGACAAACCGCCCCCAATAGGCCACCAGCACCGCCAGGATCGCGCCGGACTGGATGGCGATGTCAAAGGTTGCCCCGGCCTCCCCGGAAAAGCCCAGCAGCTCGCCGGCCAGGATCAGGTGCCCGGTGGAGGACACCGGCAGATATTCGGTCAGCCCCTCGACAATGCCGAGCAGGATGATGGTGAGAAGATCGGGCTGGTTCACGCTGTGCCGTCCTGACCCGGCGCCGCAAAGCGCCCGCCGCGGCGATAGCGCGCCAGCATGGCCGGCAGGAACGCCGCCAGCGGTGTGGCCGTCACCCCCAGATCGGCCAGCGTGCGGGCGCCGGCGGAAACGACATTGCCCTGTTTCAGCATGGCAAGCTGATCCGAATTCATCGGCATGAACGGCAGCACATCGCCCACCCGCGCCAGCAGGCCCGAGGTGAAGTCCGAGAATGACACGACCGGCCGGTCCAGCCCGGTGAGATCGGAAATCATCTGCAGAATGGTCGCAAAGCTGAGCACATCCGGGCCGCCCAGTTCAAAGATCTGCCCGCGCGCCTCGGGCCGGGTGAGCCCGGCGAGCACGGCATTGGCGACATCGTGGACATAGACCGGCTGGAACAGGCTGCTGCCCGCAATCGCCGGCAGGAACGGCGCAATGCGCGCCATGCCGGCAAAGCGGTTGAAGAACTGGTCTTCCGGCCCGCCCACCAGGCTGGGGCGCAGGATCACCGCGCCCGGCATCGCCGCCAGCACCGCCTGCTCGCCTTCGCCCTTGCTGCGGGCATAGGCGATGCGGCTGCCGGCATCGGCACCGATGGCCGACACCTGCACAAAGGCCGTGGCGCCGGCGGCTGCCGCTGCCCGCGCCGCGCGGCCCGCCCCTTGCGCCTGCAGGGCATCAAAGCGCTGGCTGCCGCTTTCTGCCAATATGCCCACCAGATTGACCCCGGCACTGGCCCCGGCAAAGGCGGCGGCCATATCGGCATCGCTGTTGATATTGCCCGAAACCACCTGGATCTGGCCCAGATCGCCCAGCGGCTTCAGGAACAGGGCGCTGTCGGCATGGCGGGACACTGCGCGCACCCGATAGCCGGCCCGCGCCAGCGTCTGCACCACATAGCGCCCGATGAAACCGGCCCCACCCACCACGGTGATCAGCGCGCCGGCCGGCAACGGCGCCATGTCTGCATGATTCTGGCTCATGTCACCGGGCTTTAGCGGCCTTGCCCCGCCTTGTCTTGCGACACTTTGGTGGCGACGCCCATACGGCGGCAAATGCCGGGCCCGCGGGCATTTTCTTGGCCACAGCAGTTGACAAGCCCCGATTCCACCCATATCAGCCGCCGCCTACCCCGTGCCCAGATGGCGGAATTGGTAGACGCACCAGCTTCAGGTGCTGGCGCTCGCAAGGGCGTGGAGGTTCGAGTCCTCTTCTGGGCACCATTTCACCGGTCCCGCGTGTGCGCGACCGGTTGAAAAAACCCTTCAAAACATGTAGTTTAGCCCTCTGGTTGACCGCCATTGGTTGCCGGTGTTCGCCTGCAATCGATATACTCTGGGGGCTTTTTTGGGGGCCTTTTGAAGCGCGGTTTTCCAGTCATGCTGGGAAGGGCGTGAGATGGCACTCACTTATACAGCGGTACGGCTGGCCAAGCTCGAATCCAAGGATTGCAAGCTCGCGGACGAGAAAGGGCTCTACCTGCTGGTCACTGCCAGCGGGTCAAAGCTGTGGCGCTTGAAGTACCGGCTGGACGGCAAGGAAAAGAAGCTGGCGTTGGGGAGTTACCCTGAGGTCAGTTTGAAGGAAGCGCGCGCCGCGCGTGACGAAGCGCGCAAGGCTGCCCAGGCCGGGCGCGATCCTTCTCAGTCCAAGCGCGAAGCCGGCATCGCCAAAAGGATTGCCGGGGCCAAAGCCGCGTTCTCGGCGAGGAGGAGCGCGCCAGTTCAGCGGGCCAGTTCCGCCATCCCCGGCTTTGAGCGCTTACGCGCAGGTGGAAGCCAGGCGCCTGAGCCCGCGGTGGATGTTGATCTTGACCAGCGATTGGGATTGGCCGCTGCGTTCGGATGCTTCCACGATGGACAGCCCATCCAGCTTGACCATGCGGATCGCTTCGGCCTGGGCTGGACGCAGCTGGCTGAGAAGCCCGCGCACGGCATGGCAGGAGACGACATCGATCTCGTGGCTGATCACAATGGATTCAACCGCGGGTGCAGCCGATTCACGCTCCATCAGGCGAAGCCGGTCAACCCATTTGAAACGGGCAATCGCTGCCAGCCAAGGGCGTAGTGGCTGTTCGCAATCGAAATCATGGCGGCGATGATGCAGTGCGATCAGCGTTTCCTGCACGGCATCTTCGACATGGGCCGGTGGCAGGCGCCGCCTGAAATAGCGGGTGAGCCAGCCACTTGTTTCAGCCAGCAGCCGGTCATAGGCGCGGCGATCGCCGGCACGGCCGACGGCCATTAATTCCGACCAGTGTATTGTTGCGTCGCTGCGGGCCGGCTGTACCGGCACCATGGTGGTCTTTACCTTCATGGTCATGGACTTGCCCTCCAATCACCGGGTCTAATGTTGCCGGTGGAAGGGCTCTGGCACAGCCATGAGCGGTGCATGGGTTTGATGCCGACAGGCTATGGCAACGGCCTCTTGTGATGCACTGCGGCAGTGATAGGATGGCCCTCACCATGGAAATGCACCAGATCCGCTATTTCCTCGCGTCCGCGCGGCTGCTCAATTTCACGCGCGCTGCCGAAGAGTGCAATGTGGCGCAGCCATCGCTCACCCGCGCCATCCAGAAACTGGAAGAGGAACTGGGTGGAGCATTGTTTCGCCGGGAACGGGCCCGCACCCATCTCACCGAACTGGGCAGGCTGATGCTGCCGCATCTTGAACGCACCTATCGCGCTGCCCAGGATGCCAAGGCGCTGGCCAAGGGGTTTGGCAAGGGGCAGGTGGCGCCGTTGGTGCTGGGCGTGTGCTCGCTGGTGGAATCGACGACGCTCGATGCGGTGCTGGCCGAACTGGGTGAAGCGATGCCGGGCCTGCAATTGAACGTGGTGGGCGGCACCAGTGCCGATCTTCTGGCCCAGGCGCTGGCCGGGCAGCTGGATCTGATGATCATCGAGGCGCCGGCCGAGGCGCCCGAACGGTTCGAAGCGTGGCGGCTGTTTGCCCATGATTATCGCATGGTGGTGCGCCGCGACCATCCCGCCGCCAACCAGCCGAATGTGGCATTGGCCGATCTGGCGGCTGAGCCGCTGATCGATCATGATTGCGAAGGCATGGCGGCCTTGCGGGAACAGGCGGACGTGGTGGGCATCAGCCTCAACCTGCGCCATGCTGCCCGTGATGTCGGGCAGTTGAAACGCCTGATCGCGGCCGGGCTTGGCACGGGTTTCATGCCGGATCCGCGCGACCTGGCCATGTGCGCCATTCCGGTTGCCGGCGCCGCCATCCGGGCCGATGTTGTGCTGGCCGGCATCCAGGGGCGGCGGCGCAGTCTGGCTGCCGACAGTTTTGTGCGCGCAAGCCGGGCGCGCCGCTGGGACAGTGCTTCAGCCTGACCCGAGCGCGGCCAGAACGACTGCCGGTTCGGCCCGGCGGCGAAAATCGGGATCAACAAAGGCAAAGCGCACCACAGCGTCCGCATCGATCAGGAAGGTCGCCGGGATCGGCAGCAGCCGGCCGCTGCCGCTCAGCAATGCGGCCAGATCATCGCCACCCGCCCGATAGGCATCGGCAAGACTGGCCGGAATGCTGATCACCAGACCGAGCGCCAGACACAGGCCAAGATCGACATCGACCAGCGCCTGTGCACCGGCGCGATCGGCCAAAGCGGCACTGTTGCCGCCAACCTCGGCCGAAATCGTGACCATGCGGGCGCCGGCTGTCGCAAGCGCCTCAGCCGCATCGCCCCAACCGGCGCTTTCCACCCGGCACCAGGGGCACCACAGGCCGCGGTGGAAACTGATCACCAACGGCTGACCATCGGCCAGCAACCCGGCCAGCGTGTGAAAACGACCCAGCGCATCCGGCAGGGCAAAGCCCGGGAAACGCTGACCCACCCGCGGCGCGCGGCGGCCGGAACCACGCTTGTGCAATTCCGCCACCAGCGCATCATAATCGGCCGCAAAGGCGGACAGCCGGTCGGTTTCGGCCTGCAGGGCGGGCGCTATCGGCGTCATGGCGCAGCCATAAACCGCAAGGCGCTCACCGCGCCAGTGGCCAGTGGCCAGTGGCCAGTGGCCAGTGTAACGCATCGGCCCCGCCCGCCGAACTGCAAGGCATGGCCCATGCACGATTGTCTGGCACTGCCCCAGTGGTGATCATCGGTGCCGGCTTTGCCGGGCTGGCGGCGGCGCGTGCATTGGGGGCCGCTGGCGTTGCCACCGTTGTGATCGACAAGCAGAATCACCATCTTTTTCAGCCGCTTCTGTATCAGGTGGCCACAGCCGGGCTGTCGGCGGCCGATATTGCTGCGCCCATCCGCAGCATCTTGCGCGACCTGCCGTCGGTGAGCGTGCTGATGGACCAGGTGGTCGGGATCGACCGCACGGCGCGCAGCGTGCAGCTGGCCAGCGGCGGCACACAATGTTTTTCGCAGCTGATCGTGGCCAGCGGTGCGCGCCATGGCTATTTCCGCAATCCCGGATGGGCCACCCATGCGCCCGGCATCAAGACCATCGATGATGCCATCCGATTGCGCCGCGACCTGTTGCTGGCGCTGGAGAAGGCCGAGACCATGCGGGCCGAACAACGTGAGACCCGCGCCGAGCATCTGACCTTTGTGGTGGTGGGCGGCGGGCCCACCGGGGTGGAACTGGCCGGCGCCATCGCGGAACTGGCCCGCCACACGGCCGAACGCGAATTTCCCCATATCACCCGAAACTGTGTGCGCGTGGTGCTTGTGGACAGTGGTGACCGGCTGCTGAAGGCCTTGCCGCCGGCGTTGTCTGCCGCAGCCGCCAGGGCGCTGGCCAGCCTTGGCGTCGAAGTGCGGTTGCAGGCCCGCGTGACGGCGCTGGAACCGGGCCGCATCATGATCGGCAACGACAGTCTTGTCGCCTGCGTCACCATCTGGGCGGCCGGTGTCGCCGCTTCGCCGGCGGCGCAATGGCTGGGTGCCGCGGCCGACAGCAGCGGCCGGGTGATCGTGGGCCCAGCACTGTCCCTGCCGGATGATCCTGCCATTTTCGTGGTGGGAGACACGGCCGCCGCGGCCAACAGCGAAGGAGCGCCCGTTCCGGGCGTTGCCACGGCGGCCAAGCAGATGGGACATCATGCGGCCCTTGCCATCCTGGCCCATCAGCAAGGCCGGCCGGCGCCGCCGTTCCGGTATCGCCGCCGCGGCAGCATGGCCACGATCGGCCGATCACGGGCTGTGGCCGATCTGGGCTGGTTGCGGCTTTCGGGTCAGCCGGCTTGGTTGCTGTGGTGCACGGTGCATCTGTGGTTCCTGGCCGGTTTCCGCAACAGGCTGGTGGTGGGGGCCAACTGGCTGTGGCGCTATCTCACCTTTGAATCATCGGCCCGGCTTATCACCCAACATGGGGATGACATGACATGATGCTGATGCTGGCCTGCGTGATGGCGGCGGCGATCGTTGGCTTTGCCGCGCACCAGGGCGGCACCTGTGGCGTGGTAGCCGTAAGGCGCTGGCTGGAGCAGCGTGATGTGCAGTTGCTGTTCGGCTTTGCCGTGGCAGCGGGAGCCGCCACCCTGGTGTGCCTGCCACTGGCCTGGCTGCTGGAGCGCGGCGAGACCCTGCCGGGCAGCGCAGCGCTGGACCCGCCGCTGGTGCTGGGTGCCATGCTGCTGGGCGCGGGCGCGGTGGTGAACGGGGCCTGTTTCGTGGGATCCTTGTGGCGCCTGGGCAATGGCGAGGCGCACCTGCTTGGGCTGCCGCTTGGCATTGTTGCCGGCGACATGCTGGGGCGTCTGTTGGGCTGGCAGGTGATGCTGCCGGCCAGCCGCTTCGCTCATCCAGATGGCGCCGGCCTGCTGGTGGTGGCGGCCGGCGCTCTGGTGCTGGCACTGGCCTGGCGCAGGCTGCATCGCATCGGGTCGCAAGGGGTGCGGCTGGCGGGCATCATGGCCATGATGGGTGCCGCTGGCAGCCTGTTGTTCGTGGCCTTGCCGGGTTGGACCTGGGCCGATGTGGTGAACGAACAGGCACACGCGCTGGCCGCTGGCCAGCCAGTGAGCGTCAACGCCGGACTGCGGACCATGCTGGCGACGTTGGCCGGTGCGTTGGCCTCGGGTTGGATGAGCGGGCAGCTCCACTTCAAATGGCGCGGCTGGCCAGCAGTGGTCCGCAGCGTGGTGGGTGGCACGCTGATGATGCTTGGGGTTGGCCTGATCCCCGGCGGCAATGATGCGCTTTTGCTGGGCGCGGCACCGGCGGGTGCCTTCAGCGCCATCGTCGCCTTTGTGGTGATGAACCTGACGATCCTAGCACTGGCGGCTGTCCGGCAATTCAGTCCCGTGGCACCACCAGCCCGTCACTGAGCCAGCCCTGCAGCCATCCGCCGATGACCTGGCTGGTGGCACCACAATCATCGCAGGCGCGGCCAAATCGCTGGCCCGCGGCGAGGGCTGCCAGCAGATCGCCTTCGCCCGAGGCGGTGCGACGAAAGCGCGGTTCCAGGCGCTCACGCCACACCAGCACCCAGCCGCTGGATGCCAGGGGTTCGATCGGACGGGCCGGAATGGCAGCCCAGATGGCATCGGCATTGGTGGCAAAGGCCAGCAGTGCCGCGCCGGGTGCCAGCTTCACGCGCAGGCGGTCCCAATCGAGATCGGCCCGTTGTGCCCAGGTGGCCGGCTGTGGATTGGCGGCCCCAAACGCTGTGCGCAAGGCCCAATCCAGTGCCGCCAGTTCGGCTACTTCCGGATCGTCAGGCAGGCGCCGACGCAGATATTCGGGAAAGTCGCTGCCGTAATCGGCCAGTGTCCAGCCATGCGACGGGCTGATCGCGGCATAGTCCAGCGCCAGCTGGGTGAAGCTGTCGCCGCCCAGCCATTGCAGAGTCTTGGCAAAATTGTCGGCCAGCCCCTCCACCAGCATGGCGCGGGCAGCATGGGTGTGCACCGCCAGGCCGGCCGGCCGCCGCACGCCATCGGCAAGCGCGGCAAGATCCCCGGCAATCAGGCCGGCCTGAAACCTGCGCTGAAATTCGGCCAGGCCCGTCATTGCGTGGTCCTCAGGGCCTTGGTCAGACGCGCGCGGTCCAGTTCGGCGAGCAAATCGGACAGGGGCGGGATGTCGTCATCGCGCTCGATCATCACGGCCACAGGACCGGCCCGGCGCCGCACTTCGGCATAAAGCTCCCACACGAATATGGGTACCGGCGTGTCATGCGTGTCGATCAACAGGCCATCATCGCCTTCGCTGGGTCCTGCCAGGTGCAGCTGGCGCACGGCATGCCATGGGATCCCGTCCAACCAGTCGAGGGGGTCGCAGCCATGATTATGGGCCGAAACATGGATATTGTTGACATCCAGCAACAGCGCGCAGCCCGTGCGATCGACCAGGGCCGACAGAAACGCCCACTCGGTCATGCAACTGGCGTGAAAATCCAGATAGGTGGACGGGTTTTCCACCAGCAGCGGCCGACCAAGCGCTGTTTGCGCCTGATCGACATTGCGGCATACCACGGCCAGCGCTTCTTCGGTGTAGGGCAACGGCAGAAGATCATGGCTGTTGACGCCATCGATCCCGGTCCAGGCCAGATGATCGGATACCCAAAGTGGATCGATGGCATCGGCAAGCTGGCGCAGCCGCGCCAGATAGGCCCGATCAAGCCCGGTGCTTGTGCCCAGGCTCATCGATACGCCGTGCAGCGCAACCTCGTGATGGCACCGCACGCGGGTGAGCACAACGGCGGGGCGGCCGCCATCGACCATGAAATTCTCGGAGATCACCTCGACGAAATCCACCGGCACGGTGCCGGTCAGAAAAGCCTCGTGATGCGGTCTTCGCAGGCCAAGGCCATAGAGACTGTGGGTCAACGGCGGGATCATGGGCCGAACTCGGGTGCAAGACGGGCAGGTTCAGATGGGATCGGGTGGGTTGGGGGCCGGCCAAAAACTGGTCCGGCCCCGACCCGGGCTCACTTCTCGGTGAGCCGGCCACCGGCAGCCTTGCAGGCCTTTACGGTCAGCGCCTTGAAGCCCTGGCCCTTGCAGGCGTTCTGGCCCTTGCAGGCGCTGCTGGCGGTTGCGCAGTCGGAACTGCCCTTGCAGCTGTTGATGCCATAGCAGTGCACGACCTTTTCATCGGCCTTGGCGGCCGCATGGGCCACGGCTGCGCCGGTGACGGCAACAACGGCAGCGGCCGTGGCGAGCGAGATACGGGTAGCGAGCATGTTCATCTCCATAACTGAGCGCGCTGGCCAATCCCGTCGCGCCGGATGCCGCCCCTCAAGGTTGCGACATGTGCATATTCGCTCCGGCAAGCCAGACGGTTACAGGGCGGCGCTCTGTAACCGTCTGGCTTGCCGGAGCGAATTAGACCATAGTGCTGGCGTCCACAGTCCGCTTTCCCCGCCGGCACTGGCGCGGCTGCCACCACCCAACCCCGGGCGGCAGCCGCTCCTATTGGCATGGAGGCGGCGCGTGGAGGCAATGATGAACAGCAAGACGATGTTGGGGGCTGCGGTGCTGGCGGCTCTGGCGGCAAGCGCTGCAACTGCGGCTGACAAGCCCAAGATGGAAAAATGCTTTGGTGTGGCCAAGGCCGGCCAGAACGACTGCGCCGCCGGCGCCGGCACCAGCTGCGCCGGCACGTCCAAGGTGGATTATCAGAAAAACGCCTGGAAACTGGTCCCGGCCGGCACCTGCACCAAGATCAAGACGCCCAAGGGCTCCGGTTCGTTGACCGCCGCCTGATCCCGCCCTGATGCACGGCACACTCGATCACAGGCCGTCGGTGCGGCTGGGCGCTGGCATCGGCCTGCGCCTGCCGCATCTGGCCGAACTGGCCGCCAATGATGGGGCCAGCGCCGCCCTGCCCGATGGCCTGTGGTTCGAGGTTCATGCCGAAAATTTCATGGTGGATGGTGGGCCGCGGCTGGCGGCCTTGCTTGCCGTGGCCCGCCGCCACCCGATCTCCCTGCACGGCGTTGGCCTGGCGCTGGCCGGCACGCGCATGGCACCGGCTGCCCATGTCAGGCGACTGCGCCGGCTGTGCGATCGGGTCGGGCCGGTTCTGGTGTCGGATCATCTGGCCTGGCAATTGGTCGATCACGCCCATGGCCGCTGGCATGTGCCGGATTTTCTGCCCTTTCCCCGGACAAAGGCGGCATTGGCACTGGCCATCGCCAATGTCGCGCGCATTCAGGATGCCCTCGGCCGCCGGTTGCTCATCGAAAACCCATCGCATTATGCCGATATCGGCAATCATGACATGCCCGAACATGCGTTTCTGGGCGCGCTGGCGCAGGCGACCGGCTGCGGCTTGCTGATCGACGTGAACAACATCCATGTCTCTGCGCACAATCTCGGCCTTGATGCGGGATGGCTGGTCGATCAGCTTCCGGCTTGCGCCGTGGGCGAGATCCACATCGCCGGCCACCGTCCGGATGCCGAAAGCGGCCTGTTGATCGATAGTCATGATGCCCCAGTGGCACCAGACGTGTGGGGGCTGGCAGCCCGCCTGCTGGCCCGCACCGGCCCGCGTCCGGTGCTGCTGGAGCGCGATGCCGATTTGCCGCCATTGGCCGATCTGTTGTTGGAAGCGCGGGTTGCCGCAGGCCTGCTGGATGCCGCCGATGCCGGCTGACACAAGCACCGGCCCAACCCAATCACCGGCGCGGTTCGAGGCCTGGTATGCTCGCCTGCTGCTGGGTGAGGCGGTGCCGGCGGCGCTGCCACTGCGCCGGGCGGTTGCCGTGCACGCCAACAATGCCATGGTCGCTGCCTGCGAGGCGTTGGCCGGCAATTTCCCGGTGGTGCACGCCATGCTGGGCGATACGGCCTTTGCAGCCCTGGCGCGGCGCCACGTGCTGGCCCACCCGCCGCGTGATCCGCGCCTGTGTCTGTATGGCGCAAATTTCGCCATCACGCTGGCCGGCTGCGCCGATCTGGCTGCCTGGCCGTGGCTTGCCGACATGGCGCGGCTGGAATGGCGGGTTGTCACGGCGCTGTTTGCCGCCGATCCGCCCGACCGGCCGCGCCGCCTGACGCCGCGTCGCAGCTGGCCATTGGCGCCGGCCACCGGCTGGCTGCCATCGGATTGGCCGATCGTGAGCCTTTGGCAGGCCCATCAGCCGGGCGCGGTCTGGCCCGATGATTTTCCGCGTCACGGCGAATTGGCGCTGATCTGCCGGCGCGACAGTCAGGTGCTGGTGACGGCTCTGCCAGCCGACGCGCTGTCGCTGCTGGATGCGCTGCATTGGCGCACCGCCCTGGCCGCACTGGATGCCGCCATCCTTGCCCATCTGCCGGCGCTGGCCGCGGCGGGCGCCCTTGTTCCCGCCATTGGAGACGGATGATGAAACTTTATGCTGCCGTGGTTGGCCTGCTCGCCCGGATTCCGGAATCGCTGTGGCTGCTGGTCTGCCGGCTCGGTAGTGGCGCCATCTTCTTCCTGTCGGGTCGCACCAAGGTGGATGGCCTGCTGACGCTGAAGGACAGCACCTACACATTGTTCGAATATGAATATGCGCTGCCGCTGATCCCGCCCGACATCGCCGCCCATGCCGCCACCTATGCCGAACATGGTTTTCCGATCCTGCTGGCGCTGGGCCTGTTGACGCGGGCCGGGGCGCTGGGCTTGCTGGGCATGACGGCCACGATCCAGATCTTCGTTTATCCCGATGCCTGGCCCACCCATCTCAGCTGGGCTGCCATCCTGCTCCCCATCATCGCTCGCGGCCCCGGCACCCTGTCGCTCGACCATATGCTTGGTCTGGAGCGTTCCCGTTCGCCTGCGCCGGTCAGTGCATGATGCTGGCGGCAATCTTGATGGCCGGCGCACTGGCCTGCCCCGCCAGCGGGCTCAGTGTTGCCGTGTTGGGATCGGGCGGGCCGATTGCCGAGGGCCGAGCCGGGCCTTCTTATCTGGTGCATGTCGATGGCCGGCCGCATCTGCTGATCGATGCCGGCCCCGGCACGTTGCTGCGGCTGGGCGAAGCCGGCGCCCTGCCGGAGGCGCTCGACGCCATTGCCGTGTCGCACCTGCATGTCGATCACGCCGGCGATCTGCCCGCCATCCTGAAATCAGCCAATTTCGCCGATCCGCCGGCCCGTCTGGCGCTGTTCGGCCCGGATGGGCGCGGCCTGTTCCCCGGCACGCGCCAGCATGTCCGCGCGCTGCTGGATCGAAGGACCGGGGCCTTTCGCTATCTGGCCGACTGGCTGGCGGGGCCACAACCACGGCTGGCCGTCACCGAGGTGCCGAGCGCCGATACGGACACGCCGCGGGAAATGCTGCTGATCGATCGCCCCGAATATCGCCTTTCCGCCATTGCCGTGCATCATGGTGTGGTCCCGGCGCTGGCCTTTGTCGTGCGCAGCCACGGCCAGATGGCGGTGCTGGCCGGCGACCAGAGCGAATTTTCCGCTGGGTTTGACGCGGTGCTGGCCGGGAGCCGGCCTGGCCTGCTCATCATGCATCACGCCATTCCCGAAGGCCCTGGCCAACCACGCGGCCTGCACCGGCCGCCGGCCCAGATCGGCGAGGCAGCCGGGCGGCTGGGTGCGATGCGATTGGTGCTTGCCCACAACATGAAGCGCGCGCTCGACCGGCAGGCGGAAGCGCT
>JAIXQY010000123.1 GCA_027485485.1 Sphingomonadales bacterium | reverse complement strand
TGGCCCTCAATGGCGGCAATCACGGGCTTCGACAGACGCAGGCGGGTCGGCCCCATCGGCGCGAAATCGCCATCGGGGTCAACAGGCTTGCGCTCGCCGGCGGCCAGTGCCTGCAAATCAGCGCCGGCACAAAAGGCACCGCCTGCCCCGGTCAGGATGGCGACATCGGCATCAGCATCGGCGTCGAAGGCCTTGAACGCAGCGATCAATGCGACAGCCGTCTGCAGATCGACAGCATTGCGCCGATCGGGGCGGTTGATGGTGATCGTCGTGATACGATGATCGGTGTGAATGAGAAGCGGTGCAGTCACTGGTCTGCTCCCTGTTGCAGGATGGTGCGGATGGCCGCGCTCCTGGCGGGCGTGAAGGCGCCGGTGTCGAGCAGATCGAGGATCGACAGCACGCCGCCACGCGATCCCCAGCTGCCCTCTTCGATGACCCGAAAATTGATCCACCACGCGGGCGACGGTGCCGGCAGGCCGAGCGCTTCGGCAAGCGCGGCGAACAGGCGCGTGATGACTTCGGCACGAACCTCGCGCGGCCAGTCGCCGTCCATCACCGCCACGTCGACGACCAGGATATCGGCGTTCTGATGCGACAGGAGCTGCCCGCCGATCGCCATATGCGTGGGCGGCAGCTCGTGGAAATGCACCTGGAAGCCGACGCGCGCCGCCGGCAGGGCCTGGCCGATCTCGGGGACCAGAACGGCATCGGACAAGGTCATGGCGAGCGTTTCGCGCTGGCTCGCGTCGATGCGGCCATTTGGGGCAGAGACGGTTATGATGGTCATGATCAGACCCTTGTGGTGGCGATTGCTGAGCTTCATGCGGCGCGCGCTGACGGCGCGGCGGCCTTTTCCAGCCCGACGCCGGAACGGGTGTGACTTTTCATGATCGTGCCCTGGGCCGCCGCGCAGAGCTTCTCGACACCGTCCGCAACCGCAAAGACATCGCAGCGGCTGACGCCCTGCGATCGCCCGGCATTCAATGTCCAGGCGCGGGCAATCAGCATCTCACCAACGGCCGGCCGCAGATAATTGACCTTCATTTCGGCCGTGAGGACCCCGCCACCCATGGCAAGCCCCGCGGCCATGGTCAGCGCATTGTCGGCAAGATAGGCGAGTACGCCGCCATGCACGAAGCCATGCTGCTGCTTGATCATGTCACCAATGGCCAGCTGCAGTTCAACTGCGCCATCAGCATAATGCGTGACCTCGGTACCAACCAGAACACTGAACGGTTGCGCCGCCAGAACCTGGCGGGCGATGGCGAGGAGTTCTGTCATGCTCTATTTCCCTTGGAATCACTAGACCGGTCGCCATAATGTGGGACTGATGCTATATCGGTCAAGCGAAATGTGGGACAGGCATGACGTTCGGCAAATGCCGGAGATGGAGCGAGAATGTCAGAAAAACCAACAAGCCGGGGTCGCATGGTCACAGCCGCCGCTCACCTGTTTCAGAAGCGCGGCTATCACGGCACCGGCCTTATCGAGATTCTTGAAGCCAGCGGCGCGCCGAAAGGCTCATTTTATCATCATTTTCCCGATGGCAAGGAGCAGCTGGCGGAAGTGGCGATGGCGATGGCAGGCGAGGTCGTCAATGCCATGATTGATCGGGCATTCGCCAACGCCACCAGCTTTTCCGAGGGTGCGGCTCGGTTGACGACCGACATTGCCGACTGGTTCGAGCGCAGCGGATTTTCCGAGGGTTGTCCTGTTACCTCCGTGTTACTGGAAACCGTGCCGGGCTCTGAACGGTTGACGGCCGCCTGCCAGGCAATCTTCCAGTCTTGGATAGAAGCGGCCGAAGCACAGGCGCTGCGCCTTGGTCGGGCCGACCCAAATGCGCTGGCAACGGGGCTGTTGATTGCACTGGAAGGCGCCTGGATCGTGGCGCGGGCCCAGCGATCCCGGCGGCCGTTCGAGATCGCGGCAGCCTTGCTGATCAATTCGGGGGATCGCGCCAGCTGATAAAGTGTTGGCGTGCAAACCCAGTGATTCCAGGATGTCGCTGATCCGCGTACGCAAATATCTGCTTTCGGTGCGAGCGGCCGATCAGCGCCGCTGGCAGCTATGGCAGGCGGGTTCCAAGCCACAGTCGTGCCCACCAACCGGGGCCAAGGCAATTCCATCCCCACAGTCTTTGGCGACACGGCTTGCGTCAATTGGCAACCGATGGCCGCATTCGCGGATCAGTTCAAACCGGGCTCCTCATCGCTCCTTGACGACGGGGTTGCGCAACACCCCGAGCCGGCCGATCGACACTTCGGCCTCATCACCATCTCCCATGTACAAGGGCGGCTCGCGCTTGTCGCCCACACCGCCAGGGGTGCCGGTGACAATGACGTCGCCGGGGTGCAGCGGGGTGAAGGTCGAACAATATTCGATCAGGAACGCCACATCCCAGATCATGTCGGAAATCGGCTGGTCCTGCACCAGCATCCCGTTGATCCGGGTCTGCAGCCGCTGCTCGGCCAGATCGGGAACCTCATCGGGCGTCACCAATTCCGGCCCGAAGGCCCCGGTGCCGGGAAAATTCTTGCCGGGGGTGAACTGGATGTTGTGGCGTTGCCAGTCACGCACCGACGCATCGTTGAAGATCGAATAGCCGGCGACATGGTCAAGCGCCTGTGCACGGCTGATGGCCCGCCCTGCCCGGCCGATGACAAGGGCAAGCTCCCCTTCATAATCGAAGCGATCCGA
>JAIXQY010000032.1 GCA_027485485.1 Sphingomonadales bacterium | reverse complement strand
TCTGGACCCATTCTCGTGCAGTTTGGGGCCCAAACGTGAAAGGGGCTGCACCGGCATTGCCGGTGCATCCCCCTGCACATCAGCTGATCGAAAGATCAGGCAGCGACGGCGGCGCGACGGCGGCGCATGCCGAAGCCAACCATGCCGAAGCCGGCCAGCATCATGGCCCAGCTGCGCGGCTCAGGCACAGCGGTGATGACGCGGACGAAATCGGCCGAGGTGGCGGTCGCGTTGAACGTGAAGTTCAGGGTCTTGTTGCCCGAACCAGTGATCGCGTAGGCATCCGGAGCGCCGTCGAGACCGGAGTGCATGGCAGCATAGGTGGTGCCGGGCGCGCCGAAGATGGCGTTGGTGCTGGTGAAGTTGACGCCATTGCGGCCGGTGTCATGCAGGATGAAGCCCAGGATGCGGCCGTTGAAGGTCACCGAACCAGTGGCGCCACGGGTCGAACTGCCGGCCGGATCCAGGAAGATCAGGTGGCTGTTCACGACGGTGCCGGCAGAAATCACCGTGCTGACCGCGTTCACGGCAGCCGCGTTGTTGGCGATGACCGTGCCCGATGCAAGGTTGGCGTTGATCAGGCGCTGAGCGGCGCCCAGGGTCACCTTCTGGCGTTCGTTGACGCCCAGAACGTTGGCGCTGTTCACCAGGTTGGTGCCGATGGTGGTCGGAGCGGCGACGATCTGGAAGCTGCCACCGTTGGTGACGACGGTGCCGCTGGAGAGCGTGCCGGACACGATCACGGCGTTGGCCGGGACCGAAGCGAGAAGGGCAGCAGCGGCTGCAAACATAAACTTACGCATGTGTGTCTCCTTTTTTATGTCGTTCAGGTTCTGATTTTTCTTGTGAAACCCGAACCCAGTTATGCAAAGAGCGTGCCAAGCCATAACTCCATGATTTTACGGTGTTAATTGTTCATTAACCACATATCGCTGTAAATTCTGCCGACAGGTGCTTGTCGCCGGTTCAACCCAGCTGCGCCTGCTGCCAATCGGCCAGCTGGTTGCGCGACCAGGTCTGCTGACGCTTCTGATATTGCCGCGTTGCTGCCAGCGCCTCCGCCAGCGCCGCATCCAGACTGCACGCCCCGGCCAAGTGCGCCGCCAGTTGCGGCACCGCCAGCGCCTTCATCACCGGCGCGCCGGCCGGCAGGCCAAGCGCCAGCAGGGCCGACACCTCCGCCAATGCGCCGGCCGCCAGCATCGCGGCCAATCGGGATTGGGCACGGGCATGGAGTTCGGCGCGGGGGCGATCCACCACCAGACCCTGCACGGCCGCCGGCCCCAGCCCGCCTTCCCGCTGCTGCTGCCAGGCGGCCAGCGTCTGCCCGGTGCTGCGCACCACTTCCAGCGCGCGCAGGGTGCGCTGCCGATCGGCCGGCATCAGGCGGGCAGCGGCGGCCGGATCCTCGCGTTCCAGCGCGGCACGGGCGGCGGCCGTGGCGAGCACGCGCACCTCGGCCCGCACCGCTTCGTCGATGGCCGGCACCGGTGCCAGCCCGTGCACCAGCGCCGCCAGATAGAGCCCGGTGCCGCCGACGATGATGGGGTGCAGCCCCGCCGCGCGCGCCGCCGCAATTTCGGCCTTGGCCAGATCGGCCCAGCGCGCCGCGTTGCACACATCATCCCCGGCCAGCACGCCATAGAGGCGGTGGGGCACGGCCGCAGTGTCCGCCGGGCTGGGCCGCGCCGTCACGATGGCGAGATCGCGATACATCTGGCTGGCATCGGCATTGATGACCACGCCATTCATGCGGGCCGCCAACGTCAGCGCCAGCGCAGACTTGCCGCCGGCGGTTGGCCCTGTCAGGACGGTGATCCGCATCGGATCGAGGTTTATGGCAGACGCGCTCATCATCACTCTGGTTGCCGAAGGCGCCTTGTCGCCCGGCACTGTCTCGGCGGCAAGCGATGTCGTGCGCGGGATCGGCGCCGAAATCGTGGCGCAAAGCTGGCTGGAGGCCGGCGATGCCTTCGACATACTGGCGCGCGGCGATGGCCGCGCCGTGCGCGCCGCGCTGGAGGATGCGCTGCCGGACGTGGATGTGGTGGTGCAGGCCGGCGCCAGCCCGCGCCGCAAGCGCCTGATCGTGGCCGACATGGATTCCACCATGATCGCCTGCGAATGTATCGACGAACTGGCCGATTATGCCGGGGTGAAGGCCGAGGTTGCCGCCGTCACCGAAGCGGCGATGCGCGGTGAACTGGACTTTGCCGGCGCGTTGAAGGCCCGGGTTGCCCTGTTGAAGGGCCTGGCCGTGGCGACGCTGGCCGATTGCCTGCGCGACCGGGTGCGCCTGAACCCCGGTGCGCGCACCCTGGTGCAGACAATGGCCGCCAATGGCGCGCGGTCGCTGCTGGTATCGGGCGGGTTCATGGATTTTGCCGTGCCGGTCGCGCGCCAGATCGGCTTTGCCCGCGCCATCGCCAACCGGCTGGACCGGGATGGTGAGACGCTGGCCGGCACCGTGGCCGATCCGATCGTGGACGCCGCCGCCAAGCAGATGCTGCTGGAAGCCGACGGCACGCCGCTGAACGCCGTGGTGGCGGTGGGCGATGGTGCCAATGATATCCCGATGATCACGGCGGCCATGGCCGGCGGCGGGCTGGGCATCGCCTATCACGCCAAGCCCAAGGCGGCTGCCGCGGCACAGGCGCATGTGCGCCACGGCGACCTCACCGTGCTGCTGCGCGCCCAGGGTTACCTGCGCGCTGATTGGCAGGATTAGGCCGCGGGAAACAGCTTCAGCGTCAGCCAGGTCCCCACTGCAGCGGTGCCGCCGGTGAGCACCGTGCCCCAGATCAGATCGAGCACAGTCACCTTCAGGCTCCACACCCTCAGCGTGGCATAGTTGGTGAAATCATAGGTGGCGTAACACAGGAAGCCCAGGATGGCGCCCTGCAAGGCCGCCTTGGCGACACCTTCGGTCAGGCCGGGCCACACCGCGAAATAGACGATGCCGCCGATATAGAGCGCATAAAAGATCATCGCCGGCGCCAGGCGGAAGCCCTCTTCCATCATCACCGCGCCGATTTCCGGCTTGTACAGGCGCGGCGCCATGTTGATCAGCCACACCGCATCGATGGCGGCAAAGGCAATGAGGGTAAGGCCATAGGCGGCAAGCATCTTGATCATGGTGCCGCCATAGCCGGTGTCGCAGCGTTTGACACGTCAATTGACTTTGCCACCCGGTATCCGCGATGCTGTGTCGCTGGAAGAGGAACACGGCGGCCGTTCGAGAGCCGCTGGCACACTTGGGGAATGCGCATGACGGCGGTGAAGAAGAGCTGGCTGTCGGGCCTGCTGGAATGGATGATCGTGCGGTTTTTCCGCCTGATGGGCTGGACAGCGACCGCGGTGCGGCCATTGCCGAAAAAGGCGGTGATCATCGCGGCGCCGCACACCAGCAACTGGGATTTCATCTATTATATCGGCCTCACCCGCGAACTGGGCGTGGAAACCAGCTTCATGGCCAAGCGCCAGCTGTTTCAATGGCCGCTGGGCAATTTCATGCGCCAGATGGGCGGCGTGCAGGTGAACCGCGAGAGCGGCGGCAATTATGTTCAGGCGATGATCGACGAGTTCAACCGCCGCGACGAATTTCTGCTCACCATCGCGCCGGAAGGCACGCGCAAATCGGTGGGCCAGTGGAAAACCGGTTTCTACCACATCGCGTTGGGTGCCAAGGTGCCGCTGATCATCGGCATGATGGATTATGCCAAGAAAACCGGCGGGCTGGGCGTGGCCTTCATGCCCACCGGCGATTATGCCGCCGACATGGCGCGGGTGGAGGAATTTTATCGCTCCACCACGCCCCGCCACCCTGACAAGGCGATGAAATCCATCGTGAATGCCAGCGTGCAAAGCTTCAACAAGGCTGCCTGAAGACCGATGCTGATCAATCTTGCGATTACGCTCGCCGCCGTTGTGGGGCTTATGGGCCTGTGCTGGCGGTACAGTGTCTCCATCCGCGATGTGTCGTTCATCGATGCCATCTGGGCCTATGGCATGGTGTATGCCGTGGCCATCGCCGCCATCCTGAACGGCGGACCGGCGGGCCAGGCCGGATGGTGGCTGGTGGCGCTGGTGTCCCTGTGGGGCCTGCGGCTGGGCACGCACCTGATCACCCGCTGGCGCCGGTTGGGCCGCGACCCGCGTTATGAAAAGATCCTGGGCCACGCCATCGAGAAACAGGGGATGAGCTTTGCCAAGGCGGCATGGTTCCGCGCGTTCGGCATGCAGGGGCCGTTGCTGTGGGGCGTGTGCCTGCCGGCGCAGGCCGGCGTGCTGGCCGATGATGGTGCAGCGCTGCCGTGGTGGGGCCTGGCCGGGGCCGGCATCGCCCTGATTGGCATCGCCTTTGAAACCATCGGCGATGCCCAACTGGAAGCCTTCCGCGCCGATCCCGCCAGCAAGGGCCGGGTGATGGACTCCGGACTTTGGCGCTACACCCGCCACCCCAATTATTTCGGCGACTTCACCGCCTGGTGGGGCATTTTCATCGTCGGCATCGCCGCCGGTGCGCCATGGTGGACGGTGATTGGCCCGCTGTTCCTGTCCTTCACCCTCACCCGCTGGTCGGGCGCGCCGATGCTGGAGCACAGCCTGAAGAAGCATCGGCCGGGGTATGAGGATTATATCCGCCGCACGTCCGGCTTCTTCCCGCTGCCGCCCAAACGCG
>JAIXQY010000089.1 GCA_027485485.1 Sphingomonadales bacterium | reverse complement strand
TGCCGTCGGGCGCAGATTATGGCCTGCGCCTCGATTTCTTTGGCGACGAGATTGAAACCATCCGCCGCTTTGATCCGGCCAGCCAGCGCAGCCTGGGGCCGGCCGATGGCTTCACGCTGCTGCCGGTGTCCGAAGTCTTGCTGGATGAAGCCCGCATCAAGGCGTTTCGCAGCGGCTGGCTCGACCGCTTTGGCGCCACCGCCACCGCCGATCCGATCTATGAAGCGGTGAGCGATGGCCGCCGGCTGGCCGGCATGGAACATTGGCTGCCGCTGTTCGAACCTGGCCTCGTCACCCTGTTCGACTGGCTGGGCGAGCATGATGTGCTGGTGAAGAGCGCCGGGGCCGACAAGGCCGCCGCCGATCGCTTCGATGCCATCGCCGATTATCATGACAACCGGGTGACCGCGCTCAGCGCCAAGAAGGGCAGTTACCGCCCGCTGCCCGCCGATGCCCTGTATCTGGGCGCCGGCGAATGGGCGGAGCGGCTGGCCGCCCACCGGGCCCACGCCGCCAGCCCGCACAGCGTGGCCGATGGCACGCTGCACGCGGTGGATTGCGATGCCGTGCCGGCCCGCGACTTCGCCCCCGAACGCGTGGCGCAGGCCAATGGCGGCCCGCCGGTCTATGCCGCGATCAAGGCGCATGTGGAGGCGTCCCGCGCTGCCGGAGACCGGGTGATCCTCGCCAGCTATTCCATCGGCGCGCGTGACCGTCTGTCGGGCCTGCTGGCCGATGAAGGCGTCGCCCGCCTGGCAATGGCCGATCATTGGCAGGAGGCGCTGGGCCTTGCCGCGGCCGGCCAGATCGTGCTCACCGTGCTGCCGCTCAATCACGGCTTCACCAAGACCGAACCGCGCAGCCGCATCCTGGTGTTGACCGAGCAGGACATGCTCGGCGACCGGCTGGTGCGCAAGGCGCGATCGGCCCGCAAGGCCGATGCCTTCATGGCCGAACTGGCCATGCTCACGCCCGGCGATCTTATCGTCCACCGCGATCATGGCATCGGGCGATATGATGGCCTGCTCGCCATCCCGATCGGCGGCAAGCCGCATGACTGCGTGGCCTTGAGCTACGACGGCGGCGACAAGCTGTATGTGCCGGTCGAGAATATCGACGTGCTCACCCGCTATGGCAGCGACAGTGAGGGCGTTGGCCTGGACAAGCTGGGCGGCGTGGCCTGGAGCGCGCGCAAGGCCCGCATGAAGAACCGCATCCGCGAGATTGCGGGTGAACTTCTGGCCACCGCCGCCGCGCGCGCCCTGCGCGAGGGCGAGCCGGTGAGCATCGATCCGCACGGCATGGCGGCGTTCGTGGATCGCTTCCCCTATGCCGAGACCGACGACCAGTTGAAGGCCATCGGCGACGTGATTGACGATCTCACCTCAGGCCGGCCGATGGACCGGCTGGTGTGCGGCGATGTCGGCTTCGGCAAGACGGAGGTGGCCTTGCGCGCCGCCTATGCCGCGGCCCTGTCGGGCATGCAGGTCGCCGTGGTCTGCCCCACCACCCTGCTGGCGCGCCAGCATCACCAGAATTTCCGCGACCGCTTCCGCGGCCTGCCGGTGGAGGTGCGTCACCTCTCCCGCCTGGTCAACAACGCCGATGCCAAGGCCGCCCGCGACGGCATGGCCGATGGCACAGTGGACATCATCGTCGGCACCCACGCCATTCTGGCCAAGGGGGTGGAGTTCAAGCGGCTGGGCCTGGTGATCGTTGACGAGGAACAGCGCTTTGGCGTCGTCCACAAGGAACGGCTGAAGTCGCTGAAGGCGGATGTCCATGTGCTCACCCTCACCGCCACGCCGATCCCGCGCACCTTGCAGATGGCGCTGACGGGCTTGCGCGAAATGTCGATCATCGCCACCCCGCCGGTCGATCGGCTGGCCGTGCGCACCTATGTGATGCCGTTCGATCCGGTGGTGCTGCGCGAGGCGCTGCTGCGCGAACATTATCGCGGCGGGCAGAGTTTCGTGGTGGTGCCGCGCATCGCCGATATTGCCGATGTGGAGGAGTTTCTGCGCGGCGAGGTGCCGGAGGTGAAGCCCATCGTCGCCCACGGCCAGATGGCGCCATCGGACGTCGAAGAGCGCATGAGCGCCTTCTACGACAAGCAATATGATGTGCTGCTCTCCACCACCATCATCGAATCCGGCCTTGATATCCCCTCGGCCAACACGCTGATCGTCCACCGCGCCGATCGCTTTGGCCTGGCGCAGCTTTATCAGATCCGCGGCCGCGTCGGGCGCGGCAAGACCCGTGCCTATGCCTATCTGACCACCGCCGCCGGCCAGACGATCACCGAAGGCGCCGAAAAGCGGCTGCAGGTGCTCAGCCAGCTCGACACGCTGGGCGCCGGCTTCCAACTGGCCAGCCATGATCTGGATCAGCGCGGCGCCGGCAATCTGTTGGGCGACGAACAATCCGGCCATATCAAGGAAATCGGCTTCGAGCTTTACCAGTCGATGCTGGAAGAGGCGATCCTGGAAGCCCGCGCCGAAGCCGCCGGCATGAAGCCGCCGGCCGAAGCCTTCAGCCCGCAGATCACCGCCGAAGTGCCGATCCTGATCCCCGATCATTATGTGCCCGATCTGAACGTGCGCATGGCGCTGTATCGCCGCCTGAACGAGCTGGAGGGCCGCCCCGGCATCGATGCGCTGGCCGCCGAGATGATCGACCGCTTTGGCAAGCTGCCATCGGAGGTGGAAAATCTGCTGGGCGTGATCGAGATCAAGCAGGCCTGTGTGACGGCGCAGGTCGCCAAGCTGGAAGCCGGCCGCAAGGGCGCGCTGGTGAGCTTTGTTGGCGACCGCTTCCGCAATGCCGATGGCCTGATGGCCTGGATCGAACGGCTGGGCGCCCGGGCCAAGATCCGGCCGGATCAGAAATTGTTCATCGCCGCCGACTGGGGCGATGACCGCACCCGCCTGAAAGGGGCGCTCAGTATCGCCACCACATTGGCCAAGCTGGCCCAGGGTGCCACGGTGAAGGCCAGGGAGCCGGCCCCCGGCAAGCCGCTTCCCGCTGCCAAGGCCCCGCAGCGCCCGGCGGTGTTCCGATCAAAGCTGGGCGGCCGCTGAAGCCCGCGTTCGGCCCCGATCAGGCAGCGCTGCTGCGGCCCTTGCCTTGCGGCCACAGGGCCTGCAGGCTGGCAACATCCAAGGGCGGCGCCAGGCAATAGCCTTGCACCATGTGGCAGCCGGCCGCGAGTGCAGCGCTGCGCTGCTGATCATCCTCGATGCCTTCGGCCACCACGCTCAGGCCGAGGCGGCGGGCGGTGCTGATCATGGCTTCCACCACCAGCTGCTCGCGCTCATTGCCCACCAGCCCCTGGGCAAAGCTGCGGTCAAGCTTGATGACGTCCACCGGCAGCCGCGCCAGCCGTGCCAGGCTGGAATAGCCGGTGCCAAAATCATCCAGCGCCACCGTCACGCCATCGCGGCGCAACAGCGCCAACGTGGCCGCCGCCCGTTCCATGTCGTTGATGATCGCGTCTTCCGTCACCTCCAGCACCAGCCGGCGCGGCGAGAAGCCGGCGCGGGCCAGATCGACCGCCAGCGTGTCAACGAAATCGGCATCGGCCAGATCCTCGGCGGTGACGTTGATCGAAAGCTTCAGATTGGCCAGTGGCCCGGTCCAGCTGGCCGCCGCCGAAATCGCCCGGCTGCGGATATGGCGGCCCAGCGCCACGGCCAGCTCCACCGCTGACGCGGTTTCCAGCAGGGTGGCGGCCGAAAGCCGGCCATGCACCGGATGATCCCAGCGCACCAGCGCCTCCACCCCTTCGATGCGGCCATTGTCCAGCCGGGCCTGCGGCTGATAAAGCAGGGCGATATCGCCATCTGTGAGCGCGCGATACAGATCGGATTCCAGATCGGCCTGGCGCTTCAGCAAGGCGCCTTCGGTTTCGGCGGAAAAACGCGCAATGGCCCCCGGTTCGCGCGCGCGCGCCTTGGCCAGCGCGGCGCTGGCCTCGCGCAACAGGGAGCCGGCCTCCACCCCGCCGGTTTCGGCCAGCGCCAGCCCGGCCCGGCCGGCGACATGGATCACCCGGTCATCAATCGCAAAGGGCCGCTGAAAGGCCAGCACCAGTTGCCGCGCCATGGTGGCCACGGCGTCTTCCCCGGCATGGCCCACCACGGCCAGGGCAAAATCCGTGCCGGAAAGCCGCCCCAGCAGCCGGGCTTCGCCCTTGGCCACCGGGCTGTCGGCAATGGGGCCCAGCCGGCGGGCAATGGCCACGAGCAGGCGGTCCGCAACCTGGCGGCCGTGCAGCATGCTGATCTGCGACAGTCGCGCCACGCCCAGCATGATCACCGCCGCCGGCCGCCCATCGGCCAGCGCCGCATCCAGCCAGCTGGTCAGCCGGTCACTGTCGGCAAGGCCGGTCAGGGCATCGCCCGTTGGCGTGGGGAACGGCAGCACGGCGGCGGCATGGGCCAGCCGTGTGGCATGGCGATCGGCCAGGCGCAGGGCATTGACAAAAACATCGGCCCCGAACGGGGAGACCAGCACCGAAGTGGCACCGGCGGCCATGGCGTCGCTGGCGGCATCGGCATCGCCGCGCGACAGCAGCACCAGCATGGCGCCGCGCTGGGCCTCCACCGCTGCGCCCAGGTCCGTGGCCACACCCAGGCCGGCCGGCAAGGCGCCGCGGGCATCCACCACCACGACGCGGGCCGGCTCGGCCGCAAAGCGCGCAGCCGCTTCCCGTGCCATCCGCTCGATGCGGGGCACCAGATTGGCGGCTTGCGCCATGGTTGCCAATTCGTCCGCATAACGCGGCGAAATGATCAATACTGGTTCTTGACCCTGATAACTCGACACACGCATTGTCCGGCTTGCGTTAGACGACGGTTTCGGATGCGCTTCGCCATTGGCGCTGTCCAGACAAATTCGTGCGCCACCCCGGCCCAGATGCAAAATGGCTTGCGTTCGGCGTCGCACTTGCCACAGGCTCAGCCCATGTCCGCATCCGGTGCTGCCTCCTCTGCGCTGCTGTCGCCCGCCCGTCCGCTGGTCGATCCGTTTGGCCGCGCGATCAGCTATCTGCGGGTTTCGGTGACGGACCGCTGCGATTTCCGCTGTGTCTATTGCATGGCCGAAGACATGACCTTCCTGCCCAAAGCCGAAGTGTTGAGCCTGGAGGAGATTGACCAGCTGGCCAGCGCCTTCATCCGGCGCGGCACCCGAAAGCTGCGGCTGACCGGCGGGGAACCGCTGGTGCGGCGCGGCATCATCGATCTGGTGAACAGTCTTGGCCGCCACCTGAACAGCGGCGCGCTGGACGAACTCACCCTCACCAGCAACGGCAGCCAGATGGCCCGCCATGCCGAGGCACTGTTTGCCGCCGGGGTGCGCCGGGTGAACATCAGCCTTGATACGCTGGATGCAGCGCGTTTTGCCCGCATCACCCGTTGGGGCCGCCTGCCCCAGGTGCTGGACGGCATTGCCGCTGCCACCGCCGCCGGCCTGAAGGTCAAGCTCAACACGGTGGCGCTGGCGCATGAAAATGCCCATGAGATCATCGATCTCATGCAGTTTGCCGCGCGCGGCGGCCATGATCTGACGCTCATCGAAACCATGCCATTGGGCGACATTGATCAGGACCGGCTGGATCAATATCTGCCGCTCTCCACCGTGCGCCGGCAGTTGGCCGAGCGCTTCACCCTCACCGATCTGCCGCACCGCACCGGCGGCCCGGCGCGCTATGTCCATGTCGAGGAGCTTGGCCTGCAGTTGGGCTTCATCACGCCGCTCACCCACAATTTCTGCGAAAGCTGCAACCGCGTCCGCCTCACCGCCACCGGCCAGCTCTATATGTGCCTGGGGCAGGATGATCAGGCCGATCTGCGCGCCGTGGTGCGCGGCGCCAATGCTAGCGAGGCAGCGCTGGATGCAGCGCTGGATGAAGCCATCGCCCGCAAGCCCAAGGGCCATGATTTCATTATCGAACGGCGCGGCGCCCAGCCGGCCGTGAAACGCCACATGAGCTTGACCGGCGGCTGAACGCCGGCACAATCGGGGGACCATCCATGAAACTCGCGCTGCTGGCATCAGACAGCCATGTCGCCCGCGCTGCCGGCGAAACCTTGCGCAAGCAATATGATTTCGTGCCGGTGCGCGAAGCCGATGTGGTGGTGGCGCTGGGCGGCGACGGGTTCCTGCTGCACTGCCTGCACGAAGCCCTGCAATTGCAGGAGCCCAAGCCGATGTTCGGCATGAACCGCGGCACGGTTGGCTTCATGATGAACGACTTCAAGGCCAAATCGCTGGTGGAACGGGTGGTATCGGCCAAGACGTTTGTGCTGCACCCGCTGCAGATGCTGGCCACCACCGCATCGGGGCGCACCGTCACCTTCCCGGCCATCAACGAAGTCTCCCTGCTGCGCGAAACCCGCCAGGCCGCCAAGATCGGCATCGCCATCGACGGCAAGACCCGCATGGAGGAATTGATCTGCGATGGCGTGCTGGTCTCCACGCCGGCCGGCTCCACCGCCTATAATCTGTCCGCTAACGGGCCGATCCTGCCGCTGGAATCCGATCTGCTGGCGCTCACGCCCATTTCGCCGTTCCGCCCCCGCCGCTGGCGCGGCGCGTTGCTGCCGGGCGGCAGCCAGATCGAATTTGAGGTGCGCGAAGCCAGGAAGCGCCCGGTGTCGGCCGTGGCCGATCAGATGGAGGTGCGCGAGGTGGCCCATGTCCGCATCGCCCTCGATCGCTCGATCAGCCTGGAGCTGATGTTCGATCCCGAATATGCCCTGGACGACCGCATCAGCCTGGAACAGTTCGCCAGTTGATATTTTTGGCGCCATACCCTCTTGGCAAGCCGCCCGCCCCCCGCTAAGGGAGCGCTCCCACGCTGTTCCTCGGTAGCTCAGCGGTAGAGCCCTCGACTGTTAATCGAGTTGTCGCAGGTTCGAATCCTGCCCGGGGAGCCAGCGTGGGATGCTAACGGCTCGACGGATTTGGAGGAAGCTCTCCGCGTCACCCGTCGCTCCACAAATTGGCCCCCGAATCCCAGTGCATCTGGGCCTGTTGTTGCTGGGCGTTCCTGAAATCACCAACGCATTGGCCCAATGCTGGCGGTGAGAGGCTTGTGCCGGACCGTGGAACGAGACATGCGCGGATCGGGACGCGCATTGCGGTTTATCCGTCAAACGCCGAACCGGCATTGGCATGGGCAACACCGCCATCGACCGTGATGGTCTCGCCTACAACATAATCGCCGGCACGGCTTGCCAGATAGATGGCAGCACCGGCCATATCCTCGTCAACGCCGATGCGCCTTGCCGGAATGAGCTTCGCAACCCGCTCCCCCTGATCGCGCGCCACCCGGTTCATTTCGCTGGCAAACGCGCCGGGCGCGATTGAGCTAACGTGAATGGCATCCTGCACAAGCCGCGCTGCCATGCGCTTTGTCAGATAGATCAGCGCCGATTTGGAGGCGTGGTAGCTATAAGTCTCCTGCGGATTGAGCCTTATGCCGTCGATCGATGTGATGTTGATGACCTTGGCCGGTTGCTCGCGGCGGCCTGACGCTTTCAGCAAGCCATGCAGGGCCTGGGTGAGGAAGAAGGGCGATTTGACGTTCAGGTCCATCACCTTGTCCCAGCCGCTTTCCGGAAACACATCAAAAGCCGCGCCCCAGGCGGCGCCGGCGTTGTTGACCAATATGTCGAGCCTGGTTTCGTGCTGCGCCAGTTGCGCTGCCAAGGCCTGACAGCCAGCGACGGTGGAGACATCCTGCGGCAGCGGGATGCAATTTGGGCCCAGCTCGGCGGCCGCTTCGAGGCAGACCGCCGCCTTGCGTGACGAGATATAGACTTTGGCCCCCTGGGCGATGAAACCGGCGGCGATCATCTTGCCGATGCCACGGCTGCCGCCGGTGACCAGGGCGACACGACCATCGAGCCGGAACAAATTGCTGGTGTCCATATCAGGTGCCTTTCAAACGGAAATTCTGCCCTTGTGTCGCCGGGATGGCGGCGCCTGTGAACTGCCAAATATGCGCCAACGGCTTAGGGATTTCAAACGCCTGCTTGTAGCGCCGATGTCCCGCGCATCGAGCGTGCCGCCAGCAGATGCGCGCCGATCGTCAGTAATATGACCGGAAACAGCGCGATATAGCCGACCACCAGCGACTGATCCGCGCCCTGCGCCGTCGCCAGATCACTGATGTAGCCGATATAGAGTGGCCCGCCGCCAAGCCCGATCAGGTTGAGGATGAACAGCAAGGTTGCCCCGGCCAGGCTGCGCTGCGATGGCGGCGCGGCATTCTGAACGACCGTCAGCGCCGGTGCCAGATACATGTTGTTGAGCAGCGCTGGCACCGCCAGGCAGGCAAGCGCGATCTGCCAGGTCGGCGCCAGGATCATGCCCGCCAGCGCCGGCAAGGTGAGCGCAAAGGCGATGGCCGGCACCCAAGCATACCAGCGCCGGTCGCGCCGCCCCAGCCTGTCAACCAGCCAGCCGGCGGCGAACGTGCCGATGAAACCCGTCACCCCGAGCACCAGGCTGTACCAGGCCGCGACCTCGGTGAGGCTCATGCCCTTGACGCGTTCGAGGAAGGGCGGGTTCCAGCTCAACATTGCATAGCCGACAAATGCCGACAGCCCTGACGATATGGCCGTCAGTACCATCGTGCGGTTCCCCAAAAAGGTCGCCAGTCCTGCCCCAATGCCTTGCGGCGCAGCATGCCCCACGGCGCCCGTCGGCAACGGATCGAGCCCGCCGCGCTTCGGTTCGCGGATCACCAGCAGCAACAGCCCCGCGAGCAATATCCCCGGCAGGCCAACCGCGACAAAGGCGGCGCGCCAGCCATAATGCGCCGCCACCCAGCCGCCTACTGCCACGCCGAGCGCCGAACCCACTGGCACACCCAACGAGTAGATCGCCAGCCCGGTGCCGCGTTCCTCCGGCGGGAAATAATCGGAAATCAGGCTGTAGGATGGCGGCGATCCACCCGCCTCACCGGCGCCGACCATCACGCGGGACAGCGCGAGCTGGGTGAAGTTCGTCGCCAGGCCGCAGACGACGGTGAACAGGCTCCAGATGCCACAGGCCGCGGCCATGATTGAGACCCGGCGGTAGCGATCCGACAACCAGGCCACGGGCAGGCCGCAGGTTGTGTAAAACAGCGCGAAGGTCAGCCCGGTCAGCATGCCGAGCTGGGTATCGGACAGCCCCATCTCGATGCGGATCGGCTCCTGCAGGATCGACATGATCTGCCGGTCCATGAAATTGAACGTGTAGACGACCGCGAGGAACGTCACGACAGTGTAGCGATAGCGGGATGGCCCCTGTGCGGTCTGCATGCCCTCGGACGCCCTTTTTCCCCTGCCCCGCGTTGCCGTGGCCCTATTTTCTATGCTGCCAAGCCGATTTGACGGGCAAGCAGTTTCTGACCCCGCACCATCTGATGTCGCTGGCGGTGCGCTCTGTCGTGTCCGTTGATCATCGGCCTGAACACCTCTGGAAAGGCCGCTGTCGACCCAGTTCGAGCCGTTCCCTGAATGGTCGATGAGCTGCAGCTTTTATCGGAACCAGCCACTCGAATACAGCAAGTGCGCCAGGCGAACGCCGCTATTTGACTCCGCCTGCAGCCAGAAAAGCATCGATCTTGCGCAGCATTTCGGTTCGCACGCTTGAATCATGGAGATCGTGATCAAGCTTGTCGAACAACACCACCTCGTGAGGCACGCCGGCTGTCTTCAGCCGGGCCGCCATCGCGGT